>MHHD01000021.1 GCA_001805895.1 Omnitrophica WOR_2 bacterium RIFCSPLOWO2_12_FULL_51_8 | reverse complement strand
TCCTCCGCCGCTGCCTAAGTCAATCGGCGCAGCAGCCGAACCATAAGCAGGGCCGCCTAAGGCAATACCCGCCCCTGTCCATCCGCCGTTACCGCCTCTGCCGCCATAACCGCCTCCGCCGCCGTGCCGGTTATTGTAAGTGCCGGTGCCCGGCCCTTGACCAGCTCCATAGCCTGCCTCATCTACAGAAATAGAAGCCCCGGTATCAACGGTAAGATTTCCCACATTAAGAATGACAGGAGAACGGTTAAAACTTAAAGTTGCGCCGTTTGTTATATGGACGTTTTCGTAAGTATAGGTACCCGCGGCCCAGGTTGTATCCGTATCTATTATGACATCTCCATCAAATACTTCCGGGGTATCTTCGCCCTGTACCACCGTCCCATTCTCTCCATTCTCAAAACCTATTCCCCCTTGTGCTTCTATCATCCCGCTAAAGTTGGAGCTTTGATAATAAACAGCTATTCTTCCTCCGCCTCCACCGCCGGCTGTATGACTATTACCCGCTCCTCCATTTACGCTGATTGAACCTGTGCCTTCAAACCTCTTAGCAGTTATATAAATGCTTCCGGCGCTTGCGCCCCCAGCATAGTAATCTACACTATTCTCTCCATTGGCTCTAATAACACCATTTATTGTCAAAGTTTCTCCAATTACTAATTTTATTGCCCCGCCGCCATAAGTTCCTGAGTTTCGTCCTTTAGAACCGCTCCCCATTTCTTCCGGCGCAACTGCTGAACCATAGGTAATGCCTCCAGGAATCCCTCCTCTGCCCGCCCCGCCTTTTCCTCCATGTCCTGCGCCTGCCGCCCAGCAAGGCTCACCGCTCCAAGGTTCCGGTGCGCCTGGACCACAGCAGGGGCCGTAACCTTTACCGTCGGCTGATATAGATGAACCAGAATCAATTGTAAGTCTCTGAGCATTGAGAGTGACTGCTCCGTCAAAGGTTAAAACCGCGTTATTCGTCACCATAACATTGTCATAAGTGTAGTTCCCATCCGGCCATGTAGTGTTTGAACTAATGGTGATATCCGAAGCGAATGCCGGCACCATAAAGAAAACGCCGCCTAAAATTAAAAAACATGAATACAATTTTTTAGACAATCCATTCATTGCTGCCTCCCGTAGATAAAATATGCTTGTATGCATTGTTCACCAAAATGAATTTTATTTTACTACCTTAACTCGTGACATTCAAGTTATTGTTTACAAAAAAACCGCTCCCTTCCCTTACTTAAGCTGGCGGGATAAATAGCCGCCGGTCAGGGCATCGAGCGAGGCGGTGAGCTCCTGCAGGCGCAGTTCTTTTTCAAAACGTTTCTTTCTCTCTTCGAGAGACAGGTTATCCAGCTCGATCTTTATCCGGATGCGCTCGAAATAATACTTATTCACCTCATCCAAGATGTCGTTGCGCAGCTGCACCGCAAGCCGCGAGCGCACATCAATCGAGGTCTGCGCGTCATTCCAAACCAGATCCCCTAAATCCCACCCTAAGCTTACATCCCAGGACACATTGTCCTTGCCCCGGACTAGGATATCGTCGCCTGATTTGCTGCTGGAGCCGGATTCCCAATGCCAGAGGTCTGCGGTATCCCGGTTGACTCCGGCGGTAACTTTAGGCAGGAACGCCCTGGCCGCCGCCTGCCTGCGCCAAAGCTTGATTTTCTCGGGCTGGACCTCGGCATATTTTATGGCGGCCTTCTGCACCTCGTTGATTTTCGGCTCGTCTTTTGCATAGAGGGCGAGGATATTTTCGTATTGTGCGCTATCTATAGAGGCGGGGTTAGCGCGGTATAAACCATTCTGGCAGGCGGCGTAAAGATAACCCTTGTTATCCAAACTCAAAGATTTTACTTCGCCGGCAGGCAGGGTAAAAGATAATTCCTGCCAGCGCTCATTTGTATAGGCGAACACACCGGACTGAGTCAGGGCGTAAAGCCTTGAATTTCCCGCCGCCAGCAGGAACCTGACGTCCCGACTCAACAGGCCGAATTCAGTAAGCATATTCCAGTTGAGCCCCCGGTCCCGGCTGAAATACACTCCTCTGGCAGTAGCCAGGTAAAGGCGGTTTAAATTATCCGGGGCAAGCGCGATATACCGGATATCGGAAACCTGCATCCGGGCGTCAAAATCTTCGTTAATCTCCCCGGCCTCGCTATTATCCTCTGTTGCCCGGGCCACGAAAATCCTCTCCCAGCTTTGGCCTGCATCCTGACTACGGAAGATCCCGGAGGCTGCGGCAGCATAAACGCAATCCGGCTCCGACTGGCTGCCGGCAATTGCCCGGACCCTCTCAGCGGTAATTTTTCCCTGCGCTTTCTGCCAGCTGACGCCGCGGTCCCGGCTGATAAACAAGCCGCCTTGCGTGCCCAGATAAATCGTCTCTCTGAAAATGGCCGCGCAGGCGCATTGCTGATCCTGAAAATTCCTGCCTTTAAAAATTCGGCTCCAATTCCTGCCCCGGTTGGCGCTGTAATAAAGCCCGTTGCCGGTAGCGGCATAGATGACGTTTCTATCCTGCGGGTGAAAAAGCAAAAAATTTACCCCCCTGTCTTCTCCCCTGACTGATAAGATATTCCGCCAGCTTGCCCCCGCGTCTGTGCTCTGAAAAACACCATTGTTTGAACCGAAATAAAGCAGGCGCGGGTCAGCCGGGTCCACGAGGATTGTTCTCAAATTCAGATTGCCCCTGCCAATCTCTTCCCAGGCGAGCTCCCCGGCAGATACCTTTACCGCTAAAAACCAAAATCCAGCCAAAACCGCTACCGCACACTTTCTCATTTTGCCACCTCCTATCCTAATTGACGCAGGAGGCGGTAAAATCTCACAAAAATTTTTGGGAATTTTTAATTAGCGGAATTTCTACGCCTTTTCCGGACTCTCAAAGGCGTATTCCGGCTTCATCAGCGGCCGGTCATAAGGAGGGATGAGGCAGGTAACCGTATCGAATAATCCGGTGGCGGCGCGTAGGGCCGAAAGGAAGACGCCTTCTACCAGGCCGAGGGTCAGGCCAACGCCGGGATTACGTTCTTTGGAAACTTTGATCGGTTGGGCGAAAAGCTCTGCCCAGCATAAGGTCATATTGACAAAACCGCGCACCAGCTTATTTACCGGAGTCTTTTGCAGGGTAAACTTTTGGGCGTCAACCGCCTTAGGAGAATATATTACCTCCTCCTCGCCTTTCTCCCCCTGCTCGGCGGCATAAAGGCGAAACGTGAAGATGAAGGCAAAGATAATAAGAAAACAAATGATAAATTTTTTTCTCATTTTGCACTCTCCCGCTTTGAAATCTATTTTACTGCCCTGGTTTTCAATATAACATAATTATCCTGCTTGTCAATAGAAAGGGAGAATTCCTTATTCTCCCTCAAGCTCTTGTTTGATTTCCTGGTACCGGCGGGGGTCGAGTTTCTTATAGAGCTCGAGCGCTTCCTGGAGATAAATTTTTGCCTGGCCGGCTTCATGATGCCCTCCGTATAAATTGCCTAAATTGTAAGTGGCCGAGGCCAGCTCCGGCAGGCAATTGATCTTTTTAGCGATTGCCGCTGCCTGCTCGAAACATTCCCTGGCCCGGGGGAAATTCCCAATTTCCGCGTATAATTCCCCCAGCATATCAAAATCCGCGGCCAGGCTGGGCAGGTTGCCGGATGCCTGGTCGGCCTGCATGCCCCGGGCATAATATTCCAGCGCCTTCTGGTATTGCTTTTCAAACTTGTAGATTTCCCCGAGATTAAAATAGTAATCGCTCAACTCGGACTTCAGCTTTAAACCCTGAAATATCTTCAGGCTTCTGCCGTAAAATTCCTTTGCCGCGGGCAGGTCATCTTTATCCGCGAATAACAGCCCGATGTCAAAATAGTCGCAGGCCAGGTTATAGCGGTGCCGGGGGTCACTTTGCCTTTCGCGGTTGATTGCCGATGACTTAGTCAAAAGCTGCAGGGCGGCATCGTAATTCTCCCGCTCGATCTGCAGGACGGCTAACTTGCGCAGAGCGATTGCCTGGTTCAGCCTATCCCTGCCCTGCCGGCTTAAGGCGATAGTTCGGTTATAAAAATCCTCCGCATTCTGAAAATCCCCCTGATTGAAATAAAGCCAGCCGATTTGTATATAAGCCGCGCTCAAGCAGCGATGATCCTGTTTCTTTTCGCTTTGCAAGGCATAATCGAAGTAATATTTCAGAGCCTGCTCCCGCGCGCCCTGGCGCTCGCAGGCGCCGGCCAGCAAGGGATAGGCCTCCAGGAACATAGGGTCCTTTTTGACCAGCGCGCCGCAGGCCTGCAGTGCTCCTTGATTATTCCCTTCCCGGAAAAATTTTTTACACTGCGCAAAGAGACGGTAAGCCCCGGGGTTCAGGCTGGGCAAACGATAATATAGGTATAACCATACGGCTGCGGCGGCCAAGGCCAGCCCCAGCCCAGCCGCTATCTTCCTGCCGATAGCAAATCCCTGCCTTGCTTTCTGCTTCCGTGCTTTTTCCGGCGGGCCAAAGAAGATAAAATTCGGATCGCCATAAAGCAGATAATTCGCCCAGTGCAGGCAGTCTAAGCCGTAATCTCTTACTAATTTCAGCCTCCCCAACCGCACGGATTCGCCCACGGATTTTCCGGCCATCAGTTGGGTGTAAAACTCTTTGGCAAAACTCAGGCCGGATGAATCTTCTATCCAGCGGATCGAGCCTAAGTAATGACGTACCCCGGCGAACAGGAATGCCGCCGCCAGGCTGTAATACCTCTGCTGGTAATCCGCGTCTAAAAGGCTACCGCTGTCCGCGGCAGAGTGACAGGCATGGGAAAACACCAGTCCGGGCATGGCGCCGCTTGCGCCTAAGGCCAGTATATCGAGGGCGGTAAACCTGGAGCCGCTTAAAACCCAGCCGGCATCTTTCTGGTTATCCGGGTCATATTCGCAGTGGCCGGCAAAATGCACGATATCGTAATCGCTGAAATTTTTTTTCACGAATAATTTATCGATATAGGTGGATTTGAAATCGATCTGCAGGGAGCGCCTCCTGCGCTCGAACTGATTGCGGATATTGACGCCCTCCAGATACGCCGATTTTAAATCATTGGTCGGATTGGCGAGGATGAGCATCCTGGCCACCGCGGGGCTGGAGCGGTAACGCAGGGATTGGGGCTCTTTTTTGGTCCTTACTAACCTGGAAAGGTTAAACTTCAGGCATAAGAAATTATCGCCGTCATGAAGGAGTTCCCAGGGTATGCTGACTAATTCCTCATCTAATAGCAGAATTAAATTCGCGCTTGCGGCTGATTTCAACCTTTCGCTGATCAGGCGGGAAAGCAGATTGTCCCAAAGCAGCCGGCCGGTTTTAGCTAAGGGACGCGCCAGGGGCTCGGCAGCGGAATCAACCTTTCTTATTTTATTGAGCAGGAAGGTGATTTCCCGGGTGAGACCGTCAATCTCCGGCGCGGAAAATTCGCATTGGCTGTAATACTTGAGGGTGGGGTTGGTTTCGGCCTGGCCGGCGATGCTCATCTTCAGCGAGTCCGCCTGCCTTGATATTTCCAGGACTAATGGCCCTTCGCAGTCGTGCATGGGAAATCCGGCTATACCTTTATGTCCAGCGATACGGAGGCTAACTTATTTTCCGCGCTGGTAATCTCGACGGCATATTTCCCTAATAAGACGTGCTCGAAAGTTACCGCGCCCGTATCGCTCAGGCGGGATTCCAATTCCAGATCGGCCCGGAAAAGGGAAACCCGCAAATCCTTGATTATCCTTTGCGTCTGCCTTTCCCTGGCGGTAATGGTCAGATTGAATTCGCGGGCGGCCTTTTTTTCGATTTTCAACTGGACCCTGATGCCGGCAAAATCCTTGAAGATATTTACCTCGTCTTTAAAATCCCGGGCCGAGCGGCCGCGCAGCGCCGGCGCCGGCAGCAATTCCCGGCCTGCCAGCACATCGCCGGTATTGCTGAGAAGCTCCAGCGCCTGCTCTTTAACCTTCAGTATAATTTCCCAGAGCGGGAAGCCGGATGCCCGGGCAGCCAAGTCTTTCAGGCGCGCGATTAATTCCGCAGGCACAGGCCGCTCTTCTTTTATTTCGGTCTTTAAGCTCAGGGAGAGCGCCTCGGCGCAATCATCGCAAACCAATAGATGCGAGATCACCCGGCTGCTCTCTCCCCGGGAAAGCCTGCCTTCCAGAAAACAGGCGATCTGCTCTTCCCCGGGATGCGCGCCGCAGGCTTTCGGCTGAGCGGCTTTCCACTGCCGGTAGGCCGCCTTAATCAGACTTTCGATTTTTTGCCCCATCATTCTCTCCTATTATAACAGACGCGCCCAGCTTAAGAATCTAACATAAACCCCTTGCGCTTAAAACATGCTTTTAATCTGGCGATAACCCGCAATTTCTGCATATCGATTGCGCCGCGGGAAACCCTGAAATACCCTTTGATTTTTTCCAGGCTCAACCCGCGATTAAGGTATAATTCCAGGAGAAACTTATCTTCGGCCCTAAGCTTGCTGATGCAGTCCTTTAAGGCGCCTAATTTTTCCTCCTGGGTAAGCAGGTCCGGGGCAGAAGCGGAGCGATCCGTAAGGATATCCGCCAAGCTAATCTCTTCTTCAGCCCCTTCGTCTAACGAGGCCGCGGGCTTAAGCTTACGCAGGTAATCGATGGTGGAATTAATTGTTACCTGCCGCAGCCAAGTAGCCAGGCTGCAGCCATTTCTGGCTTGGAAGCTGCGTAATTTTTTGCAATTATCTTTGAGCAGCGAGGCGAAAATTTCCTGAAAGATATCCGGGAGGTGATTCTGGGCAAAGGAATAATTATTCGAGCTTAAGATACTGAGGGCGTAATTGTATACTAAGCGGGAGTATTTCTCTATGAATTCGCCCCAGGCCTGCTGGTCGCCGTTTACGCAGCGCCGGACGAATTCCAAATCATTCATAACAACATTATACTACCGCCTCCCTCGAAAACAACAAATATTTTAGGGGACACCCCACAAACTGAAGCTAAGGGTGTCCCCTGGGGACACCCTGCCGATTGGATTACGGGGTGTCCCTACTTAAATAGGGAGTGGGAGATGATGAAGGAGGCGAAAACGATGGAAACCATAGACATCAGCTTAATCAGGATGTTCAAGCTGGGGCCGGAGGTATCTTTAAAGGGGTCGCCGACAGTATCGCCGACAACCGTGGCCTTGTGCGCCGCAGAGCCCTTACCGCCGTAATTACCTTCCTCTACGTATTTCTTGGCATTGTCCCAGGCGCCGCCGGAATTAGCCATCATTACCGCCAGGACAAATCCGGTGACGGTGGCGCCGGTCAAAAGCCCGGCCAAAGAATCTACGCCAATCAGCAGCCCGACAGCCACCGGGGTAATAATCGCCATCAATGATGGGACGACCATTTCCCGTTGTGCAGCAGCAGTGGCAATCGTCACGCAGCGGGCATAATCCGGCTTGGCCTTTCCCTCCATCAGGCCAATAATCTCCTTGAACTGCCGGCGCACCTCCAGCACAATCTTGCCGGCTGCCCGGCCTACGGCGCGCATAGTCATCGAGCAGAAGAGGAAAGGCAGCATCCCGCCCAAAAAGAGCCCTACCAGGACCGTAGGGTTAGTCAGACTTAAATTCATTTCCTTGCCGTATAACCCCACCTGGTCCCGGAAGGCGGCAATTAGCGCCAGGGCAGTCAAAGCCGCCGAGCCAATGGCAAAACCCTTGCCGGTAGCGGCAGTGGTATTCCCCAGGGAATCCAGGGCGTCGGTTTTCTTTCTTACTTCCGGAGGCAAATGCGCCATCTCGGCATTCCCGCCGGCATTATCCGCTACCGGCCCATAGGCGTCGGTAGCCAAAGTTATCCCTAAAGTTGAAAGCATACCCACCGCGGAAATGGCAATCCCGTATAATCCGGAATTAAAATTAGCCGCTCCTCCGGAGAGATAATAAGAGGCCAAAATCGCCGCGCAGACGATGATTACCGGCACGGCCGTGGACATCATCCCTACGGCAATCCCGCCGATGATCACGGTTGCCGGCCCGGTCATTGAGGCATCGGCAATCGAGCGCGTAGGCTTAAAGCCGCTGGAGGTATAATATTCGGTGCAGAGGCCGATGAGTACGCCGGCGATTAACCCTGCCAGCACTGACCAGTAAACCCCCAGGTAATTTCTCCCCAGCGTGAAGATCACTAAAGGCAGGGAAATCAAGGCTACCAGTATCGAACTGGCAAAAACGCCCTTCCTTAAAGCGGCTAAAAGGACTTTCTGACTGGCCTCTTCCTTGCTCCTGACAAAAAACGTCCCGATTACCGAAGCCGCCACGCCTACGGCTGCCATGACCATCGGCACCGTTACTCCCGCCACTCCTAAACCGGCGGCCACGCCCAATGCCGAGGTAGCCACGATCGAACCCACATAGGATTCGTAAAGGTCAGCGCCCATCCCGGCCACGTCGCCGACATTATCGCCGACATTATCGGCAATCACTGCCGGGTTGCGCGGGTCGTCTTCAGGGATGCCTGCCTCTACCTTGCCCACTAAGTCCGCGCCGACATCCGCGGCCTTGGTAAAAATCCCTCCGCCCACCCTGGCAAACAGGGCCTGGGAGCTGGCGCCCATCCCGAAGCAGAGCATAGTCGAGGTAATCGCGGTAATCTTATCCGTACCGATAGGGATCGGATGCCAGGAATAATACCAGTTCAGGAAATAATACCAGATACTTAAATCCAACAGGCCCAAACCTACAACAGTCAGGCCCATCACCGCGCCGCTGGAAAAAGCCACGCGCAACCCGGCATTCAGGCCCTTCATTGCCGCGGCCGCGGTGCGGTGCGAAGACTGAGTGGCAATGCTCATTCCGATAAAGCCGGATAGCCCGGAAAAAAGGCCGCCGGTCAAGAAGGCAAAGGGCACAAAGATCACCAGGTATTTGTTCATTGCCAGGGCCAGCAGGATAAAAAATACTGCCAGGAAAAACAGGGATACGGCTAAATACTGCCTTTTCAGGTATGCCCCGGCCCCTACTCTTACCGATTGGGCGATCTCTTGCATCAGAGCGTTTCCTTCGTCTTTCTTCAGGATGGAAAACGCCAGGTACGCCGCAAATAATAACGCCGTAATTGAACCCAGCGGCGCCAGTAAAAGCAAATCAAAGCTGCCCATTTTGAAACCCTCCTTTTACGCTAACAATTGTATCCATATCACAAGTACCTGGATTAAGGTTAGGGTTGGGATGCCGGTTTGGTTGTTGGGTTAGGTAGTTTGTATTTTAAAGCCCAACTACATTACCTAACTACTATACCGGCTTCTTTACCCTTACCCAACAACTCTTCGAATTTCTTCAGGAATAGTTTTGGGGTTAAGATTTTTATCCACGCAAACCAGGGTAGTCCTGGCCTTAGCCACGAGCTGGCGATGCTGGTTTCTTATTTCATGCTCAAATTCAATGCGCACGCCGGTGCACTTAGCGATCCGGGCGCCTGCCTCAAGTACGTCGCCGTAAAATGCCGGGGCCTTGTAATCAATTTCCTGCCGGGCGACCACAAAGAGCGTGCCGCTGCCGGCAAGCTCCTTGACCGAAACCCGCCTCTCGGCCAGGAATTCGGTGCGCGCCTCTTCCAGAAACTTCAAGTAATTGGCGTAATAAACTATCCCGCCGGCATCTGTATGATGGTAATAGATCTTAACCTGCATAGCGCTTAAAAATCAGGGTGGCGTTGCAATTGCCGAAGCCGAAAGAATTAGAGAGCGCGATCTCCACCTTGGCCGCCCGGGCCTGATTCGGCACATAGTCCAGGTCGCAGTCCGGGTCCTTATATTTATAATTGATGGTCGGCGGAATCAGATTGTTTTCTATTGTCAGGGCGCAGACCGCTGCTTCGATCGCCCCTGCGCCGCCTATACTGTGCCCGATCATGGATTTCGTGGAAGATACCGGCACCTTGTGAGCATAATCCCCGAAGACCGTTTTGATCGCCCTGGTCTCTGCCTTATCGTTTAAGGTAGTGGCGGTGCCGTGGGCATTGATATAATCGATATCCTGAGGCCTCAGGCCGGCGTCTTTGAGCGCCCGCTGCATAGTCTTGGCCGCATCTTTACCGTCTGGCTCAGGTATGACAATATGGTAGGCCCCGGAATTTGAGCCATAGCCGACAATCTCGGCGTAAATATGCGCCCCCCGTTTTAAAGCGCGGTTGAGCTCTTCGAGGATTAATATCGCCGCGCCTTCAGCCAGGACAAAACCGTCTCTTTCTCCGTCAAAGGGCCGGGAGGCCTCTTCCGGTGCGTCATTCCTTTTCGAAAGGACCTTCAGGGCGTCATAGGCGCTAAAGGTAAAGCGCGACAGCGGCGCCTCGGTGCCGCCGGCAAAACACACATCCATATCGCTGCTCTGGATATGCCTGAGGGCCTCTCCGACGGCATAGGTGCCGGAGGCGCAGGCATTGGAGATGACGATGTTAGACCCTAACAGGCCGTAGTGAATGGCGATGTGGCTGGCCACGGCATTGGGGCTGATGCGCGGCACAGCGCGGGGGTTAATTTTGCCTAAGCCCTTTTGTATCCCGGCCAAAATCTGCTCTTCGTGGAAAAGCGCGCCGCCCAGGCCTGAGCCGATAATCACCCCGATCCTCTCACAATCCTCCTTGCCTAAATCCAATTTACTATCGACGATGGCGGTCTTTGCCGAAGCCAGGCCCAAGTGCACAAACCGGTCTAACTTCCGGTAATCCTCCTGCGGGATATAATCCAGGTGGCTAAAGTCCTTGACCGGGGCGTAAATCTTGGATTCTAACTGGGTAGTATCAAAGACAGAAATATTCTCCACGCCGGATTTACCTGCGATATTGGCCTGCCAGAATTCCTCCTTACCTATACCATTGGGCGCGATCACTCCTAAACCAGTAATCACCACGCGGCGCGCGGACATAACTCATCTCCCTCGATTTGGTTGAGACCTCTGGTTGCTCAATTGACAAAATATTATATTATCTAATTTTAATTAGTCAAAGGAAACTTTTTTTGCCGCTGCCTTGACAATCCCTGCGAAAATATGTTATACTTATTTGTAAGTTGAAATTTGACAATTTAACGTTTCAACATTGAAAAAGGTAAACTATCCCGTATCCCCATAAAATGGGGCGGGATCCCGATACGCCGACGTAAAGCCGGGGTATCGGGAAGGGTAACCTTAGGGCGCAAAGCAACCTATCCTATTCGTAGGAAAGAGGGGCTGCCAATGCGTATGAAAACCCCAAAATTACCCTTTGGGGTTTTTTATTCTGGGCAGCCGCAAAAAAACGGGAGGAAAAATGAAAAAACTATTAGTTTTCATCTACGCGCTGCTCCTGGCTATTCCTTTTGACCTCTACGCTCAGGCAAGTCTTACCCCCACGGTAACCCTGGAGCCGATTCAGGTAAAAACTCACGAGCTCAAAAAAGAGGCGCTTTACCTGCAGGGCATCAACGCCCCGGCGCCTGACAATGGCTTCTACAACGACTCGCCGGCGAATAAAATGGGCCTGGGAGTGATTAACCTAACAACTGCTTGGTTAGACATCCCGGGGGGAGTGGCTGACGAGACTAAAGAAAACAATATCCTCTCCGGCCTCAGCTTCGGGCTGGGCAGCGGCCTGGCCTCGGCCTTTGCGCGCGGCTCGGCAGGCCTGATAGACATCTTGACTGCTGGGGTGCCGCCGTATGAGGAAGCGATGGTAGAGCCGGAATATAAGGTAAATAACCCCCAGAAAAAGGGCTTCCGCATCGTGATCTTCAGCTGGTAAAAAACAGATGCAGGGAATAAGCTTTTATTCCCTGCATATCCTCTCCCGCATCACCATAGTATAACCTAAGCCACCAAGGCCTTTAATTTTTACCGGCGCGCGCGGCCCATCATTAGCGATCCAGATCTCGAATTTAGGCGGCGCGCTGGTAAAGTGATAGGCCAGGAATTTCCCCGCCGGGACCTCCACTTCTTCAAGAGAAACCAAGGTTACCTTGAATTTATCCGGCAGCCGGATATCCATCGTCCATCCTGGCGCTAGATCAGGCGCCTTGCGCAGGGAAAACGGCAGGAGGATAGCGTTATGGATCGGGCCGTCCTCCTGAAAGACATACTCCTTGACCTTTTTGCCGCCTTTAAATTTACGGGTGATCAGGAGCGAGCGTTCGGGGAAGTACTCCTCGACCAGGTTCTCTTTCCCGAACCAGGAGATATCGCGCTCCACGCGCAGGGGCAGATCAGTGCGGTGATCGTAGTAAATCTTTTCCAGATCGTCAAATCCCAGCACCTCGGTGCGAAAGGTGACCAGGGCGAGCGTCCGGCCGCCAGATTCCACGGCGCCGAAGTCCAAAAACTCTGCCCGGCCCGCCGGCATAATCTCGTAAATAATCTTCTCCCGGCAGTTTTCCTTAAGATCCGCCGCATAGGCTAACGGAAAGAAACTCAGCATCAGCACCACGAAGCCTTTTTTCAACATATGGAAAATAGCGCTTTCACCTCTCCCAGAGCCGCGGGTTATTTTTCAGCAGTTGCAATAAGGCGTCGGTGGCCTCCGGGGCATGCTGGCTGCCGCGGCCGTTAATCAACTCGTTGACGATTGCTTCTTCATCCAGCGCTCCGCGGTAAGAACGGCGGGAATTCATCGCATCAAAGGCATCGGCTACTGCCAGAATCGCCGCCTCCAGAGGAATCTCTTCGCTTTTCAGCCCCCGCGGATAACCTTTGCCGTCAAAACGTTCATGATGGCCGAGGATAATCTCCCTTTCCTCAGCGAGGAATTTGAGGGATTTAAGTATATTAATGCCGTTTTCCGGGTGACTTTTAATAATCCGCCAGTCTTCGTCATTCAACTTTTCCTGCTTATGCAGGACCTCGTCGCTGATGCCGATCTTACCGATATCGTGCAGGATGCCTGCCCGGGTAATCACCTGCCTGTCTTCCTCGGGCAGGTTCATCTGGCGGGCAATGGCTAAGGCGACCTTGGTCACCCTTTCCGAATGGCCGCGGGTATAGACGTCTTTGGCCTCTTCGGCGTTAATCAACGAGGCGATAGTGTCAATTTCGGCCTGCTTAAGCTGCTCGTGCGCCGCTTCCAGGTCCTGGTTAATGTTGATTAACTTGTGAAAATCAGAGAGCTCCTGAAGCCAGAGGTAGAGGATGACCGCCAAAACCGCAATCAGGAATATCTTATCCGGGATGATTTCCGCGGAGGGGTAGTGATAAACCAGCGCCAGCCGTATGGCAGTAAGGATAAAAAGCAAGAGGACGACTGCGATTTTAAAATTATGGCTGACACTGCGATAAGACCTCTTGCGCCCGTCTTGTTTTGGGGCCTCCATCTCTATTTACCCCCTTTTCCTCAGCCAGCCCGAAACCAGGCCCGCCGCCTCCATCCCGGAAATAAAACAGGCATGCACCCCGTGCCCCGGCCGGGTCCAGGCCCCGGCTAAAAATAAACCGGAAACAGGGGTCTCCTGAGGCAGCCTCCTGATCCCGGATTGCTCGACGGTCTGGGCAAAGCCGTAGATCGCGCCTTCCGGGGAGAGGGTATAACGTTCAAAGGTCCTCGGCGTGGCTACTTCCATACATTCGATATTCCGCGACAACCCAGGCAAATAATCTTCCGCCCGGCGGATTAATTTCTCCGCTGCCTCCTGTTTCTTTCGCGCGTAGGCGTCGGGATGCAAATTTTTCCAGTTGGCATAAGCATCCAGCACCATAATCAGAAGCGTGCCTTTGCCTGCCGGGGCAAGGCCGGGGTCAATCTGCGCATGGTCAACTATCTCCAGCGGGCAGCGCGCATAATCCTGAGTAAGGCAAAAATTGAAGCTTTCCTCATGGTCATAAGAAGTCTTGATGGAAAGGGTGTGCTGGTTCATCCCCAGGCTTTTTGCCGGACAGCTTAATCCAAGGTATACCTGTAAAGCCGAAGGGGATTTCTCCAGAGAGGATAATTTCCGGCGGTAATCTTCTCTCACAGCAGGGTCATCCACCAGACCGGTTAAGGTACTGATGGCGTTGGCATTGGAGATTATTGCTTTGGCAGTGATTTCTTCTCCGTTTTCCAATACCACTGACTTGACGCGCTTCCCAGAGCGGGTAGTAATGGCCATGACTCCGGTATTAAACCTTACCTCTGAGCCATTTTCCCTGATTCGGGCAGTCATTGCCGTAAAAAGTTTCTGGAATACGCCCTTAATATAAGCGGTATTCTGGTAATAATACCCTTGCAGGATCAGCAGGAAGTAAAGCGCGCTCACCCGGCTGGGCGGCAGGCCCAAAAAACCCCACATCTCCCCAAGGACGCCTTTTAGTTTTTCCTCCTGAATGTATCTATCCAGGAAACCCTGCGCGGTCAAAAGGGACATCTTGATTACGGCGGGGCAAAAGATAAACAACTGCAGCATGTTCAGCCAACCCGGTAAATTTGACTCCGCGAAGCGGTCAAACTGCCGGAAAAACTTATCCATCGCGCTAAAAATCCGTTCGATCTCAGTCCTTCCACGGGGGAATTTATCTTTCAACGACCCCTGCAGATGGACTTGATTAAAATCTATTAGCAGTTCAAAGTTCGGATAGATCACGCGCGCGAAATTTTCCAGCTCGATCGCCTCAACCTGCGCGAAGACGCCGTCCTTTTCCAGAAATTCCCTGATCTCGCCTCCCGGGCCCAGGCCGTCCACGCAATGCATCGCCGCCTCAAAGGTAAAACCCTTTCTTTTAAAAGTAGTGGCAAACCCTCCAGGCACAGCCTGCCTCTCCAGGACCAACGCCCTTTTGCCCTGCCGGGATAATTGCAAGGCGGCGGACAATCCCCCGGCGCCCGCGCCGATTACTATACAGTCGTATTCCGTCATAATACCCTCTTAACCAAATAATATAATCGCAGATTATCACAGATGAAAAGATGCAAGATGATCACAGATTTGACTTATCTGTGCTCATCTGTTTCTTCTCATCTGTGCCCATCTGCGCAATATATAAGTTGTATTTTTAGACAAGATTATAGCCGGTCCATAAAATTACGCGCCTCTTGCGCCACCAGGTCCTTGTCTTTATCGATGGTAATCATATGGTAGCTTTCGTAAAGCGGGATCAACGTTTTATCGGGAGAGCCGATATGCGCGTAGATATATTTTCCGTTGCGGATGCTCACCATGTCATCCGCGCTGGAATGCAAAATCAAGATCGGGGCTTTTATCTGGGCCAGCTCTTTTTTCACCACCTTAATGAAGAGGTGGTGCTGATACAGGCAGGCCATGGGAAAAAACGGGCTGCCGAAAAGTATGGTCTTCTTGCTATCTATCCCGACCTTGGCGTTTTTATAAAACCTTTCGATATTCTCGCGGCTCTCCTCATCTTTCAACCCGTAGGGCCATCCCTCCCGGATATTTATCTTATTGCGAATTAACGGGATATGCCAGACCAGCTTCATCAGGGCCTTGGTTTTAGGCAGGGCCCAGCCGTCGTAGAATAAGGTCGGGGCCAGGGCGATGATGCCGGATACCTCGCCGGCGAATAGATAGGCCAGATGCATCCCCATAAGAGCGCCCATGGAGATCCCCGCGACAAATACCCTGGGGTATTCTTGTTTTAATTTCCGGAAGTCCGCGATGCAGCATTCGGCTATCTCCTGCCAGGTGACCCGCTTGAGCTCATTGAGACTGGAACAATGCTTAGGCAGGGTATTGCAGAAGACAGTGTAACCTGCCTTATTGAGGCTGGCGCCGAAATAGCGCATCTCGGAAGGCGTGCCGGTAATACCGTGAATAAGCAGAACCGCCTTTTGGCCTCCCCGGAGGAAAAAATTATATTTTTTAGACTCGTTATTCTCCATGATAATCTAGTAACTAAATCGTACTCAGCTATTTTCACAGATTAGCACAGATGAGAAGATGCAAGATGATCACAGATATTTTACGGCTTTATCTGCGATCATCTGTTTCTTTCAATCTGTGATCATCTGTGTTTAAATACGGGTATTATTTTGCAGATAAATGCACGGTGAAATTTATATTATAACACAAAATTATTGAAATTTAATATTTAATTGGCAGGGGGCAAATTTTTGTTATAATGGAATCCATGTTTAAGACAGGTACGCCTTTATTTTTTTCGGTCAGCCGGAGCATCAATGATATCTCGGCCCGGGATTGGGACAGCCTTTTTAAGGCCGATCTGATCGAAGGCTTCGGGTTCCATAAGGCTTTCGAAGAATCCGCCATACCGGGGTTTTCCATCGGTTACCTGCTCGGCCGGCGCGCAGGAAAGCTGGCCGCGGTGATCCCGTTTTTTACCACTGATTTCTCCTTCTCTACCCTTACGCAGGGCAGGGTAAAGAATTGGATCCTGAAGCTGCAAAAAAGGTTTCCCCGGTTTTTAAGGATTAAGCTGCTCTTTATCGGCTCGCCAATAGCGGAAGAACTGTATATTGGGATAGACAAAGATGAGGATTTTGCGGAAGTTATTGCCCAGGCCCTGCGGGAAATCTATAAATTCGCCCTGATGAGCCGGATTAATACCGTCCTTTTTTACAATCTTCCGGAAGGCCAGGACAGACTGGCGCAGCTCTTAAGCAGGCACGGTTTCTGCCGAATGGAGGATTTCCCCAACACCCGGGTTGATTTAGGCATGGCGCATTCCGCCGCAGAATACATCAGGAGCTTAAGCAGGAATGCCCGCAAGGATACCCTGCGTAAATTAAGGAAAACCGCCGCTCTTGAGCGCCCCTTGCGCTCAGTAGTCACCGATGAACCCGGCCCAGCGCTAGCGCGTATCTATGAATTATATTCCCATAACCTGGACGATTCCGACGTGCAGTTTGAGACTTTAACCCCTGCGTTTTTCCTGAATATCTGCCGGGCCATGCCGGGGGTGGCCAAATTCTTTCTGACCTACGACGGCGGCAAGCTCGTCGCCTTCAACCTTTGTTTTGTCAAAGGCTCTGTCTGCATCGATAAATTTATCGGTTTCGACCGGGAAGTGTCGCATAAATACCATCTTTATACCTTCACTTTCTATAACAATATCGAATGGTGCCTTAAGAACGGAGTCCGCTATTACCAGATGGGGATTACCGATTACCATCCCAAACTACGGCTGGGGGCTAAGCTGGCGCCCCTTGCGGTATATTTCCGGCGCCTGGATCCGTTCACAAATTTCTTTGCCCAGCCCATCGCCCGCTTGCTCCAGCCGAAGAACTTCGATCCGGTCCTAAAGAAACTAAAAGCAAAAACTCAAATTAGTTGAGCAGTGCCCATAATTCATTTATCGTTTATCGTCTAAATCGGTTTTAGGTTTCGGCTACGTATCGTAAATCGTTTTCGGTTTCGTGTGTCGTCTTCTTAAACGAAAACCCTTTTGAACGATTTACGATAGACGATACGTAGCCGCAACCGAAACCTTTCATTACGAAAACAATGATGTGTTATACAGGATATCTCTTCAACACCAGGCAGGAATTGTTGCCTCCAAAGGCAGAGGCATTGTTGAGGGCAATATCCACTTTGTGCCTGCGGCTGACATTGGGCACGCAGTCAATATCGCATTCGGGGTCAGGGGTCTGGTAATTAATGGTTGGGGGGAGGTTTCCGTTTTTTATCGCCAGGCAGCAGGCCACGGTTTCAATGCCAGAGGCGGCGCCCATGGTATGGCCTAACATTGATTTGATGGAACTTACCGGTATCTTTTTATAGTTATCCGGGAAAACCTTTTTTATCGCGCCGCACTCTTCCCGGTCGTTCACCGCGGTGCCGGTTCCGTGGGCGCTGATATAGTCTACTTCCCGCGGGCTGACGCCGCTCTCGGCAAGCGCATTCTCGATCGCTTCTTTCATCCCATCGGCAAAAGGCGCGGTCATATGCCGGGCATCGCAGCTTACGCCATAGCCGAGCACTTCCGCGTAAATCGGCGCCTTTCTTTCCAGGGCATCCTCCAGGCGCTCCAAAACCACTAACCCGGCGCCCTCGGCCACCAGCATGCCCTTGCGGTTTTTATCGAATGGCTGGCACATCTGCGGGGCGATGGCGAACATCCGGGCAAATCCGGTATAGGCGATCTTGGAAAAGGCGTCTGAACCTCCTGCCAGCGCCAGGTCCGTATCGCCCAGCCGGAGCAGGTCATAACCGTAGCCGATGGCAAAATTCCCGGCGGCACAGGCATTGGGGATGACGAAATTCGGCCCGTGGAGCCCTAAGGCCACTCCCGCGCTTACCGAGAGCATATTCGTCGGGCTCTGCGGGATCAATCCAGGCCGCACTGCCTCTCCCCCCCCCTTCACCCAGCCGTAATTCAACCCCTGGATAATCTGCGATTCTCCGGAGGTTGTCCCGATACAGAATGCTGTCCTTTTCGCCTCCAACTCTTCTCTCTCCAGCCCTGCGTCTTTCAAGGCCAGCTTTGCGGCGCAGATGCCGAAACATGAGGCCTTGCCGCAGGAGGCAATTCTTCTTTTGCTCAAAAAATCCTCTGTCCGGAAATTTTTTACCTCGCCGCCGAAATGCACCGGGTATTGCGTAGTGTCGAAAGAGCTGATCTCGCTGATGCCGCTTCTGCCCTCCAGCAGGGCAGGCCAGAATTCCTCCCTGCCTATCCCGATGGAAGAAATAACCCCCAGGCCCGTAATTACTACCCGTTTATCCGGCATTAGCCTTTTCCTTTGCAGCCAGAAATTCCTTAGCCACGTTTACGGTATCCACCAAGGTCTTTAACTCCGAGAGTTTTTGCTCCGGGATGGTAATTTTAAATTTTTTTTCCACCGCTACCAGGATTTCCAGGGCCTTGAGCGAATCCATGCCTAAGTCCTCGATAAAACGCGAATCCGGCTTGATCTCCGCCTGATCCTTCTCCAGGACCTCTGCGATCAGGCACCGTACGTCGTTTTCAATATCTTGCATGCCGCCTCCCTATATTGCATTGTAACTTAGATAAGAGTTGTATTGCACAAAAACCAAACCCTTATTTAGTTGACTAAGCACTATATAGTAAATTTGGAAATCACCACACTGGTGTTACTGCCGCCGGGACCAAAGGCATTGATTAAGACATTGTCCACTCTGCGGCTATCAGCCTTCTCTGTCACTAAAGCCACATCACATAGAGGGTCTTTTTCCTGGTAATTTAGTGTCGGGGGAACTATCTGCTTTTCTATGGCGCAGACCGCGGCCGCCGATTGCAGGGCGCCAGCGGCGCTAAAACTCTCTCCCAGCATAGACTTCAGGCAGCTTGCTGCGGGCATACGCGGGCTCTTACCGAATACTTCCCTGACCGCCCGGGCCTCCAGTTCATCGCCCTCAGCCGTGGAATTGGCGCCGCAGGATAGATAGTCGATGCCCTGCGGGGATAGCGAGGCCTTTTCCAAGCTCAGGCGCATGGCAAACGCCAAACCCCTGCCTCCCCGCTTATATTTATCTATCCGGCTGCCGTCAAAAAATGTGCCGCCGCCTTTGAGCTCGGCGAAAATACGCGCCCCTCTCTGCAGGGCCGAATCCAACTCCTCCAACACCAGCACTGCCGCGCCCTCGCCTAAGACCGCGCCGTTCCTCCTTTGGTCAAAGGGACAGGATAATTCCGGTTTTCCTTCTTTAGCCTCGGAAAGGAAACCCGCTTTATAGAAACCGATAAAGGTCTGCTCGCAAAACTCCTCCACCCCGCCGGCGAGGATGATTTTTTTTCTTCCCAGCCGGATAAAATTTGCCGCGTAGATCAGCGCGTCGAGCCCCGCAGAAAAACCGTTGGAGATAGTTACGTTGAAACCTTTGATTTTAAACCTGATGGAAGCCTGGCTGACCTGCGCGTTAATCACGGTATTGGGAAAAAGAGAAGGGTTGACGTACTGCGGCCCTTCGCTAAGAGCGACTTTATCGAAATCGCAGATACTCTGCAGGCTGCCCAGGGTATTCCCGGCGGCAATGCCGATAGTCCGGGAATTCTCTTCGCTAATATTTATCCGAGCGTCTTCCAGGGCGGTTTTGACCGCGCAACAGAGCAATTTCGTGCCGCGGTCTAAGACGCGCAGGCCCCCTCTGCCTAAAACCGCCTGCGGGTCAAAATCCTTTACCTCGCCGGCGGTCTTGACCTTGTACGGCGCAGTGTCAAATAAAGAAATTTTCCGGATGCCGGATACGCCGGCGGATATCGCCCGGGAAAAAGCCTCTTTGCCCACTCCGCTATTGGGGCTGACCACGCCTAAACCTGTAATCACTACCCGGGGATAACCCATTCTTAAAAACCTGACTCTAGGCGCAACTGTGTATAAACGCTGTCCTTGATCCCCACCTTGCCCAGGCTATCCCGGTATTTTAAGGCGCGGTTGGATATTCGGCCGGCCGACAGAAAGACTGCGATATTTTTACCCGCCTGGTATTGCAGGCCGCCTCCGTAGTGCACTTCTTTATAAGCCAGGGCCTTCCCTTTAAAGGCCGCCTTAGTCACTTTAAATTCTTCGTTGGAAAGGCCGCCGTCTACAAATAGGCTCAGGCGCTGATTCAGCGCGTAAGTGATACTCGGCCTTTCTCCGATAAGATTGAAGACCCATTTATCGGAGGGCGCGTAAATCAGCCCGGCGATTGGCGTAAGGGGGTTCTCGGTGCCGGGGGAAGCCGCTATCCCGGCTACGAAAATCAATTTCTCGCTCGGCCGGTAAATCGCAAACAGCTGCGCCGGGAGACGGAAGCTGTTGGCAGTAGCCCCCCAATTATCGGTGAAGAAAGAAGGCGCCACCCTGGCGCGCAGGTAAGTATCTTTAAGTTTAAAAAACGGCACAGTAGCCTGCAGGCCGAACCCGTAGCCGGTTAATTGCGCCGGCAAATCCACGGACAGAGAGCCGTTTTTGGCGATATTGATATACTGGGTGTCCAGGGAAAGCTCGATAGGGACCCCGCCTAAGATTTTAAATTCATAGCTTAGCTCTGATTCCGTATCGAGGATAGAGATTTTTCCCGGCTGGGCCTTCACTGTATTGCCGGGGACATAGAGCGCCGAGGTATCCCACTCAAGAGGGGTATCTTCTTCGCTGGCAGTTATTTTTTCCTGCAGTCTCTGCCGAAAGTCATCGGCCCCTGCCTGCTCAAGCGCGCCGGAGCCAGCCTTTGGCTGATCAACGGTTTGCGCGGTTAACCTCTGGCAGAAGATAAAGAGAAAAAACAGTATCGCAACGTTTGTCATCTATACACCTGAAACCCCGGCAGCTGCTTGCTCTTTACCTTCTGGAAGCGCTCATCTTCAACGCTCATCACCGCCTTAATAAAGCGCCAGGGGATAAGTATATTGGCCTTCACCTTTTCCTTGACCTGTTTATTCGGCGGGATCAAATCTCCCTGATCATCCCACCAAACGCCCAGCTCGTAGGAGGGATTCTCGATCCAGATGCCCACATCGTCTATGCCGGTCACCACTGCCCAGACCTCGTCTTTGTAGAGTTGGAAAAGAGGAAGGTCGTCCCTGATTTCTTCCGCAAACTTAAACAGCGCCAGCTTGCCTTTCAGTTCTTCCAATTGCATAGCCCCCTCCGCGGTATAGCTCTATTCTACTGTGAAAAAAAAATTTTGCAATTATAAAAGCTTCTTCCCGTAAATATAAAGCGGGGCGTCTTTCTGCAGGAGATGGTTAAAATAAGACCTCCTGCCGGTATGCAACAGCTCAAAGCCCTGCCGGAGGAAAAATTGCCCGGCGGCGGCGGAAAAAGTAGCCAGCTGCACGCCAATCACCCCCTCCTCTTTAAGATAAACCAGGTATGCGCCGATTAGCCCGGAGCCGGCGCGCCGGCCGCGGTACCCATCCTTGACGTTGATATGCAGGGCAGCCGGATAACCGGCTGAAAAATCCGGCATCCTGAATTCGCCGCGCAAGATGCTAAAGAACGATTTAAAAATAAAAACCAGGTTCTTTCTTCTAAAGAAAACCCCCTCTCTTAGGGCGCGCCAGAGGATTTTTGGATTGATTTTCCGCCCGGCGATTTTTTCCGCCGCCGCCTTGTCTCTTGCCCCCAGCAGGCAGCCGATCACCTCGCCGTTAATTTCTGCCACAAAGCAGGATTGCGGCTCGTAATCCGTAAAATACAGGGTGAGGCTATCGCATAAAACCTCTCTCCCGGAAAAAAAGACCGAAGCCGGCCGGCCCAGAAAAGCCGTATCAAAGGTAATCTGCCTTACCGCTTCCCTATCGCTATCCTTGAATTTCCTGATTACTGCGTTAGCTTCGGCCGGCATGACTTCTTCTTTCCCGCATCCTCTTTACGGCGATAAAGGCCAAAACGTAAAATAACGCGGCGAGGATCAACCCTAAAACAAAACTGCCCAATAATAGGGGCGGATAAAGATCGATCACCTTCTGAAAGGTGATCTGTCTAAAATCCGCCCAGCCAAGCGGCGGGTAATTTTTCTTCAGGAAAAATTTTCCGATCTCATAGCCCGCCCAGGTAATAAAGGGCACGGTGGGCGGAAGGGAGATGTTTGTCCCGGCTAAGATCGCGATTTTATTCGCCCGCCGGATCAGCAGGGCCGCGATGATGACCATGATGGTATGAAACCCGTAAAACGGCAGGACCGCGATAAAGACGCCGGTGGCCACCCCCAGGGCTACCTCGCCCGGGGTGTTATTCATCCTTAAGAGCCGCACCAGCGTTTTTTTAAATTTCCATTTCATAAAAAAAGGCAATCCTTCAGACAAAGCAGAGATTGCCTTAACCATTCTACCGGCAATAGCCGGGCTGTCAATATAAAATTTATTCTGCCGGATTGATTCTGCCGCCGGCAGCCAATGCATGCCGCGGTTGCGTTCCAGCCACTCGCGCACGATCCGATAACCCATCAGGCGGAACATCGCGTTGCGAAAATGCAGTTTTAAAAGCAATGATAGAAAACCGCGCAGGGAATAAAATCTGGCGTAGGCGCGGTAGACATTAAGTTGAAGTTGTTTGGCGGAAAGCAGCTTGGGCAGGAAGACCACATGCTGGCCGTCATAGAGGCTCCAGTCGCGGCTAAAAATCCGCTTTTGCGCCTGCAGTTCCGCGTGGACCTTAGTGCCCGGAAAGGGCGTCAGGACCGACATCTGAATGGTATCGATCTTCTCCTTTACCGCAAATTTAAAGGTGTCCCAGACGGTCTTTTCATTATCGTCGTCTCCGCCGAGGACAAACATACCGTGGACCTTAATCTTTTTGCTA
>MHHD01000020.1 GCA_001805895.1 Omnitrophica WOR_2 bacterium RIFCSPLOWO2_12_FULL_51_8 | reverse complement strand
GCAATGCAAGGAGCCCGCCTGTATTGCCGGGTGCCCGGTGGGCATAGACATAAAATCGTTCATCAAAAAAATCACCCAGCAGGATTACGCCGGAGCTTATTTTACCATCCGCGAAAAAAATAATTTTCCTTCACTCTGCGGCCGGATCTGCCCGGCGGAATACCAGTGCCGCAAGGCCTGCGTCCTGACCAAGAAGGGCCTGCCCTTTGCCTCTAGCGCAGCGATTATTATCCATTTCTTAGAAAGGTTTGCCGGAGACTTCGGGATGCGGAATAATTTAGCGCCTGTTGCTGCCGGCATCCAGGGACCTTCCGGATGCAAGGCAGCGGTAGTGGGTTCCGGGCCGGCAGGCCTTTGCTGCGCCGGGGAGCTGGCCCGCGCCGGGGTAAAGGTAACCGTCTTTGAGGGGCTGCATAAGACCGGGGGGGTCTTACGTTACGGTATCCCGCCTTTCCGCCTGCCGCGGGATATTCTGGACTCCGAAATTGATTACCTCAGAGATATCGGGGTGGAGATGGTAAGTAATTTTATCGTCGGCAGGACCAAGGCGCTGGATGAGCTTTTTCTCGCAGGCTACTCCGCCGTGTTCCTGGGCTTAGGCGCAGGCACTCCGTCTTTCCTGGGGATTCCCGGAGAGAACCTTTGCAACGTTTATTCCGCCAATGAATTTTTGACGAGGGTTAATTTAATGTCGGCTTATAAATTCCCGCAGTTTCACACCCCCGTTAATATAGGTAAGCGCGTAGTGGTAATCGGCGGGGGAAATACCGCTATGGATGCGGCCAGGGTAGCTTTAAGATTGCAGAAGATGAGCGGTAGAGAGACGGATACTACTATACTTTATCGCCGCAGCGAAGCGGAAATGCCGGCGCGCCGGCTGGAGATCGAGCATACAAAAGAGGAGGGGATAAAGTTTAGCTTGTTAGCCAGGCCCGAGGAGTTTAGCGGCAATAAAGACGGTTTAGTGCGGAAATTGCGTTGTTTGCGCTGCGAGCTTGGCAAAGCGGATAGTTCCGGCAGGAGAAAGCCAATGCCGGTTAAAGGAAGCGATTTTGAGATTCCCTGCGACCTGGCGATCATCGCCGTCGGCCTGCGGGCAAATCAGGTGCTTACTAAAGCCACCCCGGCATTGAAAACCGATAAGTATGGCGATTGCGTCGTTAATCCGCAGACCATGGAGACCTCGATTAAGGGGGTTTTTGCCGGAGGCGATATCGTCGGAGGCGAAGGCACGGTGATTGAGGCTTTGGGCATGGCCAAGCGCGCCGCGCAGGCGATCATCAATTACCTGGAACAAAAGGGTTGACAAAGTTGTTGATTATATTATTATAGTGCATTGTAACTTAAATAAGAGTTGTATTGCACAGATGATCGCAGATGAAAAGAAACAGATGACCGCAGATATTTTAAGACGTTATCTGTGATCATCTGCATCTTCTCATCTGTGCTAATCTGCGCAAAAATCAAACCCTTATTTAGTTGACTAAGCATTATAGGCTGCAGGCGGGAGGATAATGCATAAGGGCATTTATTTTAGGTTCATATTGGTTTTTGTTGTTTTCATTTTCACAAATCCTGCCTTTGCCGAAGGCCCTCCGCCGGGGCAGGAGGCCGGGCCGCAGGTAGAGCGTTTTAAATCTCAGAGCCAGGAAGAAAAAGAGCGCTTAGAAGAAAAGAAGGCCAAGCCCGCGGAAATAGAACTTGAAAAAGAAAAAGAAGCCGCACCCCCCCCAGAAGCCCTTTCCTTTACCTTAAGAGAAGTTAAGGTTACCGGCGCTACGATTTTTAAGCCCGAAGATTTCTCTTTTGCCTATCAGCCGTACTTAAACAAGCAGGTTACCTTCAATGATATTAAGGATATTACCGCGAAAATAAAAGCCAAATATAAAGAAAAAGGTTACCTGACTACCGCTGCCTTTCTTCCCGAGCAGGAAATAAAAGACGGCCGGATAGAAATAAAGGTAATAGAAGGTAAGATGGGTAAACTTTCCATTGAAGGGAATAAGTAGTTTTCTTCATCCCTGATTGAGAAATATTTTACCTGCGCCTTGACTGGGCCAAGCGCGTAGGCGGCCGCCAGACTTCAGGCTCCGGCCCATCCACACTTTACCTCACCTTTTCCCCGGAAGTTTAAAAACCCGCAGCCATTGTTACCGAAACTAAAAAGAACTAGCCTTGACAGGTTGATATAAAGTGCTATATTGTATCTACAATAAACAATACTTTTAGAAGGGGGGATAGATGAACGAGATATTGAATGAAATAGATAAACTCCAAGAAGAAATTAACGCTTATAGGCCGTTGCCGCCGAATACGCTCAAGCAATTAAAGGAATATTACCGGGTAGGGTTGACTTATACCTCAAACGCATTAGAGGGGAACTCCCTTACTGAAACGGAGACAAAGGTTGTGTTAGAGGACGGCATAACCATAGGCGGCAAGCCTATAAAGGACTACTACGAGGCCTTAGGGCACAGTGAAGCATACGACTACATTTATAAGTTAGCCAAAGGCAAGGTAATTACAGAGGGCGATATTAAGAAACTGCATAAATTATTTTATTACAGAATTGACGAAACAAAGGCAGGCAAATACAGGAAGGAAAAAGTTTTTATTTCCGGATCAAAATATACCTTGCCAAGCCCGGAACAAGTCCCTGAACTTATGAGGGAGTTTATAAGCAAAGTTCAAGATTTAGAAAATAAAAACCACCCCGTAGAATACTCCGCATTAGTCCATAAGAAAATAGCTTTTATACACCCCTTTATTGACGGCAATGGCAGGGTTGCAAGACTCTCGATGAACTTAATTTTATTGCAGAAGGGCTATTGCATAGCGATAATCCCGCCTATTCTACGCAGAGATTACATACAGGCATTAGAGAAAGCGCACACAGATGATAAGGATTTTAGGGAATTTATCGCAGGCGCGGTAAGAGAGACCCAAAAGGATTATTTACGGCTTTTGCGGGCATAGGAGGCGGCAAGAAAAACCTTATGGATTTGATCAAGAAACTGGAAGAGTATCGGTTAAATAAGAGAATTACTCAGGCCCACCTTGCAGAAATCCTATGCGTTTCTTTTTGCACGGTAAATAGATGGCTTAATGGCAAGACTAAACCGCACAAGATGCAGGAATATCATATAAAAAAACTATTAGAAAAGGGGAGTAATGCCTCAGTCAACGGGGGCGTGTCATCGCGCTCCTCGCAATGACAAATCCCGCTAAATCCCCCGTTGACTGACGCATTACACTCGACTAGATTTTGTTATTGCGCCTTCCCCGGTTTAGCGGTAAAATGCCGTTATGAACAAAGAAGAGGCGTTGGGCGATTTCTTCCAGAGCCTGCACGTCGCGATCAACAACGGCTTTGCCTACGTCAAAGACCATCCCTACTTCTTAAAATCCGTAGAAGAATTTAAAGTCAAGCTCGATCAGCTGTTCCTGTATCTCTCCCCCGTCAAAATCGTCGTTAACCCCGCATCATTATTCGTGGACGAGAGGTTATGGGAAAAGGTCCGGCTGTATGCGGAACTGGCCCAGGCCTTCCACCTGCGCAAAATCAAGAGCGTGGAATTCAGGCCGGGCGCAAGCGCCCAGGAATTAACCCTGTTTTTCAGCAAACTTTCCCTGCCCACCAAAGAGATCCTGAAAGCCGGAGGGTTCAATAATATCTTAGACGACCAGGTAAAGCCGCGCATCCTTATCGAGGATCTGGATTACTCTGATCTGCTGCGTTACACCGAAGAGGAATTAAGCGATGTCTGGATATTCCTGCTTAAGGAAGCCGCGGAAAAGGGCGGGGCGGCTAAAGTCAGGGAGGTGGTGGAAAATTTCGGCAGGATCCTGGAGAGATTCAAGCTCAAGGATTTCATCGAGAACGAAGAATTGCGCAGGGCGCTGTCCGGCTTCTTGGGTTTTCTTAAATCAGGATTCAAGGAAGAATTCTCCCGCTGTATCCGTTCCTTATTTGGGTTTTTTTCCAGACAGCGGGATATCCCGGACACAGATTTTGCGGCATTGGGATACCTGTTCCAGGGCCTGCAGGAAGATGACTTCGCGCTTCTTTTGTGGAAGGAGATTTCCGAAGACGTTAATTTTAATCTCCGGGCATTGAGGTTATTCAGCCGGTTGGCCGGTGAAGAAAAGGCGGAAAAAATCTCTTTTTCTCTTAAGGGACTGGCCGGCGCAAGGACGTTAAAGGATAACACCCGTTTGATCGGCAGGGCAAAGGGCCTGCTGTCTATTTTCGCCGACGCGGCTGTCCCCGCGCCATACCGCGCGGCCCTGGAGGGCCTGCTCCAGGATTTATCCGCCTTTGACCTGCCTTTCGAGCAGGGCGCCTTGGAGTTGAATTACCGCTTCGCCCTGCTTAACCTCTTCGAGCAGGAGGCCGATCCCCAGAAGCTCGAAATGATCTCGGAGCCGCTTGCGCGCGAGTGCAATCAGGTAATCGCGGGAAAAAACTTCGTCTACCTTAAGGACGTACTGGGAATATTGTACAGAAAAATCAAGCTGGAGAGCGAGGTAGAAGATATCTTCAGCGGGATGGAAAGGCGCCTGACCAATTTCATCGAGGGGGCCGCCTTTAAGGAAGACCCTGATCCCATCCTGGAGCAGCTTTTCGGCAGTTTACGAAAAAGCTTTTTGGGCCTGGACTTTTACTTGGATATGATCTTTAACCAGAAGAAGTTTAATTCATGCGTGCTGAAGCTTTTCATGAGGTTTTTCCCGGCGGATCTGCCGCTTTTTTATGAGCGGTTGGAGGCAAGGCATGCGCAGATCGAATTTCTGGCTAAGATCGTGGAAGATTTGATCGCCGGCGATTGCGGTTTTTCCATGCCGGTGGTCAAACATATCTTCAATTTTTCCGGAGAGGTGATTAAGATAGAGATTCTGAAATCAATGCAGAAGCTTAAGTATTGCGATGAAGAGCTGGTTTTTTCCGTGCTGGAAAAAGGCGACTTGCCGCTGAAGAGGGAGGCGGCCGCGTGTCTGGCGGACAACCCCGGCTTACGGAAAAAGGCGGCAGAAATTTTATTGTCCTTGAGCAGCCCGTGGGGCAAATATAATAATCTGATTATGGAAAATTTACTGCTGGCGGAAGAATTGAGCCTCAGGGAGGCAGACGAGAGCCTGGCGGCGCTGGCGAAAAGGCGTTTTTTCTGGAACAGGCGCGTAAGGGCGAGGGCCTTAAGTATCTTGAAAGGGTGGAATGTTAGAAAAGATTGAGACTTCTTTCCGGGATATCCTGGCCTCATTGCAGACGGCAAAGCTTTATGCCACTCAGCATCCGATATTTAAAAAATCCGTGGATAAGGCATACTTGAGCCTGCTGGATGTGCTGAGGGACAGGGATGAGGTAGTCATCGGGATAGTCGCCGACGAGCTTGCTTTTGAAACAGAGATACTCTTTGATCTTAGCCGCGCGGTAAAACTGGCGGTGATCTATTTAAAGGAACGCGGGATAGAAAAGCTCGCTTTTCACCGCGGGGTGGAAAAAGAGGAATTGGATAAGCTGATCGCCTTCTTAGCCGCGCCGGCCGGCGAGGTGAAACTTGAACCGCAGGATTACCTGTCCTCGGTGGGAGTAAAAAATATCACTATCAGCAAAATTGATATTGACGGGACATCGGTTAAGGATACCGCACGGCAGGCAGTGAATCCGCTGGCTGTGTATAAGAGCTCCTTAGACAAGATCCAACAGGTATTGACCGCTGTCCTGGATGGCGAAAATTTTGACTACCTGATGTTCAGGTTCGCGATGAACAATATCCTGGATAACCTGCAGTTGAAGCCGCAGGAATTCTTGAGGCTTGCCGCATTAAGGAAGATAGACCTGGGGATCTTTAACCATTCCTTGGATGTTGCGGTGCTTTCACTGCGCCTTGCCCTGGAGTTAGGGTTTGCTAAAGATGCCGTCATGGATATAGGTATCGCGGCCCTCTTTCACGATATCGGCAGGCTCTATATTGCCCATCGTTCCGCTCCGAAGGGCTCCGCAGCGAAGCCGGCGGAGGCCGGCAGAATAAAAAGCCACGTTATTTTCGGCGCGGAGCTGATGCTGAAATACTTAGAGACAGCGGGAAAAATGCCGGTAGTAGTCTGCCTGGAGCATCATCTGGGATTAGACTTGAAAGGCTATCCCCGGTTGAATTACCTCTCCAGGGCTCACCTTGCCTCCCTGATCGTCGCGATATGCGATTCCTACAACTCGCTTGCCTCCAGAAGAAAGTATAAATCGGATTATTCCCCGGAGCAGATCTACCGCCTGATGCAGAAGGGCAGGGGTAAGGCCTTTGAGCCGCGGCTTTTGGATAAATTTTTTGAAATCAACGGCATCTGGCCCATCGGCACGTTGTTAAACATAAGCGGCGGCCGGGTGGCGCTGGTCATCGCTGAAAATAGAGACGAGATTGACTGTCCCCAGGTAGAAGTTATCCTGCCCAAGGAGGCGAAAGAGCGGATCGACCTAAGGACCACAAAAGGCAGCATCAAGATTGAGGGTTTTGTAAATCCCTTTACAAACGACCTGAGTTCCGTATTTTATTAATATAAACGCATCAAATATTCTTACATCAACAACACCGAATATACACAGATTAACACAGATGAAATGCTGCAAGATGATCACAGATAACGTCTTAAAATATCTGCGATCATCTGTATCTTCTCATCTGCGCTCATCTGTGAATACAATATGTCAATTTATTTAGTTCGTTTGTATTAGATGTCAATTACCCTAAAATTCTTAGGCGGGGCCGGGACGGTTACAGGCTCCAGCCATATGGTCAGGGCCGGCGGGAGCGAGGTGCTTTTGGATGCCGGGCTCTTTCAGGGCCGCCGCGACGAGTTTTACCGGCAGAACTCCACTTTTAGTTTTAATCCGCACACCGTAGACGCCCTGGTCCTTTCCCATGCCCACATTGACCACTGCGGAAACATCCCCAGCCTGATCAAGCGCGGCCTGCGCTGTAAAATCTATACCACTTCCGCCACCAAAGATATCGCCAGATTGATGCTGGAGGATTCCGGGAAGATCCAGGAAGAGGATACCAAATACGTGAATAAAATCAACCGCAGGCTGGGCCTGCCTGCGCGCGGCGCCCTTTACACCAAGAAGGAGGCGGCTAAGGCAACCAGGGCCTTCCGCAGCATTTCCTACGGCCAGAGGTTTTGCGTGGCAAAAAATGTCTTTGCCACCCTGCTGGATGCCGGCCATATCCTGGGCTCCAGCATCATTATCCTGGATATAAAAGAGGGCAAGCGGGATATAAAAATAGGTTACGCGGTGGACCTGGGCAGGAAGGGCCTTCCTCTATTGAATGACCCGGTAGCGCCTAAGGGCCTCGACTACCTGATTTTGGAAAGCACCTACGGCGGACGTGAGCACGCGCCGATTGAAGAAGCCAAGAATAAGTTGAGGGATGCGATCTGCCGCGCGGTGGAGCGCAAAGGCAAGATCCTCATTCCCTCATTTACCCTGGAGCGCACCCAGGAAGTGATTTATTTCTTAAACGAGCTGCTCGAAGAAAAACTTATCCCTTCCATACCTATATATGTGGACAGCCCCCTGGCCACTGACTTGACCAAATTATTCGAATTACACGTTGATTTTTTGGACCCAGAGACCCGGCAGGATATCCGGGGCGGACGGAGCCCCTTCGGGTTATTGAACTTAAGATTCATCCGGGGGCAGGAGGATTCCAAGGCCCTGAATGCCGACAGGCGGCCGATGATTATTATTGCCGGCAGCGGGATGTGCGAATCCGGCAGGATCCTGCATCACCTGAGCAATAATATCGAGGATTCCCGGACGATGATCCTGGTAGTCGGTTATATGGCGCGGGATACCCTGGGCAAAAGGATTGTGGAGCGGATGCGCAGGGTGCGCATCTTCGGGGTGGAATACGAGTTGAATGCCGAGGTAGTGGTGATTACCTCTTTTTCCGGGCATGCTGACAAGAATGAACTGCTGGATTTTGTCTCCGGCTGCCTGCCGCTGAAACAAATCTTCTTAGTCCATGGCGACTTGGAGCAGAGCCAGGCCTTGGCCGATGCCTTAAGCTCCAGCGGCCTGCAGGCGCATATTCCCGCCAAGGGCGAAGAGGCCGTTTTACTTTGACATTTGGCACGAATATGATATTATTGTGCTCTGTCATATCAAATATCAAAATGCAAAAATCAATCCTTCGGCTTCGCTCAGGATTGATGCTGAGTGAAATCGAAGCATCAAAATTACATATAAAAATTAAAAATTTTTAAATTCTACATTGTCATTTTGATATTTGATACTTGATTTTAATATAATAACTTGTTGTAAAACATGCTATACTGCATTGTAACTTAAATAAGAGTTGTATTGCACAGATGATCGCAGATGAAAAGAAACAGATGACCGCAGATATTTTAAGACGTTATCTGTGATCATCTGCATCTTCTCATCTGTGCTAATCTGCGCAAAAATCAAACCCTTATTTAGTTGACTAATCACTATACGAAGGAGGTTACAAATGGTCGGCGGATTTTCCACACCTAAAAAAGATAAGGCATTAAAGGTTGCTTGCGGCGAAGTGGTAAAGACCGGAGAGATTTTGATCCGGGGCATGCCGGCTTACAAGGCCGGGGTGAATGCCCGCGGCCTAAGCACCATCTACGCCCTTTGTCCGGGCAAGGTCTATTTTACCAAGAAAAAAACCAGCCACGGCCGGGTGCGCACCTTTATCAATGTAGAGCCCCTGCAGAAGTCCGCCAAGTAGGTGCCTTTTAGGGACAGTTTCCTGAAACGCGACGTAACCGGTACCTGCAACCAAACCTAAGCTCCCAATATCCTAATCCCCAAATCCTGATCTCCTGATCCCCTGATATCCGCAGCTAAGCTACTTTCTTGCGTCTTAAGGGACAGTCCCCACAAGAATACTACGCTGTCAAATTAATTTCTCTGCGTAGTTGGGTTAAGGTTAGGATGCCGGTTTGGTGGTTGGGTTAGGTTGTTTGTCGATGTAACCCAACCACCTTGCCTAACTACTAAACCGGCCTCCTTACCCTTACCCAACAACCTGCAAGATTTAGTTTAACAATCCACTACTGCCTTATACCCGCTAACTGACTGCCTGTTGCGCTATGTGCGCTGCCTCCAGCGCGCCCCTGCCCTGCTCTAGCGCCAGGCCGGCGTCGTAGGCGCTGACACTACCATCCCCTGAAATATCGCCGGACGAAGTCAAAATCCCCCTGATTCGCTGCAATTCTTTGACACCGTAAAGATAAAGGTCGCCATTATAAAAGATAAGACTGCGCGAAGGGGTATCTAAAATCTTTTGCAAGGCCCCATCCGCAGGATTAATCCGGTAAAGCGAATCGCCCACAAATATCCACACATAGCCGTCCGGTCCAAGAACGATACGCTGATGGGAATAACTGATATTTGAGCCAAAAACTTTACCCCCAGCGGGCAAGCGGTTCATGTACTGGAATTCTCCGGTTGAGACGTTAATCCGGTAGATATATGAAGATTGCTTGTCTCCGCTTAGTCCGGCGCCTACTACGATTCCCGGCTCAACCTCGACAATCTGAGACCTCACGCCATTGGGGACAGTAATCACGCGTTCAACTGATTTTGTGGCCGGATCAATGACGAATAATCTGCCGGCACCAGAGGAAGAGGAATATAGAATTTTAGTTCCGCCCAAAATGGCATCGAGGTCCCGGGTATCGTCATTGATAAAAGGCTCTCTTAAGTTTCCGTAATTTCCGGTTCTCGGATCATACCAGCCCAAATCGCCGCCCGTTGAATCCCGCTCGTGATGAATGGCAAAATAAATGAATCCGTCCGCGCCTTTGGCCGAATAGTAGTAATATTTCCCGACATGCGGCGGAATTTGATATGGGTTGCTTGTTGGGGTGGTCGGATTGAATGAAAAATTGCTCGGCGTCAGTGTCCACGGCTGGTCCATTCTATAACGCATGGCCATGGCCGGATAACCGGCAAGATAAAGATCATTACCGTCTAAGAGGAGATCATAATTGCTAAGCCTCGGGTAACCAATGCGGGTGGTACGGCCGGTCGCGGGGTCAAACTCCAAAAGCGGGTTGTATCCGGAAGTCGAAATCCATAGTTTTCCGGAATTCAATATGGCGCGCTGGAGCGAGACCGGCGTCACATTGAGTCCTGTCATTTCCGTCGTACGCCAATTCGTGTCTCCTATTCTCCGCCAGTCAACGCGAGCCCTGCCGCTATTGGAACTGTCCGGAAAAGAATCGTCTGCATTGAATTCGTAGCCATAAACAGACGAGCTAGTAAATCCATCCATTAGGTGAACGTTTTGTACGGACCCGTAGCTCTGGACCATTGTAGGAACACTACCTGTAGTCACTTCCACGGGAACGCCATTAACAAGGCGGTAATGAAACCTACCGCCGGATGCCGGACTGCGGCCGTAATACCAATAATACCAATATCCATCGGTACCCTTATTTACACCGCCGTAGCCCACATCCCTATCATCTTTAAAATAAAGCTGCGCGGTTCGCGCTTGGCGATCGTAAACGCCCAAGTACCACGGATTTTGTCCAAGCGCGACAAAGGTATAACGGTTGTCGGCGCCTATGGTGTAGGAATATTGGTATCCCCCTCCGTTAGGATCAGGATCCGCGGCAGGTTCGAAAACATCCGTTCTCGGATCATAACGATAAAGCAAACCTGTGCAACAGGTCCCGATATAGATGGCATTATCATCGCCTATCACCATGCTTTGTGCTCCGCCAGGTTCGAGCCGGCCAATGGTCCTTAACGCTCCGGTCTGCGGATCATATTCATTGAAATAATTGCTGTAGTTAGTGCCGTAATAGAGTTTTTGGTTTTGCG
>MHHD01000019.1 GCA_001805895.1 Omnitrophica WOR_2 bacterium RIFCSPLOWO2_12_FULL_51_8 | reverse complement strand
GAGCCGCACCTGTTGATGAACCGGCTGGAAGGGGAAGATATCTCGCAGATCGTCTGCGAATCGATTTTTTTGACCGAAGATTCTTCGCCGGAACATAAAGAAAAGATATTGCACGACTGCGTCCGGCGGCTGAAATCGCAGAATTTAAAAATTAAGAAAGAAAGGCTGCATAACGATATAAGGCTCGCCCAGGATTCAGGCGACAGCGAGAAACTCCAGCGCCTGACGCAGGAATTCCATCAACTCATCAAGACGAGGCAGGGAAATGGGGGTTAACCGGATGAAGAAGAAGGAATATCTCAGTAAGGACCTGGAAAAAATCATTGCCCTAGGCAGGCAGAAGGGTTTTCTTACCTACGACGAAGTTAATGACCTCCTGCCGCAGGATGTTTCATCCTCGGATGATATCGACCGCCTGTTTGAGATTCTGGGCAATGAAGACATAGAATTAATCGAGAACCGGGAGACCAAGGATACGGCCAAGCCCGCCGCACAGCCGATGCTCAAGGAAGAAATTTTAGCCGAACAGCTAAAAAGCGAGGAGAAATTTCTGCCCCTGGATGACCCGGTGAAGATGTATCTAAAGCAGATGGGCTCGATTTCGCTCCTCTCCCGGGAAAACGAAATCGAATTAGCCAAGAAGATCGAAAGCGCCGAAGACAGGTTCAAGAGCGCGGCTTTAGCCACCAGGTTCGTGCGTAATGAGATCGTGGCGGTGGCATCCGCGATCGTTGCGGGGGATATTAATTTTGAGGAAGTAGTCAAGGAGGATATCAAGGCCAAAAGGGAGAACGTAATCAATAAGGTTAGGAGGGTGCTCAAGCGCCTGAGGTACGCGCGCGGTCCAAACAGTTCGATAAATTTGCTTTTGCAGTTTAATTTTACCACCTCGGTGATCGAGGCGGCGGTGCGCAAGCAGAATCGGCTGATTAAAGAGCTGGAGCACATCACCCGGCAGGGCAGGCGCGGTTACGCCCGCAGAGGCGCCATCTTAAGAAAACTGGGCGGCAGTTTGCCTGAGCTCAAATACCAGATGAAGCTGATGAAATCCGCCCAGATCAAGTTTAACCGCACCAAGAAAAAATTGGTAGAGGCGAACCTCAGGCTGGTGGTGAGCATCGCCAAGAAATACACCAACCGCGGGCTGTCTTTTCTTGACCTGATCCAGGAGGGCAATATCGGCCTGATGCGCGCGGTGGAAAAGTTTGAATACAAGAGGGGCTATAAATTTTCCACCTATGCTACCTGGTGGATCAGGCAGGCGATCACCCGCTCCATCGCGGACCAGGCGCGCACCATCCGTATCCCGGTGCATATGACCGAGACGATCAATAAGATTATCCGTTTCTCCCGTGTCTTCGTGCAGGAAAACGGCCGCGAGCCGATCCCTGAGGAAATCGCCCAGAAGATGCGCCTGCCGCAGGAAAAGATCAAGACCATCCTGAAGATCGCCCAGGAACCGATTTCACTGCAGATGCCGATCGGCGATGAAGGCGATACCCACTTCGGCGATTTTATACAGGACAAAAAGGCGGTTTCGCCGGCAAATGAGACAGTGCGTTCCATGCTTAAGGAAGAAATGAATTCTGCGCTGGGCACGCTCACCGACAGGGAAAAGAAAATCCTGGTCCTGCGCTTCGGCATTGCCGACGGCGCGGCGCGCACCCTGGAGGAAGTGGGCAATATCTTCAAGGTTACCCGCGAGCGCGTGCGCCAGATTGAGGCCAAGGCGCTCAAAAAACTGCGCCACCCCACCCGTTCGAGAAGGCTGCGTTCATTCTTAGATATGACCCTCGCGCATCAGAGGGAATATTAAATGGGAGAAGCAGGGAAGAGGGTAGTTCTTTTTTTGGCGGGGTGGTGTTTATTTTTCCCCGCCGTATGCCTTGCGGAATACTTTACGCTCAAAGACGGCCGCCGGATAGAGGGCCAAATACTCGACGAAGACGAGCAGGCGGTATTTATCCGGACCTTCGACAGCAGCCTGATAAACGAAAGCTATAAGCATAAAGGCCTCTTGGCCGCTGGGGGAAAGAGAATTATCTGCGGGGATGGGAGGTGATGAAATTCAGGGACTCGGATAGTTTCGCTTTTTTTGTCTCTCCGGACAATAAAAAATCGGCATTGAATATAATCTTTCTTTCTCCTGCCCAGTTGGATTACCTGATCCTTTACATTTATTACCGCAAGACCACCGTGGAAACGTGGTTCAGGGAGGCCAAAGAGGCATTGCGGCAGGAATCGCCTGATGTCGGTTATTCGCTTAAGGATACGAGTTTCCTGGACGCGAAAGCGCTGCAGGCCAACGTGGAATGGGCAAGGAGGATCTATTTCGTCAAAGACGGCTTTCCTTTCGAGATCAGTTTCGGCTCCTACGGCGGCAGAAACTTAGACAGAGTCCTGGAGAGCCTGAAGTCTTTCAGAATCGTGCCTTCGCGCCCCAAACCCGAAGGAGAAGAGTAAATTATGCTGCCATTGAGGGTAGTGAGGAAGAAAATCGGCGAGCTCCTGCTGCAGCGCAATGTGATCGCCCTCCAGCAGCTTAATGCCGCCCTGGAGGAGCAGAAGAAAAAAGGCGGCTACTTAAGCCAGCACCTCATCGCCTTAGGGTTCGCTAGCGAGCTGGATATTGCCCACTGCCTTTCCAACCAGTATAACTTCGCCTACCTGCCTTTAAAAAACTACAACATCCCCCGGGAGATACTGGCATTGATCCCTTTGAAATGGATCAAGATTTATACCCTCCTGCCGGTAGATAAAATCGGGAATGTCCTGTCGGTAGCCATGGCCGATCCCTTGAACGAAGGGGTAATCCAAATGCTGCAGCAGATTACCGAATGCGAAATCGCGGTCTTTGTGAGCACCTATACCGAAATTAACGAGGCAATCGGCCGTTATTTTGAAAAGGAATTAAAGGAACTGGAGCTCTATCATATTGACGCCAAGGATATGGAAAAGGTAAGGAACGTGAGCCAATTTATCCAGACCAAGGCCTATATGGGCCTTGACCGCAGGGAATTCATCAGGATTAAGAAAGAGCTGTGCATTTCTTTTTACTACTACGCCGTAACCTTTGAGGGCAGGACCAAGGATATCAGCTACGGAGGGGTGTCCTTTGTTTCGCAGGACAAAAATTACGGAGGGGTGTCCTTTTTCTCTACTGTCTTTATGCCCCTGCATACCAGCTTAGCCTGCAAAATCACGCTCAAGCCGGATAAGCCGCCAATCGATGTGGTGGTGAATGTCCTAAGGGTCCAGAGCGTGACGGAAGAGCAGGGGGCGGATGCGAAAAACCCTCCGGAAAAAAAATACGAGATTGCCGGAACGTTCGAGTTCATCGGCAGCGAGGATAAAAAGGCGCTGTTTGCCTTTTTAAAAGAGAATATCGTGTAGCCGCAATGAAATCCCATACCCAATATTTATGGTTTAATACGAAAAACAGGCAGGAGTTTATCAATATCACCCCGCAGGTGGAAGAGGCAGTGAGGAAAAGCCAAGTTAAGGAAGGGCTTTGCCTGGTGAATGCTATGCATATAACCAGCTCTGTCTTTATCAACGATGATGAGACAGGATTGCACAGAGATTTCAGCGCCTGGTTAGAAAAACTTGCGCCCTATGGCAAAGAGAAATATCAACATAACCTGAGCGGCGAAGATAACGCCGATGCCCATCTCAAAAGGACGATTATGGGAAGGGAGGCAATCGCGGCGATTACTAATGGCAAGCTTGATTTTGGCCCGTGGGAACAGGTGTTCTACGGAGAATTTGACGGCCAGCGCAAAAAGCGGGTTCTGATCAAGATAATAGGCGATTAGTCTGCTTACCCAATCCTTTAAATACCCAGCCCAAATTTTACCTTGCCCGGTGAGAAATTTTGTGTTAGTATTATAAAACTTAAGTGTTTTTTTGGCCTTCCGGGGCCCATAGCTCAGCTGGTCAGAGCAGGTGACTCATAATCACTTGGTCCGGGGTTCGAATCCCTGTGGGCCCAGATTGAGAAGTCAAAGAGGGCATTTAGCTTAGCCTGGTTAGAGCGCGTGCCTCACATGCACGAGGTCAGAGGTTCAAATCCTCTAATGCCCATTGAAATAAAAAGAGTTAAGCTCAGTTTCCGCCATAAGACATGGCGGACCCGCCACATTTTGTGGCGGGGGGTAGAGTGCTACATTCACATTGTAGAGGTCGAAGGTTCAAGTCCCTCTGCGCCCACCATTAAGTGGAGCCCCCTCGGCCTAAAGGTCTGGGATTTTGCGGAAGGGATTAAAGATGAGGAGCAGAAATTGCTGGCAATTGATTTAAAATCGCAGATTCATTATCTGGTGCAGCTGCAGACTTTAGACAGCGAGATTTACGCTTTAAAAAGCGAGAAAGACGCCAAGCCCGGGGAAGTAAAGGCATTAGAGCTTGCCTTTGAAGAAAAGAAACAGCGCCTCGCGGCCCTGGAGAAGCAGCTGCTGGATTTACAGAAGCAGAGAAAGGAAAGGGAGCTGGAACTGTCTGTCAAGGAAGAAGCCGCGAAGAAACTGCAAGGGCAGCTTTATTCGCTCAAGACCAACAAGGAATACCAGGTGATGCTGCTGCAGATACAGGACGCAAAAGCCGATGGTTCGCTGATCGAAGATAAGATCCTGGAGCTTTTTGATCAGGCGGATAAGGCCAAGGCTGAGACAGAGCGGGAGAAACAACGGCTCAAAGAGGAAGAGGGATTATTCAGCGAGCAGAAGAAAAAAATCGAGGAAAGGGTTAAGGCGATAGACGACCGCTTAGCGCAGCTTGACGCGCAGAGAATGCAGGCCGCCCCGTCAATCGACCAGAAGATATACGCCCAATATGAGCGGATACTCCAGAGCCGGGACGGCTTAGCCATTGTCAGCGCCAAAAATAATTCCTGCCACGGCTGCAATATGCTGGTTCCTCCGCAGGTGACTAATCTGATCCAGATGTACGAGCGCCTGATTACCTGCGAGGTGTGCAACCGTATACTCTATATCGATGAATGAGCTTGAGCTCTACGTCGATGGCGCCTCAAAAGGCAATCCCGGGCCGGCCGGCGTCGGCGTGGTGATCTGCCGCGGCAAGGAAACAGTAAAAAATATCTCAAGTTATATTGGTAAAAATACCAATAATGCGGCCGAGTATACCGCTTTGATCTATGCCTTGGAAGAGGCGTTGGCATTGAAGGCCGATAAGTTGAAAATATACACCGACAGCGAACTGGTATACCGGCAGATCCGCCAGGAGTATAAGGTAAAAAACCCGGTGATCGCGGGATTATACGCCCGCGCCAGGCGCCTGATGCAGGCCTTTCGGGACGTCTCGGTCGTATATATCCCGCGGGGAGAGAACCGCGGCGCGGATAAATTGGCGAACCTGGCGGTAAAAAATGCCTTGGGCCCGGCAGGTCTTGTAAGATAAACGGCAGGGAGCAGGTGGTTACCCCGGGCGAAAGCCGGGGGAGGAAAGTCCGAGCTCATAAAGGAAACGTAGTGGGTAACGCCCATCCCCCCGCTGTTTCGTTTTGTTTCGCTTTTGCGGAAGCAAAACGAAACAAAACGGCGGGGGAGGATATCCGCCACAAATCGTGGCGGACCCGCCAATTTTTTTGGCGGGAGAGCTACAGAGACGAGTCCCGCACCTTTTTCGTATTCAAAGTTTCAAAATGAAACCGTTGAATAATTAAAAGGTGCGGGGGTGAAACGAGCAATCTCTACGTTGAGCAAGGCCGCATAGGAGACGAGGGATGCCTTTTCCCGATATCAGTCTCGGGTAGGCTGCTTGATGCCGAAGGCAACTTCGGCACTCAGAGGAATGACCACTAAGGATAGCGGAAAATTCGCAATCGACACAGAACTCGGCTTATGCTTCCTGCCGGTAAATTCTATTAACAGGTTGTAAGGATTACAGGAGGAACCACACACATGTCTGGTCATTCAAAATGGAAGACGAATAAGGGCAAGAAAATGGCGGCGGACGCCAAAAAAGGCGCCGCCTACACCAAGCTAATCAAAGAGATTACCGTGATCGCCCGGGAAGGCGGGGGTAACCCGGACACCAATTCCAAATTACGCGCGGTAATGCAGAAGGCCAAAGAGGCGAATATGCCTTCGGACAACGTCAAGATGGCCATCAAGCGCGGCACCGGCGAACTGCCGGGCGTGGTCTATGAGAATGTGATGTATGAGGCCTACGGGCCGGGCGGGGTGGCTGTCCTCATCGAGGCGCTCACCGACAATAAAAACCGCACCACCGCGGAGCTGCGCAACGTGATGTCCAAGAAGGGCGGGAATATGGCCGGGGCCGGCTCGGTAAGCTGGATGTTCACCAAGAAAGGTTATATCTTGATTGACAAATCGCAGGCCAAGGAAGAAACGTTGATGGATATCGCCTTAGAGGCGGGGGCAGAGGATTTTAAGGCCGACGACAAAAATTACGAAATTACCACCGCGGTCGCGGACCTGGAAAAAATCAAGCAGGCTATCGAGGCCAAAGGCTTCAAGTGGCTGGACGCGGAACTGACGATGATACCTTCCTCCTCGATTAAGCTCGCCGGCAATGAGGCAAAGCAGCTGCTGGGCCTGATCGATGCCCTGGAAGAACACGATGACGTGCAGCAGGTCTACGCCAATTTCGATATCCCCGACGAGATTATCGAACAGGTAAACTCTTGAAAATCTGATGATAATTCTGGGGGTAGACCCGGCTTTATCAATAACCGGCTACGGCGCGATTGTTTTAAATAAACATACCCCGGCTTTATTGGAGGCGGGGATTATCAGCACTTCAGCCAAAGATAAATTACCGCAGCGGTTAGACAGGATTTACCGGGCGGTGATTAAGTTGATTTCTGACCTGCGGCCGGACTGCCTGGTGCTGGAAAAACTCTACGCCCATTACCGGCACCCGGTCACCGCCCATCTCCTGGGGCAGGCACGGGGGGTAATCTGCTTGGCCTGCGAGACTAAAGCTATACCCCTGGTAGAATATGCCGCCACGCGGGTCAAAAAGGCTGTCGTCGGCAGGGGCCAGGCCTCCAAGCAGCAGGTGCAGCGGATGGTCGCCGGCGCCCTGGGGATAACAAAAATCCCTAAATATACCGACGTGACGGACGCTTTAGCCCTGGCTATCGCTCATGGCAATATCGCCAGGCTCCAGCGGATACAGGGGCGCGCTTTTTTGGGAGAAAAATGATATCGCGGATTTCCGGAAAAATAATTGAGAAGGGCGCAAACCATTTGATCCTGGATACCGGCAGTATCTGTTATGAGGTTTTGATCCCGCAGATGGTGATGCAGCGGCTGGAGGAGAGCGTCTCCGGCGACGGTAAAGTCAGCCTGGTTACCTTTCATTACCTGCAGGCAGAGCCGTCAAAAACGATTCCCGTATTGGTAGGGTTCTTGAACGCGATTGAGAAAGATTTTTTTCAGATTTTTATCACTGTTTCCGGAATCGGGCCGCGCGCGGCGCTCAAGGCCTTAAATAAGCCGATCTCTCAGATCGCCAAGGCGATTGACGAAGGAGATACCGCCTTTCTGAAATCTCTGCCCGGCATCGGCGAACAGCGCGCCAGGGAAGTCATCGCCAAGCTGCAGAATAAGGTAGGCAGGTTCGGGCTCGTCCAGGACGGGGAAACCCAGGGGCAGTCGGCAAAGGCCAAAGATATTGCCGAGGAGGCGCTGGCGGTGCTGCTCAGCCTGGAATACAGAAGGCCGGAGGCCGCCTCGATGATCAAGGAGGCGTTAGAGATATCCCCGGATATCCAGAGCACCGAAGAATTGCTGAATGTAGTGTATAAGCAAAAGAAAAGGCAATGACAAAGTTACTAATACAAGCGCATTAAATATTCTTACATTATATAACAGCGAATATACACAGATTGGCACAGATGAAAAGATGCAAGATGATCACAGATAACGTCAAACAATATCTGTGCCCATCTGTATCTTCTCATCTGCGATCATCTGTGCAACAGGGTATGTAAATTTATTTATTTCGTTTGTATTATATGTCAGACAATAACACTAAGGCGGTAATCGAAGCCCTGCTTTTTATCAGCGAGAAGCCGCTGACTATCGAACAGGTAAGGAATGTTTTAGGGCATCTGGATGCGGAGCAGGCGCGTTTGTTGATCGAGGAACTGAGCGCCGGATACCAGAGGGATGGCCGCGGCCTGCGGGTGGTGGAGGTAGCCGGCGGCTTCCGGATGATCACCCCTGCGGAGCTAAGCCCGTTTTTGCGCAAACTTTATAAGGAGAAGCGGGTGGAAAGGCTGTCTAAGCCGGCGCTGGAAACCCTGGCGATCATCGCCTATAAACAGCCGATCACCAGGCTGGAAATCGAGTTGATCAGGAACGTGAACGTGGACGGCATAGTCAGCGCGCTCCTGGAAAAGGAATTAATCCGGGTGGCCGGGGTGAGAAAAGCTCCCGGCCGTCCGAGGGTTTACGGCACGACCAAATATTTTCTGGAATACTTCGGCCTGAAATCGTTGGATGACCTGCCCAAGATGGAAGATTTTTCACAGATGGCCAAGGATAAGGAAGCAAGGTTGTTAAATGACCCAGACCCCGCGCCCGTCCCGGAGGCGCGAGGCGATAATGTACCGGAGGAGACCGATGGACTTGAAAGGCTTGCGTCGAAAAATTGATGCGCTGGATGAAAAGATAACCCGGCTTCTGGGCGCGCGCGCAGAGATAACCCTCCAGATCGCCAAACTGAAGGCAAAAAGCGGCAGAAGCATTTACTCCCCGGATCGCGAGCGCCAGGTTTTAGACAAGATCGCTGCACTTAACAAGGGCCCGCTCTCCAACGCCGCCATATCGGCGATCTACCGCGAGATAATGTCCGGCAGCCTGGCCCTGGAGAAGCAGCTGAAGATCGCTTATCTCGGGCCGGAGGCTACCTTTACAAACCTGGCGGCGATAAAAAGATTCGGTTCTCGGGTGGAATACGTCGCCTGCGACAGCATCACCAGCGTATTCCGGGAGGTCGAGAGGGACGGCGCCGATTACGGGGTAGTGCCGATCGAGAATTCCATAGAAGGCGCGGTCACCCATACCCTGGATATGTTCATGGATTCGGAACTGGAAATCTGTTCGCAGGTAGTCCTGGACGTAACGCATAATTTGCTGGCGAATTGCCCCAAAGAAAAAATCAGGCGGGTATATTCCAACCCGCAGGTTTTCGGGCAGTGCCGTATCTGGCTGCGGGAGAATCTGCCCGGGATAGAGACTATCGAGGTCTCCAGCACCACCCGCGCGGCCCAGATTGCCGCCAGGGAAAGAGGCAGCGCCTGCATCGCCTCGCTGCTCGCGGCCAAAGTCTATAAGTTAAAGGTGGCCTCTTCCCGGATCGAAGATTCCCCGCATAATATTACTCGTTTTTTAGTCATCGGGAAGACCGGCGCCAGGCCGACCGGGGGCGACAAAACTTCCATCCTTTTCTCCATCAAGGACCGGTTGGGCGCATTGCATGACATATTGAAGTGCTTTAAGAGCAATAAGATCAACCTGACTAAGATCGAATCGCGGCCATCCAAGAAAAAGGCCTGGGATTATTGTTTCTTTGTCGACCTGGAAGGCCATATCGCGCATCCCCGCCTGACGAGGGCGTTACGCCAGTTAGAAAATCAGTGCACTTATTTTAAGGTATTGGGTTCTTACCCGACGGGAGAATGAGTTGAATATAGCCAGAAAGAATATTTACAACGTCACGGCTTATGCCGCCGGAAAGCCGATCGAGGAGGCTAAGCGGCAATTCGGCCTGAAAAAAGTTATTAAGCTTGCCTCAAACGAGAATCCTTTAGGGCCGTCGCCCAAGGCGCTGCGGGCGGTTAAACGGGCGCTGCCTGCGATCAACCGTTACCCGGACTCGCATTGTTTTTACCTGAAGAAAAAATTAAGCAAGTTCCTTAACCTGGAACAGTCCAACTTGATCCTGGGCAACGGTTCGGATGAACTAATCGACATCATCATCAAGACCTTTGTGGAGGAAGACGAGTCAATTATCACCGCCGATATTACTTTCCTGGAATATAAGATCGTCTCTCAGGTCCTGGGGCGCAGGGTAATTACCGTGCCCCTGCGTTATTTTAAGTATGACCTCGCCTCGATCAAGAAAAAGATCGACAAAAATTGCAAGGCGGTTTTTATCTCTAATCCCAATAATCCTACCGGGACATATGTTTCGGAAGACGAAGTGGAAGATTTTATCAACGACCTGCCGGAGGGCCTGTTACTGGTGCTGGATGAGGCATATGATACCTTTATCGACGTGGATGATTTTCCCCGGAGCATTAAGTTCGTCAAGAGACACAATAACGTGATCATCCTGAAGACTTTTTCCAAGGCCTATGGCCTGGCGGGCCTGCGTGTCGGTTATGCCATTGCCGCCCCGCCAACTGTCTCTCTTATGGAGAGGGCGAGGCAGCCTTTTAACGTCAACCTCCTGGCGCAGGCCGCGGCCATCGCGGCCCTGGATGACGATAGCTTCCTCGCTAAGACCAGGAAGGTAGTCTTGGAAGGCAAGGCCTACCTATACGATTCCCTGCGCAAATTAGGTATCGCCTATGTCCCCAGCGTGACTAATTTCATCCTGCTGGACGTCGGGCGCGACGGCACGGAGGTGTTCAAGGGAATGCTGAAATTCGGCCTGATCGTGCGCGAGATGAAGCAGTACGGGCTAAAAAATTTTATCCGGGTAACTATCGGCACCGGGAAAGAGAACGAGAGGTTTATCCGGGTGCTGAAGAAAGTATTGGAGGGGCATTCATGATCATCGTTCTGCGCCCAGACGCCACTCAGGAACAATTAGACCACATCGTTGATAAGGTTAAGAAGATGGGCCTTAGCCCGCACGTTTCCAAGGGCACGGAGCGCACCATCATCGGCGTGATCGGCCCGGAAGATATATTGCGGGTTACCCCCCTGGAAGTTTTTCCCGGCGTAGACAAGGTGATGCCGGTCCTGGCGCCCTATAAATTGGTTTCCCGCGAGTTCCGGAAGGAGGATTCGCTCATTGACCTGGGCAGGGGCGTAAAAATCGGCGGGAAAAAAATTGTGGTGATGGCCGGGCCCTGCGCGATTGAGAGCGCGCCTTCTTTGAAAGAGATTGCCGCTGAAGTTAAGCAGGCGGGGGCGGTCGTATTGCGCGGGGGCGCGTTTAAGCCGCGCACATCCCCATATAGTTTCCAG
>MHHD01000018.1 GCA_001805895.1 Omnitrophica WOR_2 bacterium RIFCSPLOWO2_12_FULL_51_8 | reverse complement strand
AATAATAAATAATCTTGCCTTTTAAATCCAGCGGCAGCTTCCTTCCTTTACGGATTGCCTCTGCCAGCCGTTGATGCGCCTGGTCGCGGGCGGTATAAATCTTCCCGCTGAACAAAATTTCATCGCCATTTTTTAAATTGCGCATTTCAGATTTCAACGCTCGCGCTCCTTAAGGCATGGCAGCTGATGTTTACCGCTACCGGCAGGCCGGCGATGTGCGTCGGATAGGTTTCGATATTCACCGCCAGGGCCGTGGCCTTTCCGCCCAAACCCATCGGCCCGATATTCAACTTATTAATTTCTCTCAACAATTCCCGTTCTAATTTAACGCTTTTACCTGTGACCTTACGTAGTAATGCCTTCTTCGCCAGCAGCGCGGCGTAGTCCGCGGTGCCACCGATGCCTACGCCGACGATATACGGAGGGCAGGCATCCGGCCCGGCGCGCTCTACCGACTCCACCACGAATTTTTTGACTTCCCTGACGCCGGCAGTAGGCTTAAGCATCTTTAGCCGCGATTTATTTTCGCAGCCAAAACCCTTAGGCAGGACCGTAAGACCCAGCTTATCCCCTTTAGTGATTTCCGTGTGGATCACCGGCGGAGAAAATTTGGCAAACCCCCTCTTCAGGGGATCCGTCACCAGGGAATTACGCAGATTACCCCTTCTATACCCTAAATCAACCCCTCGCTCGATGGCCGCGATCAGGCCGCCCTGGATGCGCGCTCCCTGGCCGAGCCGCACGAACACCACCGGCATGCCGGTGTCCTGGCAAAGGGCGATTTTTTCTCTTTGCGCTACCGCGGCATTTTCCCTTACCGCCCCCAATATTCTCCTGGCGCGCGCGTTTCTTTCGCTGGCATAAGCCCGCTCCAGCGCGGCGCGCACGTCGCGGCGCAGCTCTACATTCGCCTGCACGCACAACTTAGCAACCACATCGGTAATCCTGGCCGCGGTAATGGTTTTCATCTTCCGTAGTCCCTGCTCACCGTAGTGACAATCCCTCCGCGGCTGTTAAATACCGCCTTAATCTTTGCCCAACGCGGCCTGCAGGCAGCCACAAAATCATCCAGCATCTTATTTACCAGGTGTTCGTGAAAAATCCCGATGCCGCGGAAAAAAATCGCGTACATCTTGAAAGACTTTAATTCTACGCAATATTTGCGCGGGGAATATTCGATATTAATCACCGCGAAATCCGGCAAACCGGTCTTCGGGCAGATACAGGTGAATTCCGGGAGCTCTAAATTGACGGTATAAATTTTATCCGGGTATTCATTTTCCCAGACTTCGATCTCCGGGGTTTGTATCCTCCTAACCTCCTCTTGCAACCCTTCGTAGGATAGCCGGCGGCGGTTGGCCGGCGCATGGCGGTCCTTCATCTTAACCCTATCTTTTTATGCAGCTGCGGTATGACACAAGTAATCACGCCCCGGCCGACGCAGTAATCCTTGAATTGGCCTAACCTTTCTGTCAAGGCGGAAATTTTTTCGAAACTGTTCGGCTGCAAAACTAAAATCGCGGAGCGGTCGGCTTCCAGGATGAGCTCCGCGGCCTGCCTGATATCGTCTTCGCTGGTCGTCCCGCAGATCACCGCTTTGATAAAGACATCCTTGCGCGAGGCGGTTTTTAAAAACCGGCGGTGCATCGGCCAAAGCTGCGGCATTCCGCTGGAGCTGGGCAGTTTCAGGTCCATCGCCACGGTATGCAGGTAATCGATCACCTCCGACAGCTCTCCGGGCAGCGTGCCGTTAGTTTCCAGGTAATTTTTGTAGCCGTGCCCGCTGGTCAGCTTTAATACCTCCTGCAGGAAACCTGCCTGCAGCAACGGCTCTCCGCCGGTAAAGGAAATACTTTCAAAGCTATCCTGTTTGTCTTTATACAGGCGGATCTCTTCCAGTAATTCCCGCGGTTCGTATTCCGTAAAGCGGTCGAGCTTGGTATCGCAGAACCGGCAGCTCAGGTTGCAGCCGAAGAAGCGCACAAAGAGCTGTTTCTCGCCGAAATAGATCCCTTCGCCCTGCACGCTGTCAAAGATTTCGCTGATCCTGCCATTCATGTTAGAAACGGCCCTCGTAAGTGGCGGCGGAGTTTTCCGATTCCCACACCGTCACTGATTTGACTTTAAGCCCTTGCCCCTTAATTTTATCGTAAACATACCTGGCGATATTCTCCGAGGTGGGATTATTTTTTTTAAAATACGGCAGATGGTTCAGGTATTGATGATCTAGTTCCTCCAATACAAGGTCTAATTTATTTTTCAGTAATTTAAAATCTACCAGTATCCCGGCCCGATCTAATTTAGCGCCGCCGGCCGCTACCTCCACCTTCCAGTTGTGGCCGTGCAGGCCTTCACATTTTCCCTTGTAGCCGCGCAGGTTATGCGCCGAGCTGAAATCCGCTTCTACCTTGACGCTATACATTGGCCTTTTTCACCTCTCTTACGGGTTTACCGAGAAATCTCGCCGCCAGCTCCCGGAACCATTCGGGATTATCGCTGACATAGAATTTATGCCGGCTGGGCCCTCCCCGGCCCAGGAGGTCTTCCTGGGCGAGGATCTTTTTTACTTCGATCGCCACCTGCTTTGCCGAATCAATCAGGGCAACCCCGGCGCCGAGCACTTTTTGAATCACCGGCTTTAGCACCGGGTAATGCGTGCAGCCCAGGATCACCGTATCTGCGCCGGCATCTTTCAGGGGCTTAAGGTAACTGCGCGCCACTTCCAGGACCGGCCCCCCCGACAGCCAGCCCTCCTCGACGAAGGGGACAAATAACGGGCAGGCCGCCGCCGTAACTTTGACTTGCGGGTCAAGCTGCCTTATCTGCGACTGGTAACTGCCGCTTTTGATCGTGCCCTTGGTGCCGATCACGCCGACGCGCTTATTCCGCGTGGCGTAAACCGCCTCCCTGACGCCGGGGGTGATTACGCCCACAATCGGGACCCGAAAATGACTTTTAATCACCGGCAGGGCGCAGCTGGAAACCGTGTTGCAGGCCACGCAGATCAGTTTTACGTCCTGCTTCAGGAGAAAGAGGATATTTTCAATGGAAAAACGGATGATCGTCTCGCGGGATTTAATGCCATAGGGCACGCGCGCGGTATCCCCGAAATAAATGATAGTTTCCCGGGGCAGCTGACGGATCAATTCCCTGACCACGGTAAGCCCGCCCACGCCCGAATCAAAAACCCCGATCGCGCTCATCTTCTGCCTGCCTCCGCGATCAGCTGTGCTTCCCAGGAGTATTTGCGTACCCCCTCTTCAATCGCCTCGGCGATCTTCTGGCGGTAGAAACTGTTTTTAAGCTTGCGTTCCTCGCTGCTGTTAGACAGGAAGCCGGTCTCGATCAACACTGCCGGCATATTCGCGCCCCAGAGGACCTGAAACCGCGCCCCTTTTACTCCCAGGATCTTTACTTCTAGATTATCGGCCATTGCACGGCATAAGGCCCGGGATAACTCTATCGCCTGGCCGCGGTTCTGGGTATAGATCATATCCCAGACTATCGCCCTCAGATTCAGGGAGTTGTCGGCGAAAAAGGCATCCTTCAGTCGAAGCGGCCGGCTCCTTGCTGCGGCGAGCGCGCGCTTGGCGTCGTTGGCCTTCTCGGAAACATAATATACCTCAAAACCGTTTAAGCTGCGCGCGCGGTTGGCGTTGGAATGGACGCTGATAAAAAGGTCGGCGCCGGAAGCGTTGGCAATATCCACCCTGCGGGATAACGACACGAAGCGGTCGCTGCTGCGGGTCATCACTACCTCAATGCCGTCATCCTTCAACAGCTTGCTTAAACGCCGGGCGATATCGAGGTTGATATCCTTTTCCCTCGCGCCGATAGTTTTGCCGATCGCCCCGGGGTCCTTTCCGCCGTGGCCGGCATCGACTACTACCTTTTTGATCTTCGCGGGAAAGAAAGTTTTTGCCTGCGCGGGGCCCGCCCTGCCGTAGGGAGTGGGAACTTGTTCTCTGGGCGGCGTACTGGCGCAGCCAAAGAAGTTTAACCCCAGGATAAAGGCCAGGCCGGCCAGGACCGGCATCAGCGCAACCGGTAAAACATTTCTCTTAGTTTGCATAGGGTTATAATTCTACCATAGAATAATCGCAAAGGACAACAGAATCGCGTTTATCTCCCGACTTACTTAGCGAAAAATTTGGTGGAGGTGTCCGGAATCGAACCGGAGTCCCTAAGCACTCGAGATAAAAGGCGCTCCATGCTCAGCATAGCTTTTACGCTTACTCCCGCGCGCTCCGCTATACAGGATCGCGCAGGCCGCAGCCTTTGAAATTTTCATCCCGCAGGCAAAGGCAGCCCCGCGGGACTATTCCACTAGCGCTCTATTTCACCCCGTGGACTGAATGAATAGAGGCCTTCCTCGTTTAGTGAGGAAGGACTGCCGCAAAAGCAGGAAACACGGTTGTTCTTATTGAAGGAACAACGTTGTATCTCTCTGCTGTTAACGAACTGATGTTCGTTCTTGCGTTTATATTGTGTAAGGATTGTTAACGCGGCAAACCTTACGTCCGCGGCATGCTCCTCTTACCCGACGTCCTTAAGTCGAGCCCTGTTCACCCCCAAAATTTTCTCGTTTGAATAAGTGCTATAAAATTTTGTCCTGCCGAGTGCGGTAAAATTATCGAAGAAAATTTTACCGCAGCTTACGAGACAGGACCAATCATTATCATCTCCTCCGCTTCAGCGCCCGGCGCACCTCTAAATCCGCCTCCCTGCGCTTGATGTCTTCGCGCCGGTCGTAGAGCTTTTTGCCTTTGCAGAGGCCAAGCTCTAACTTCACAAAACCCCTCTTATTAAAGTATACCTTTAGCGGGATTAAAGTCAAGCCCCGTTGCGCCAACTGTCCGGCTAATTTATTGATCTGCCTCTTATGCAAAAGGAGCCTGCGCTCCCTGAGCGGCTCCACATTCAGGTAACTGGCCTCGGCATAGGGGCTGATGTGCGCGTTATATAAAATGGCCTGCCCGCCTTCTATCCGGGCAAAGCTGTCGCCCAGGTTTACCCTGCCCTGCCGGACGGATTTGACCTCGCTCCCTTTTAGCTCAATCCCGCATTCAAAGGTCTCTAAGACCGCGTAATCCCGGTGGGCCTTGCGGTTGGTGGCGGCGATATTGCTCATCGCGTACCCGTCAGAAAAAAGTACAGGCCTAAAAACAGGGATAAACTGACGATGCTGAAAATATGGCTGAAGAATATCCCCTGACTGACCAGGAGGTCTTCCTTCTTATAATGCCGGATGATGATCGATAAGGTCGTCGCCGAAGGAGCCGCCAATTCAACCAGCAGCAATAACGCCGCTAATTCCGGCAGACGGAATCTGATGACCAGGAGGAGCCCCAGCGCCGGCAGGACGATCAACTTTGCCAGCGTCAACAGGACGATTGCCTTTTTATCCAATGCCTTAAGCTGAATCTGGGCGAGGTTTCCGCCCACTACCAGCATTGCCAGAGGCAGGGTGGAATCGCCGATCGCCTTTAGCGGCCTAAAGATAAATTCCGGGAGCGCCTTGTTCAGGCCGCAGAAAACTAAAAGCAGGCTGAGTAATACCGCCGCTACCGGCGGGCTGAAGAGCCCGGCCGGCTCAACCTTTCTTTCCCGGGAAAAATTCAAGATGTACACGGCTAAGGAAAATATCAGCAGGTTAAACCCCAAGAGAAACAGGAAGAGATAGATAAAAATCGCGCCCAGTTTTTCCTGAGGCAGCAGGGCGGCAAAGAGCGCCAGCGGCAGATACCCGGAATTCTGGAAACCCACCAGGCTTAAAAACTGCAGCTTGCGCTGTTCCCCGCGGATAAAAACGCTGAATAATCCGCCTACCGCCAGCCCCAGGGCCGTGATCGCGATACTTAAGAGCGGAAAAACCCACCAGTCCTTATGAATAGTGAAGCTGAAATCCCGCGCCAGCTGGCAGAAGATCATTGCCGGCAGGGTAATATTCATCGTCAAACGGGATAAGGCATCCAGGCCGGCCTCGCCCAAAGCGCCTTTCTTGCACAAAAAATACCCCACTGCGCCGAGGATAAAAATCTGCGCCATTGCCGTCGAAGTAATCTTTAATGAACTAAAAAACATCCTTCCTTCTCCCCCGTAAAGAATTTATTATAGCAACAAAAAATCCCTGCCGCAATTCTTATTTGACATAGTCGAGAGACTAAGTTATACTTTAGCTTACTTTGCGGGGGTGGCGGAATGGCAGACGCGCTGGTCTCAGAAGCCAGTGTCGCAAGACATGAGGGTTCAACTCCCTCCTCCCGCACCATTTAGTAGTATTTCCCCGAAGCCTCTTGCCTTATAAGGCAAGAGAAAATTTTGGGGCAAATTTATTAAAAGGTGAACTTCGTTTGATGAGTTCACCTTTATTTTTTGGATAACCTCCAAAAGTATCCGCTTTTTCTCATGCCTGTCGAAATCTGCGGAAACCCGAAAGGCGCAAAGTAGGAGGTGTTTTATGAAATGCGCCGTGTATGTTCGGGTTTCCACTGAAGAACAAGCCAAAGAAGGTTACTCTCTCGCCGCCCAAACAGATAAAATTGTTGAGCACATAAAAAGCAAGGGTTGGACATACTCGCAAGTTTACAACGATGACGGCTATTCTGCCGCAAGCCAGCGGCGGCCAGCATTACAAAAAATGCTGGACGACGCCACGGCTAAACAATTTGAAGCCGTGCTTGTTTATAGGATTAATCGATTATCGCGCAACCTCAAAGACCTGATTGACATAGTTGAAGAGCTAGCCAAGAACAATATCGGCTTCAAATCAATAACCGAGCTCATTGATACCACAACCCCCGAAGGCCGCCTAATGTTCCACCAATTCGGCTCATTCGCGCAGTACGAACGCGAACTAATAGCACAACGCGTATGTATGGGAATGGCAAAGCGCTTAAAGACTGGTTTATGGCCCAGCGGCTACGCGCCATATGGCTACAAACTAAATGACGGTAAGCTTCAAATTGTTGAGAAAGAAGCGAAAATTGTACGGCTAATGTTCGACCTCTACCTTAGAAAGAATCTCGGAGTGGTGAACATTGCCCGCTACTTAAACGCGGAGAAGATAAAGTCTAAACAAGGCAAGAAATGGAAATCCACCGTCGTGCATCATATGCTTACCAACCCAACATATACAGGCTATCTGGTCAGGGGCGGCGAGAGAGTAACCGGGGCTCACAAACCTATCATCAAAGAAGAAGTCTTTAATAGGGTAAAAGAAATTCTCCCCACAAGAAAAGCTAAGACTCGCTCGTTTGTGAGCCCCAACCTCTTTACAGGATTTATCTTCTGCGGCTGCGACGCACCAATGCACATGATTTATCCGGGATTACCAAATAAAGCAAAGTATAAATACTACGCCTGTTCAAGACGCGTCACTTACAAAGACTGCAAAACCGAGTATCTACGCCAAGATATATTAGAAACCAGTGTTTTAGATCAACTAAACAAGCTCGCCAACGACAAACCACGGCTCAAGTCCATAATCCATGACCTTAAAAACCAGAACAACAAGCTCCTCCCTTCTCTGCGCCGCAGCCGCCTTAGGCCTTTCTTCTACAGTTTGAAGCCAATTTTTGGCTCTCCTCGACGGAGATAATGTCTGATTCGGCAAAAACGTAGTGCCACGTTTTAAGCTGATAATT
>MHHD01000017.1 GCA_001805895.1 Omnitrophica WOR_2 bacterium RIFCSPLOWO2_12_FULL_51_8 | reverse complement strand
TCAACCCCTTATTCTTGGACTTTATAAATGATTGCTCCACTATCCTGGAAGCGGTGCCGCCGATATGGAATGTCCTCATCGTCAGCTGTGTCCCCGGCTCACCGATGCTCTGCGCCGCGATTACCCCTACGGCCTCGCCCAGCTCCACTATCCTGCCGGTAGCCAGGTTCCTTCCATAGCACTTGGTGCAGACGCCGCGGCCGGATTCACAGGTCAGGACGCTGCGAATGCGGATTTTTTCTATGCCCAGCTTCTCGATCATCTCGGCCTTTTCTTCGTTGATCTCGCTGCCGGCTTCGACAATCGCTTCATCGGTGATGATATCCACGATATTATCCAGGGCCACCCTCCCGACTACGCGGTCCTTAAGGCTTACCACTACTTCGTCACCCTCGATAATCGCCGAGACTGTAATGCCGTTTAAGGTCCTGCAGTCGTCTTCGCAGACAATCACTTCTTGCGCTACATCCACCAGCCTGCGGGTAAGATAGCCGGCATCGGCGGTTTTTAACGCGGTGTCCGCCAGGCCCTTGCGCGCGCCGTGGGTAGAAATAAAATATTCCAGCACATTCAGGCCCTCGCGGAAATTAGCGGTAATCGGGCTTTCGATGATTTCTCCCGAGGGCTTGGCCATCAGGCCGCGCATTCCGGCAAGCTGCCTAACCTGCAGCCTTGAACCGCGGGCCCCGGAGTCAGCCATCATAAAAATTGGGTTGAATGATTCCATGCCCTTAAAAAGGAAATCCGAAACTTTGTCTGTGGCATGGGTCCAGATATCGATGATTTTTGCCTTGCGTTCGCTGTCGGTGATTACGCCCTTATGGTACTGGTCCTCAACCTTTGCCACCTCTTCCTTGGATTCCTTCAAGACTTCCTGTTTTTCCCCGGGGATCTGCAGGTCGTCGATGCCTATGGATATCCCTCCCAGGGTAGCCGCCTCAAAACCAATCTTTTTGATATCATCGAGCAGGGCGATGGTAGCGGTGTGGCCGAACCTTTTGTAGCACTCCATCACAATATCGCTTACCCGCTCCTTGTTCAGCTCTGTATTCACAAACCCAAACCCCGGAGGCAAAACCTGGTTAAAGAGCACCCTCCCTACGGTGGTAGGTATAATCTGTTTTCCCTCGTTAAGTTTCTTCTCTTCCAGGTCGAAGATACCGTCTACCCTCAGCTTGATCTTGGCATGTAAATCCACTGCCTTGTCTTCATAAGCGACTAATGCCTCCTCGCTATCGGCGAAAAGCTTGCCTTCGCCCTTAGCCCCCGCCTTTTCCTTGGAGAGGTAAGAAGTGCCCAGAATAATGTCCTGCGTAGGCGTGATGATCGGCCGGCCGTCCGCGGGCGAAAAAACATTATTGGTGGAAAGCATCAAGATTTTTGCCTCCAACTGCGACTCCAGGGATAAGGGCACGTGCACTGCCATCTGGTCACCGTCAAAATCGGCGTTAAAGGCGGTGCAGACCAAGGGATGAATCTTGATGGATTTTCCCTCGATCAATACCGGCTGGAAGGCCTGAATGCCTAATCGGTGCAGCGTCGGCGCGCGGTTCAATAATACCGGGTGGTCTTGGATCACTTCATCCAGGATATCCCAGACCTCGATTTTTCCGCGCTCAACCATACGGCGCGCGCCTTTAATGGTATGCACGAATCCTTTTTCTCTCAATTTTTTAATGATGAACGGCTCGAATAGCTCCAGGGCCATCTGCTTGGGCAGGCCGCATTCATGAAGTTTGAGTTCCGGGCCGACCACGATTACCGAACGGCCGGAATAATCCACGCGCTTACCCAAAAGATTCTGCCTGAAGCGTCCCTGTTTACCCTTAAGCATGTCGGACAGCGACTTTAAAGGCCGGTTATTAGCGCCGATTACCGGCTTTCCATGCCTGCCGTTGTCCAAGAGCGCGTCTACCGCTTCCTGCAGCATCCGTTTTTCGTTGCGAATGATAATCTCCGGCGCGTTTAATTCTATAAGCTTGCGCAGGCGGTTATTGCGGTTGATTACCCGGCGGTACAGATCATTCAGGTCCGAAGTGGCAAACCTGCCGCCGTCTAAGGGCACCAGCGGCCTTAAGTCCGGCGGGATCACCGGGAGGATATCCAGAACCATCCATTCCGGGCGGTTCCCGGACTTTTTGAAGTCCTCGATAACTTTGAGGCTCTTGAGCGCCTTCTGGTTATTCAGCAGGCCTTTGGATTTTTCCAGGTCGCGGCGCAGCTTCCTGCACTGTGAATCGAAATCCAGTTCCTTCAGCAGGTCCTTGACCGCTTCCGCTCCGATCTTGGCCTTAAAATTATTGCCGTATTTATTCACTGCCTCCTGGTATTTTTCCTCGTTTAAGAGTTCTTTTTTATTGAGCGGGGTGGTCCCGGGGTCCACCACCACGTATTCTTCATAGTAAATGATTTTTTCCAGGTCGCGCAGGGTAATGTCCAGCAGGGCCGCCATCCGGGAGGGCACGGCCTTGAAGAACCAGATGTGGGTTACCGGCGTGGCTAATTCAATGTGGCCCATACGCTCACGGCGCACCGACGAACGGTCAACGATCACCCCGCAGCGGTCGCAGGTAGTGCCCTTGTGTTTGATCCCCTTATATTTTCCGCAATTACATTCATAATCGCGCACCGGGCCGAAGATCTTCTCGCAGAAAAGCCCGTCTTTCTCCGGTTTCAAGGTGCGGTAATTGATGGTCTCGGCCTTTTTCACTTCTCCCCTGGACCAGGACTTGATTACCTGCGGGGAGGCGATTTTTATGGAAATACTGTCGAAAGAAGTTATCTCGTCCATTTTTTACTTCGCTTTCTCTGTCCTGATGTCCAGACCCAGGCCCTGCAGTTCCTTGATCAGGACGTTAAACGATTCAGGTGTGCCGTGGGTCAGGCGCTGTTCCCCTTTGACGATAGCCTCATAGATACGGGTGCGGCCGGAAACATCGTCGCTTTTTACGGTGAGCATCTCCTGCAGGCTAAAGGCGGAACCGTATGCCTCTAAGGCCCATACCTCCATTTCGCCCAGCCTTTGCCCGCCGAATTGCGCCTTGCCGCCTAAGGGCTGCTGGGTAACCAGCGAATACGGCCCGATAGAACGCGCGTGGATCTTTTCATCGACTAAGTGGATTAGCTTCATTACATATAGGTAACCCACGGTAATCCGATGGTCAAAGGGGATGCCGGTATATCCGTCGCAAAGCGTAACCTTCCCGTCTTCCGGCATGCCTGACTGTTTCAGCATCTCCTTGATTTCCGCTTCCTTGGCGCCGTCAAATACCGGACAACTGACATAAAGCCCCAGCGCCTTGGCTGCCCAGCCTAAATGCGCTTCCAGGATCTGGCCGACGTTCATCCTGGAAGGGACCCCCAGAGGGTTCAAGACTACTTCTACCGGCGTCCCGTCGGGCAAAAAGGGCATATTTTCTTCCGGCACAATCCTGGCCACCACGCCTTTATTTCCGTGTCTGCCGGCTAATTTATCGCCTTCGGAAAGCTTACGTTTGGTGGCGATATAAACTACCACCCTTTTCAGCACGCCGGCAGGCAGCTCATCTCCGCGCTTGACCTTTTCGATTTCCTGTTCCTCTTCGGCCAATAATTCCTGGATCTGTTCGTCAAAGGAAGCAGAAAGGATTTTCGCTTCTTCGTTGTCTTCAAAACTCATCTTTTCAATTTTTTTCTTGTCTATTCCTAAAAGCTGAGCGAGCCGGGTCGTTTTTTCCGTCTTTACGAATTCTACTTCCTGCTTATAATAGGCCCTCAGCTCTTTGATTTTGGCCAGCTCTCTGGTCTTTTCCTCTTTAGACTTCCTGCCGCGCTCTTTGCGCTGAAAAACATGCACGTCAATTACCACGCCCTCCACTCCCGGAGGCGCGATTAAAGAGGTGTCGCGCACGTCCCCCGCCTTTTCCCCGAAGATTGCCCGCAATAACCTTTCCTCGGGAGTAGGTTCGGAGTCGGTTTTCGGGGTGATCTTGCCCGCCAAAATATCGCCCGGGGAAACCTCTGCCCCGATGATAACGACGCCATTTTCGTCCAGATTCCTCAAGGCTTCCTCGCTGACATTCGGGATATCGCGGGTGATCTCTTCGTTACCCAGCCGGGTCTCTGTGGCCTCGATCTCAAATTCTTCCACATGGATGGAAGTAAAGGTGTCTTCCCGGACCAGTTTTTCGCTGATCAGGATGGCGTCTTCGAAATTGTAACCGCGCCAGGGCATAAAGGCACAAAGGACGTTCTTGCCTAAAGCGAGCTCTCCGCCCTTAGTGGCTATCCCGTCGGCAATTGCCTGGCCGGCTTCTGCGCGTTCGCCAAGCTTGACCAGCGGCCTTTGATTCAGGCAGGTATCGGCGTTTGTGCGCAGGAATTTCTTTAAGTGGTAGATTTTCTTCCCCACGCTGATACTGGCGGAATCAACGCTGGTGATCTTTCCGGCGGATTCGGCAATGACTACTGTCCCGGAATCGCGCGCCACCTTTTCTTCCATCTGGGTCCCTACCAGCGGCGGCTGGGTAATCATCAAAGGCACGGCCTGGCGCTGCATGTTGGAACCCATCAGCGCGCGGTTAGCGTCGTCATGCTCTAAGAACGGGATCAGCGACGCGGCTACCGAGACCAGCTGCTTGGGAGAAACATCCATATACTGCACTTGTTTGGCGTTTACTTTGGGAAAGTCGTCTTTGTAGCGGCAGGAAACCTCGCGTTCGGCGAAGTGGTTGTTTTCGTCTAATGGGACATCGGCCTGGGCAATAACCTTGTCCTCTTCAATATCGGCGGTAAGGTAATCGATTTTTTTGGTAACCCGGCCGTCTTCGACTTTACGGTAGGGGGTTTCCAGCAGGCCCAGGGAATTAACCCGGGCGTAGGTGCTTAAGGAGGCGATCAGTCCGATATTCGGCCCTTCGGGCGTTTCAATCGGGCAGACGCGGCCGTAATGCGAAGGATGGATATCCCTGACCTCAAAACCCGCCCTCTCTCGCGAAAGCCCGCCGGGGCCCAGGGCGCTCAGCCTCCTCTTGTGGGTCATTTCTGCCAGGGGGTTGACCTGGTCCATAAACTGGGAGAGCTGGGAACGGCCGAAGAAATCGCGGACCTGGTTGGATAATAATTTAGAATTGATCAGATAATGGACGTTTGAGTTATCGAATTCTCCCAGGATGCTTAATCTCTCCCGGATGGAACGCTCCACCCGGCTCATCCCGATACGCACCTGATTCTGGACCAGCTCGCCTACGGTTTTGATCCTCCGGTTACCGAGGTGGTCGATATCGTCGATCTTCCCTGTGCCTTCCTTGAGCTTAATCAGGTATTCTATGACCTTGATCACCGTGGAAGAATCCAGGTTCCTCTTTTCCAGCGAAACCTCCATCCCCAGCTTGCGGTTCAGGATAAACCTGCCGGCCCGCTCCAGGTCGTATCTGGCCGGGTCAAAGAATAAACGGTAAAATAAACTTTCCGCCGCCTCCTTGGTAATCGGTTCTGCCGGCCGCATCTTACGGTAAAAGTCTAAGTATGCCTCTTCCTTATTTTTGGTGTAGTCTTTCTTCAGTGTATTGGCGATTTCCGGATATTCCCTGCCAAAGGCGGCAGCGATATCCGCATCCGAGGAATACCCCAGGATCCTCAAGATCTGCGTTGCGGGAAAATTACGCCTGCGGTCTACATAGGCGATAACGGTCTCGGTAAGGTCGTATTTGAACTCCAGCCATGCGCCGCGGTAAGGGATGACCCTGCCGTAGAAAATCTTTTTCCCCGTAGGATGCTCTTCCTCTTCAAAGGAAACTCCCGGTGAGCGCTGCAGCTGGCTGACTACCACGCGCTCGTCTCCGTTAATGATGAAGGTGCCGGTTTCGGTCATCAGCGGTATCTCGCCGAAATAGGCGTCTTGTTCTTTGGTTTCGCGGGGAGTAGTCAGGCGGAATTTCACCTTGAGCGGCGCGGCATAAGACAGGGCGCGCTTTCTGCTTTCGCCGATGGTATATTTCGGTTTGCCCAGCGAATAACTCAGGAATTCCAGCTTGACCGAACGGTTGGCGTTTTCAATGGGGAAGATTTCCTCAAACACCTCCTGCAGCCCCTGGCGTTTCCTCTCCGAAACCGGAACTTCTAACTGCAGGAATTCCCCGTATGCCTCTAACTGCACGTCCAGCAAGTTCGGCAGATCGTATGTTTCCTTCAGCTTGGCAAAATTTTTACGCTTGATCATCGCTTTTCTTTATTTCAACTCCACTGCCGCGCCGGCAGCTTCCAGCTTCTTTTTCATCTCTTCGGCTTCCTGCTTTGGGACGCCTTCCTTTACCGGCTTGGGTGCCGCATCCACCAGGTCCTTAGCCTCTTTCAGGCCAAGGCTGGTCATCGCCCTGACTTCCTTGATTACCGCGATTTTATTCGCGCCGGCGCTAACTAAAACTACGGCAAAGGCGCTTTTTTCTTCCTGCGCCGCGGCCGCGCCGCCTGCCGCCCCGGCGGCGCCTGCCATCGGAGCCGCCATCATCGGCATATTTGCTTTAACGTCGAATCTTTCCTCCAAGGCCTTGACTAAATCCGATAGTTCCAGGACCGTCATTCCTTCGATGGATTTAATCAATTCTTCTAATTTTGCGGTTGCCATATCGGTTCCTCCCTTTTTCTTAGCCGCCTTTTTTCTTTTTGATTTGGTCTAAACAGTTTACTAACTTGCTTAAGGTGTGATTTATAACCAATACCAGCTTCTGTATCGGCGCGTTGAGCGCCATCGCCACATGGGCCCTTAAGACTTCTTTCGGGGGCAATTTGGCAAGGATCTCGATGTCCTTTTTATCCAGCGCCTTATCTTTCAGGAATCCGCCTTCGAACTTTAATTGCCCATGGTCCCTGGCGAAGTTAAAGAGGACTTTAGAGGCGGCTACCGGCTCGTCCTTGACGAAGATAATCGCGCAAGGGCCTTCGATGGACTTGACTAAGGGTTCCACGTTTGAACCCTCAAGGGACAGGCGGGCGACGCTGTTTTTTACCACCATCAGGCCTGCCTTGGAAATTTTAAGGTTATTCCGTAAGACAGCCAGGTCCGGAGAGGACAATCCGGAGTACTTGACCACCATCACCGAATCAGAGCCCTTCAAGGCATCCTTGATGCGGTTCTTGGAAGTTTCCTTGACAATCAGACCGATCTTTTTCATAAATGAGCGCTAAACTTACGAACACGTCAGTGTTCGTAAGTTTATGTGCGAATTTATCCCCCGAAGCCATACCTGCCGCCTAAGGGTTGATTGGCGTAGGGGGATTACAGTTGACTATCAAATTAAACCGCTAACTTAATCCCGGGGTTCATGCAAGCGGAGATGGCGATGCTGCGCACGAATTTTCCCTTTATAGATGCCGGTTTGGATTCGGCAATCGCCTCGACTACCCGGGAGGCGTTGTCTAATATCTGCTCTTCGCTGAAAGAAACCTTTCCTATCGATAGATGTATCCCGCCCTGTTTATCCACGCGGAATTCCACCTTTCCCTTACGCACATCTTCGATGGCCTTTCCTATATCATTGGTGACGGTGCCGGTTTTAGGGCTGGGCATCAGCCCGCGCGGCCCCAGGATTTTTCCTAACTTAGAAAGGTCCTTCATCATTTCCGGAGTGGCGATAGCGCAATCAAAGCCCAGGAATCCCGCGGCCACCTTTTCGATCAGCTCATTTGCGCCCACGAGGTCCGCTTTGGCCTCCCGCGCTTCTTTTTCGTGTTCTCCCCGGCAGAATACCGCCACGCGCACCTTCTTGCCGGTCCCGTGCGGCAGGACTACCGTGCCGCGGACCATCTGGTCTGATTTTTTTGTGTCCACATTTAAATTGAAATGTAAATCTACCGAGCCGTCGAATTTCGGGGGGTTAAATTTCTTTAAAAGCCCTACGGCATCCTTTAACGTTAAGGGCCTTGACCGGTCCAGCGGTTTTTCCGATTCTTTATATCTCTTGCTGCGGGTTTTCATTCTCCCTCGATTGCCAGCCCCATGCTTCTGGCTGTGCCTGCGATCACCTTTACGGCCTTGAGTATATCCATGGTATTTAAGTCCGCCATTTTCTGGCGGGCGATTTCTTCGACCTGCTTCCTGGTGACCTTGCCGATAATCTCCTTGCCGCTTATCCCGGAGGCCTTAGCCAGGTTTGCCGCCCGCTTCAAGAGCACCGAAGAAGGGGGGCTTTTGATAATAAAAGAAAACGTCTTATCTTCGTATACGTTGATTACTACCGGCAGGATTAATCCTTCTTTGGCCTTGGTCTGTTCGTTGAATTGCCTGCAGAACTGCATAATATTCACGCCGTGCTGGCCCAAGGCCGGCCCGACCGGCGGCGCGGGGTTTGCCTGCGCCCCGGGGACATGCAGTTTGATTTGCGCGGTTACTTTCTTAGCCATCTTATACTTTTTCTACCTGCCAGTATTCCAATTCCACGGGCGTGGCCCTGCCAAAAATAGAAACGCTGACCTTGACCTTGCCCTTTTCCGGATGAATTTCGTCGACCGTGCCGTTAAAATTGACAAACGGGCCTTCGGTTACCCTCACCTGCTCGCCTTTTTCGAAGACCGTCTTGGGACTGGGCTTTACCTGGGTCTCTTCGGTGCGCTTTAAGATATTGTCTACCTCTTTCTGCGGAAGCGGCATGGGCTTCCTCCCCAGGCCAATGAACCCCGTCACCCCCGGGGCGGTTTTCACAAAGAGATAAGTCTGCTCGTTCAATTCCATCTCCACCAGCAGGTACCCGGGAAAAAACTTCCTTTGGGAAATCTTCTTTTTGCCGGAGCGGATTTCCGAAACCTGCTCCGTGGGTATCATTACCTTGGTGATCAATTCCCCCAGCCCCGAAGAAGAGATCCTGCCTTCCAGGGTTGTCTTCACCTTTTCTTCCGAGCCGGTCTGCGTGTGCACTACGTACCAATTCTTCAATTCACTTATCCTTATTTAAACAGCATCCCCAGGAGGCCCGAAAGGACATAGTCGATAACGAAGATAAACAACGTCATCATCGCGGTAGCGGTAATGACTACGAAAGTTGAGGCGATGAGCTCCTCCCGGGTGGACCAGGAAACCTTGCCTAATTCCACCTTTACTTCTTTCAAAAAATTTACCGGCTTATGAATTAGATTCATCGCCAAAATTTAACTCCGAAAACATCAGGAGCGGCAGGGCTTGCCCCGCACCTTTTTTTCTACAGGGACGGAGGGACTTGAACCCCCAATCCTGGTTTTGGAGACCAGTGGTTTACCAGTTAACCGACGTCCCTATATCTATTCTAAAAAGGTGCGGGATGCCATTAACCGACGCCCCTAAGAATATTATTTTATTTCTTTATGCGGGGTATGCTTATGACAGGACCTGCAGAACTTGCTTATTTCCAGTCTGTCTTGGTGCTTCTTTTTATTTTTCGTCGTCGTGTAATTTCTATTCCTGCAAACCGTGCACTCTAAGGTGATGATTTCGCGCATCTGCAATAAAAATCCCTTTTAAGCCGATGCAAAGCCCACGACCGGAATCGAACCGGTGACCACAGGCTTACCATGCATGCGCTCTGCCGACTGAGCTACGTGGGCATACTCATCTAACCACTTCTGAATAATCCTTCTGAGTTTAATATTATGGACGCACACTGTAGCAGTTCCGAAACTAACCTTATTTTTGTAAGAGCCGTTCCCGCGATGGTTTATTACCACTGTTTTGCTGAAATGAGAAAACGGCATATTCAATCTACGGCTCCAGTAATATCCCGCCAATTTAGGCGATACATCAGGATGGATGGTTATCCAGAGTTTAATTTTCTGCGGGTCCACGCCGCAAATCTGTCTCAAAAAAGAAATAAAGGCCTTAAGCAACAGAGGATCGGAATTAGCCAGCCGGACAGAGATAGGATTATATTTAGAACCCTCGCCCCAATATAATCCGATCGCTAACGCCTTTAACCGTTCTTCATCTGGCAGAAGACGCTTTTTGATCTTAAAGGGGTCGCCGTTAGGGTTATGCTTGCAATAGGTAGCCTCGCTGTGCGAGCGGCGTTTAATTCCGTATTTATCCATCAGGTAAATCACCTTGCGCCAGGAAATCCCAATTTTTTTTCCGATATCCGAAGCTGATTTACCCTCAGAGTATAACTCCTTGATTTTATTGATGGTCGGGTTAATAGTCATCTCTGTAGAGCAATACTCTAAAAAACAACTAGTCTACTCCTATTGATAAACAGACCTTAAATATACCTGAAAAATTTTAATTGTCAAGTTTTTTTTGATTTTTTTTCATAACCTCATCTTCATTTACTACGCCGCAAAAAATTTATTAGACTTATAAACTCCTGCAGGGAAAGCCGTTCCGGACGGATATCCTCACCTAGGGCGCGCGACTTTAAAAATTCCGCTAACCTTTCTGCGGCAACCAGTCCTTTAAGGCTGTTTCTCAAGACCTTGCGCCTTTTGTTAAACGCCGCACGGATAATCTTAAATAACTCTGCTTCCCTTGCTCCGGCTAAAGGCAGTTTTTTTTTAATCTCAAGTTCTAAAAAACAGGAATCTACTTTCGGGGCGGGATAAAAGGAATTCTTCTTAATCTCAAAGAGTATTTTCGGCTTAAGATAGTACTGCACGTAACAGGTGAAGGCGCCGTAATCCTTACCCCCCGTCCTGGCCGCAATCCTCTGCGTAAACTCTTTCTGTACCGTCAAAAATATTTTTTGAAAATTCCTGCGCGATTCTATTAGGCGGACGATTACCGGACTAGTGATATAGTAAGGGATGTTGCCGAAGACAACTGTCTTGCGCGGGTAACCAGAAAGCAGTTGTCTGAAGTCAACCTTAAGTATATCAGCCGGTATTATCCTGACATGGCTAAAGGATTTTAGTTTCTCGGCTAATTCCCCGATCATCTGCCGGTCAATCTCCACGGCAAAGAGGCGGCGCACTATTGGCGCGACTAATTGCGTTAATTCGCCCCGGCCGGACCCAATCTCCAGCGCCGTATCCGACAGTTTCAAATCCATAGCCGCCAGTATTTTTTTCTGGATGTTTGCGTCAACCAGGAAATTCTGGCCTAACCTCTTTTTAGGTTGGATGCGCATCGAACGGCTAATTTCACGGCCTGGATCAGGGATTCGGGATTGGCTAAGCGAGGCCTCCCGGCAATATCAAAGGCTGTGCCATGCAGCGGCGAGGTGCGCACGAACGGCAGGCCAACCGTCAGATTCACGCCGCCCAGCTGCTTAAAAAGCATCTTCAGGGGGATCATTGCCTGATCGTGGTAGCAGGCGATTACGCAATCGTATTCCCGATTATACGCCCGGGAAACCGCGACGTCCGCGGAAATCGGGCCGTCAATCTCTGCCGCGTTTTTTTGTTTTAATTTTTTCAGCAGCGGGCGGATAATTTTATTTTCTTCATCGCCGATAACGCCGTTATCCGAGGCATGCGGATTCAGGCCGCATACGACAAGCCGCGCATTTTTCTTAAAGAATAGGTCTTTTAAGGCGGCTAAGCTCAGTAAAATGTTTTTTTCTAAGTTTCCGGCTGTAATTGCCGCCGGGACCTCGCGCAATGGCAGGGGCCTGGTGAGCAGGCAGAATTTTATCCGCCGGTTTAACAGCATCATCGCGAAATCCTTCGACCCGGTTTTTACCGCCAAATACTCGGTGTGGCCGCTGAATTCTCTGCCCGATAGCCTAACCGCTTCCTTGGAAACCGGACAAGTCACCAGGCAGTCGATCTGCCCTGCCTCAATCAACCCTAATGCCTTATCAAGGTATTCAAGCGCCGCCCGTCCGTACTCCGCCTTTATTTTCCCAAATCCAAAATCCTGGTGTTTGACATTGCCCAAGTCAATTAGTTTTAAGTCTTTGATTTTCTTGCCCCGAGCGAAGCTGAAGGGTGACTTTTGATTTTTGATTTTACTTAACACCCAGGCATCGCCGATCACCGTAAAATCAGCCAGCCCCTTTAGCTTCGCAATAGCCTTCAGGGCAATTGCCGGCCCGATGCCGGAAGGATCACCGATGGTAATGCCGACTTTGATTTTAGACATTTAAAACATGGGGACGGTTCTATTTTTATGACCGTTTTTAATTACCCTTTAAAAATAGAACCGTCCCCCAGTTTTATTTGATTTTGATGTAGGATTTGGCCTTGAGTTCTTCCAGCCAGCGGCTCAAGTCCTCCTGCATCTTCGTTTCATAAAGGTAAGCGTGGATTTTATCCTGTGCCTCGGAGAGGGTCTGCTGTTTTGAGGGGGTTACGTTTTCTAATTTGAAAATATAATACTTGCCGCTGACATTGATCGGATCGCTAATACCGTCGATGTGCAGTTTAAATACCGCTTCCTCGATATCTTTTCTTAACTCTTGGCCTCTGGCCGCCTTCAGGCGGTTCAGGGTGATCGGGTATCTGGCGGCTAAGTCTTCGAGCTTCTGGCCGGTCTTAAAATAATAATGGAATGACTTGGCCTGGTCCTGATTCTCCAGGGCGATTACCTGGAGTGAACGCTCTTCGGGGCGGATAAACTCTTTTTGGTTCCGGTTATAGTAAGCGGTTACCTCATCGGGGCTGATTGCCACCTTTTGCCTGATCTTAAGATCCACGATATAGAACATCAGCAGCTGCTCGCGAATTTTATTTTCGATGTCCGCCTCAACCAGGCCCTGCTTAGCCAGGTCCTTCTGGTATTCGCTTTCCGAATCAAAATGTTTTCTCATTTCCGTTAACCTGGCCTTGACCCTGGATTCGTCTGCCGTAATATGGTTATTTTTGGCTTCCTGTAAAATCAAGCGGTCCTCGATCAGCCTGTCTAATAAATCTACTTTCATAGACTGGATCTTATTTTCCAGCTCCTCCCCCTTATATTCCTGAGACAGCTGCAGGCGCATAAAATTGATAAAATCGTTTAGATCCTTCTGGGTAATGATATCTTTGTTGACAATGGCCGCTATTTTTTCCTGGCCGTAGGAAAGGGAAGCGCACCCGCAGATCAAAAGCGCAAGGCTAAGGATATATCGAGGAACACTGCGTCTAATTCGCACGGCTCTGCCCATAATCATACGCTCCCGCCTTACTGAAGCTGCTTACCGCCTCCCGTAAAAGCCGGCAGTAAAGGTCAAACCCTACCGAGGAAATAAAACCGTGTTGTTCCGCGCCAAGGAGGTTACCTGCCCCTCTGATCTCCAGGTCTTCCATCGCGATATTAAACCCCGAGCCCAGCTGCGCGTATTCCTGGATGGCATTCAGCCTTTTTCTGGCATCCTGCTCCAGCGCCGCGCCCCTGGGGATAAGGAAATAGGCATAAGCGGTGCGGTTGAACCTGCCCACCCGGCCGCGTAACTGGTGCAGGTCAGCCAGCCCAAAGGTTAAGGCATTGTCTATGATGATCGTATTGACATTCGGTATGTCTATGCCGGATTCGATAATCATCGTGCAGACCAGACAGTCAATTTCCTTCTGTAGGAAACTCAGCATCACCTGCTCCAGGAATTTTGGCTGCATCTGGCCATGGGCCGTAGCGATACGAATATTGCCCGGCAGGGCCGCCTCCAGTCTGGCCTTGGCCTTTTCAATGTCCTGCACGCGGTTATGCAGGTAAAATACCTGCCCGTTTCTTTTAATTTCCCTTTCTATGGCCTGGCGCACCAGGTCCAAATCGTATTCTACCACAATTGTTTTAATTGGCAACCTATTTTGCGGCGGGGTATTGATCACCGACATATCCTTGGCCCCCATCAAACTCATATATAAAGTGCGCGGGATGGGTGTTGCGGTAAGGGTAAGCACATCGCAGGCGAGACGGAGTTTTTTTAATTTTTCCTTATGCTTGACCCCGAAACGCTGCTCCTCGTCGATAATCACCAGGCCCAGGTTCTTAAAAACAACGTCGTCTGATAAAATCCGGTGCGTGCCGATGACGATATCGCACCTTCCGGTTTTTAAGTCTTCGATAATCCGTTTCTGCTCGGACGGGGTCTTAAAACGGCAGAGCAATCCCGGGTTCAGCGGAAAATCTGCCAGCCGCTGCTTAAAATTCTGGAAATGCTGTTCGGCCAGGATGGTGGTCGGAACCAGATATGCCACCTGTTTATCGTCCATCACCGCCTTGAAGGCTGAGCGCATGGCAACTTCAGTCTTGCCGTATCCGACGTCGCCGCAGAGCAGCCGGTCCATTGGCTTGTCTTTCTGCATATCCTCTTTTACTTCCTGGAGGGCCTTGAGCTGATCCGGGGTTTCTGCAAAGGGGAAGGTCCGCTCAAACCGCCCCTGCCAATCGGTGTCCGGGGAAAAGGCGAATCCCGGCAGGGTCTGCCGCATGGCCTGCAGGCTGAGGAGCTCCCAGGTTAGCTTCTGGATCCCTTTTCTTGCCCGCTCTTTGACCCGCGGCCATTCCCTGCCGCCTAAGCGGTAAAGCTTGGGCCGCCTGACCTGGAAAGAAATATATTTTTGCACCAGGTGCATCGCGTCCGTCGGCACATATAATTTCTCTTCCCGGTCGTATTCTATAACGATGTGGTCTTTAAGCCTGTCCTGAACCTTGATTTTCTGGAAACCGAGGAATTTGCCGATGCCATGCCGGTTGTGCACCACAAAATCCCCTGCCTTGAGGTCAAGGAAGTTGGCGAGCGGATATTCTTCGCTGAAGGCGGCTTTTTTATGCGCTGAGGTTTTTCTAACCGGAAGGATAATCGCTACCTTATGCTCCCAGAGGGATTGGCCGTTCTCGGGATTGAAGGTTTTGATGGAGCC
>MHHD01000016.1 GCA_001805895.1 Omnitrophica WOR_2 bacterium RIFCSPLOWO2_12_FULL_51_8 | reverse complement strand
AAGAACGATTCTGGAGGCAGCCGCGAATAACCTGAGGCAGGAAGCGCTTTGCATCCTGCCCTGGACCGTAGGCCAAGAAGATGCGTAGCGTTACGGACGGAAACCGTTCGGTGCGCCAGAGCATTTGCAGAAAATGGGCAGCAGCCACCTTGGCCAGTGAGTAGGGCGAGATGGGCGCTTCGCGGATTGCCTCAGATTGCGGCGCTGCCGCTGCGCCGTATTCGTCACCGCTTCCGATTTGCACAAAGCGTTTCAGGCAACTTAGATCAACGGTATCCAAGAGGTTTTGGACGCCTTCGAAATGTGCTGCGATAAGATCCCTGCCGCCGGAGAAGTAAGAGCGGTGGTCAACATAACCGCCGCAATTCACCAGATATTCGAATTGTTTTCCGGTAAGCAGGCCTTTAAGTGACTCGCGATCGGAAAGATTGGCAGACAGGTAGTTGACCCCATCAAGGCCTTCCGCAGGCGTGTGCATGGAAAGAGAGGTGATTGTATGCCCTCTCGCATGCGCGATCCGGCAAAGATTGTGCCCAATGAATCCGGTTCCGCCGACCACTAGCATCCGGTTTGCAGTCATGGCGTCTCACCGGATAGCAGGATGCTGGCCGCCGCATTCGTGGCACCTACGAATCCGGCCGCAATTTTTCCGAATCTGACTGCAAGGACACATTGGCTCATCGGTGTTTAATTGCCCAATCATAGGGAATCGAAGGGTCAAAAGGATCGCGGCGGTCTATTTCATCCGGCGAATGTGGGATCGTGGCGCAGTTTGCGACGACAGCCATTTCCTTGCCGATACCCTTGAATCCATTCCACACCATAGTTGGCACGGTTACCAAGCAGTAATTGTCCGGCCCCATGAAAATCTCCTGTATCTCGCCCTGAGTCGGGCTGTTTGGCCGCTCATCGTAGAGCACAAACTTGATATTGCCGTGGGGCACGGCATAATTCAGCGTCATTTCCTTATGGATATGCCAGCCTTTGATGGCTCCGGGGTGGACGCAGGAAAAATAGATTTCGCCGAACTGCTGGAAGGCAGGGTCGCCAACCTTGAGCATATGCATCACCTTGCCGCGTTCATCAAGAATTTGGCGCAAGGGTGTAATTCTGACTCCCTCAATCATCAACTTTCTCCATATAACATTCAATTTGTTTATTGCTGACCTTAACCGCCGGTTCGCCCGCAAGCACGGCCCGATACCAGTCAACGGTCTTGCTCACCGTCGCATCGAAGCCCCAGCGCGGCCGCCAGCCAAGTACATGACGCGCCTTGTCGCAATTTAAATGCAGCAGCCCTGCTTCATGCGGGTCGCTGACCGCGCCCCGTATTTCAATTTTTCCCGATCCCCAGCGTTCAATAATTTTCTGCGCCAATGCATGCACGGTTTGCGTCGCCTCTCCATCCGGCCCAAAATTCCATGCTCCCGAAAATCGTGCAGGATCACGCGCCAGCGACGCAGCCAAAGCCATGTAGCCGCCCAGTGGTTCCAGCACATGCTGCCACGGCCGGGTAGACTGCGGCTTGCGCAGCACAATCGGTTCGCTGTTACGCAGGGCACGCAAACAATCCGGCACGATCCGGTCATCCGACCAGTCGCCGCCACCAATCACATTGCCGGCGCGCACACTGGCATAGCCGAATCCTGGGCGTGATTGAAAAAATGAATTACCGTAGGCAGAAAGCACCAGTTCAGCCGCCGCCTTAGAAGCACTATAAGGGTCATGGCCGCCCAATTCATCGTTCTCGCGGTAGCCCCATATCCATTCTTTGTTGCGATAGCACTTGTCCGACGTAATGTAGACGAGTGATTTCACCGAAGGTGTCTCGCGCACGCATTCAAGCAGATTCACAGAGCCGCCTATATTGGTATCGAGTGTCTCTTTTGGGTCGCGGTAAGACCGCCGCACCAGCGCCTGCGCGGCAAGATGGAACACGAATTCGGGCTGTGCCGATTGGAAAAAAGCGCCCAGTTCGGCGTGATCGCGGATATCACCATCGTGGTGTGTGATGCGATCACGCAAACACAGCAAATTGAAGTGATCATCCTCGCGTTCAGCAGGCAATGCGTAACCGTAGACCTCGGCCCCGGCCCCGGCTAGCCACAAGGCCAGCCATGAGCCCTTGAAACCAGTATCTCCGGTCAGCAAGACGCGCTTGCCTCGAAATAAGGCCACGGTGGCTACCAGATCATCCATGGCGCCTGCTTTTTTTCCAAGAGATTATTCAGCAACTGCCAATCGCGATAGGTGTCCATGCACTGCCAGAATCTGTCATGTTCATATACGGCAAGCTGCCGATCACGTACCAGCGCCCGCATCGGCTCCTGCTCAAAGACGAGATCATCGCGTTCATCCAGATAATCGAACAATTCGCGTCGGCAGACGAAGAAGCCGCCCGAAATCCATCCACCAGTCGCTTGAGGCTTTTCATTGAACTCGGTCACCAAGCCTTGACTGTCTGCCATCAGTTCACCAAAACGCCCCGGCGGCCTGACACCGGTTACCGTAAGAATACGGCCATGGCTTTTATGAAATGCCAGCAGGGCATCCAAATCAATATCGCTCACCCCATCGCCATAAGTCAGAAAAAAATGTTCATCTTCTTTAAGATACTGGCGAATTTTGCGGATACGCCCGCCGGTCAGGGTCTCAGGCCCAGTATCCGCCAGCGTCACCCGCCAGTCTGTTTCTTCATGGTTGGTATGGAATTCGACGGATTTGTTCGCACCCAGTGTCACCGTGCAGTCGCGGGTATAAGCCTCGTAATTGAGGAAAAAATCCTTGATCGTCTGACCCATGTAACCCAGGCATAGGATAAAGTCCTTATGCCCATAGCTGGCGTAATATTTCATCAGATGCCAGAGGATCGGGAGTTGCCCAATCGGGATCATCGGCTTGGGAATGTTGTCGGCGACATCGCGTATGCGAGTACCGCGCCCGCCGCAAAGAATGACCGTTTTTAAGGTGTCACGCATGTTATTTATTTCCCTGATTTAATTGCAAAAATATTGCGCATAATCGCGATCAAGCCAAATCGAAAGCACGCACAATATTCTCCTCCGTAGGCTCGACAAAGCACGAGGATTTATACCACTCTGCCGCTTGTTTTATCCCTTCGATATTTGTTGTGCGCTGCTCCAATAGATTATTATAAGCGTTATTTAATTCGTCCGAATTGAATACTAATTCCCATATCACGCCCCGCCCGCAATCGAACATGGGGTTGCAGGTAAAAGATGACTGGCTGGCAACGACAATAACGGAAACGCCCAGTGCGGCTGCTTCCACTGCGATTCCGGATTCTGAAGTAATAATAATAGCGGCATTGCTAAAAGCGCCGCTCTTGTCAGATGCATCGTAAATCCAGCCGGCAGGCAATACAAATTGGCTGCTGCGCGTATCGGCTGGATGCGTCCTCACCTTGACAGCCTGACTCGCCAAAATGGAAGCCGAGCATAATTTGAGGAGCTCCTTGTTTCGTTCATAAAAATAACTGAACAGCAGCAGGCATTGCATTCTATTGCCACTCAATGCGACCATGGGATCAAACAAATATTTGTACCGGAAAGAAACGCCCAACCGATACTCCAGGTTTTCAGAATGCTTCATGTACGCGGTGCCATTTACCAGAACCTTGTTTGGAACTACCCCGGACGCCCCCTCCAGTTCGGCGACAAAACTGTTCAAATATGCCGGGTAATCAATGTAGGAGCGGCACGCATAAATGGATGAGTTTTGCGCGGCCTCCTTCAGCCCACGATAAAAATTCTTCTGTTGCGCCTGATTCTCAAACCACGAGATCACAGTGATTTTGCCCTCAAACAGGCCTGCCAGCCTCTTTCCAGACAGATAGCGAACGTAACTGTGCGCCGTCATCCGATCAAGGGTTTCCAGCAACTCGGATGACAGCAGCTTTCCCAAATAGCCGGAAGGTTCTATTTGCCGAGATAACCGGATTACGGCTAACGGATAAAAACAGATAAATTGCGCCAAACTCAAATAATCCGCAGCCTTGAGTAAATCATATTCAGTAATAATGACAGCCGGTGCGCGCCTGATTACTCCGAAGAGTTCGAGGCACTTATTCCAAAGCGCGACCCTCCCGTATAAGCATGGAAATATATAAGCGTCTTTTCCTCGCCGCAACAATGTTTCCCGCAAACCCGGGAAATATTTTTCCTCATAGGAATGGCTTGCTAGCGTGGATTCGACCAGCAGGAAGTTATCGATAATCACAGGATCTGCGGCACGCCGGAAAACTGCGCGAAAGAAAATGCGCACGATCATCCAAGTAAGAAAATGATTGACAAAATACAGCGTGCTTTTCAGATAAAACTGGATCAGCTTCCAAGCAACGCCCATGACATTGATGTCACGCTCCGGGATGTGGAAAAGAAAATTATGCAACAAGCTGCTGGCAAAAGGATTCCTGCTGAGAACCGGGTTGGAAACCAGATATACATTGCGGTACGCATCCGCTGTAATTTGCTGAACATAATTGTCGATCTGCTGCAAGTCTTCGCGCAGGCGCGCATAGCAACCCTTTAAATCCAGCTTATCGTTCATGGATTACGAGGGATTTGTGCAGGTTGCCGTCACGGATGAACCCTTGCAGTCCGGACATATCTGGCAATACAGCCACATCCGGCGGAAAAATACTGTCCGGTAAAACCGATCTTCCCAGAAAGCATATTCCTGCTTCATTGGCGCCCTCCATATCCAACAATGAATCTCCGACCATCAGCATTCTTTCAGGGCTGTAGCCGCCACTCTTAAGGATATCGCGCAATATATCCCCCTTTTTGGTCGGCGAACCGAATGCCGCGCGGAAATAATGCGATATTTGCCGCTTCTGCAAGATGCGCTTCAATTCTTCTTCCGGCGTGCCTGAAGCCACAAACAGGGGAATATCGGTATGATGTTTGATAAGAAATTCTTCTGCTCCATCGACCCACGGCGCTTCGACTACCGTCGACTCGACGCGTGCATTGAACTCGGCTGCCAGCTTGTTTTCCTCCTCACGCGTGAGGGGGAGCCCAAGCAGCTTGTTATGGAAATAACGGAATTTCTCGAAACGCGACAAACCGCCGTTTGCCAAATGGAATGCGACGACCTGCGCTACGATTTCTGGGCCATGGCACGCATATAAGGCGGCAAAAGCACGGGTTTTGACATCAACCGATTCAACCAAAACGCCATCGAAATCGAAAACAATGGCATCGTACCTGCTCATCCTTTTGTCTCATCATTGTCCACCAGCCAATCTCCATCGGCATGTTGGCGATTGTGAATCTGCTCGTGTATTTCGGCCATGCAATCCAGCAAGCCTTGCCCCAAATCCACATAATCATTGGACACTAGCTTGTGACCCACCTTGGGGTGGAACCCGTAGGGGGTCATGATGTAATGCCCGTCATCAACCTTGCCCTGAAAACTCAGCTTCACTCCGCCCGGAATCATTTCGCTGATCATTTTCATGAAGTTTTCTACGGTCATGCGTTCCTGCCCGGAGAGAACAAAATGCCGGTTTGCATATTGCGCTTCCAGAATTTGCACACTCAGTTTTGCAGCATCAACGACATGAATATATTCGCGCATCGCATCCTTGCTGCCCATATAAGTGACGGCTTTGCTTTCCAGCGCCTCCCTGAGCAATCTGTAAATGCCATTGCGTTCATCGGCTCTGCGGCCATATAGCGACCCATAGCGCAGGATGGTGTATGGCAAACCGTACCTTTCATGGTAGCTTTCTACAAAGCGCTCCGCAGCCTGCTTGCTGGCACGGTAAAAAGAGCCGGATTCCGAATAGACGTACAGGCTGCTGGCAAAAACAAACCGCTCAACTTGACTAATGCGGGCGCCTTCCAGCACATGCACATTACCCAGCACGTTGATTCTGGCCGTATCCACTGGCCGGTTTTTGGCGTCGTTGATGTCCGCAATACCAGCGAAGTTGTAAACATACTTGCACCCTTTGGAGGCGCTGATGACTTCGTCCAAGTTCATGATGTCGCCGACAACCATTTCTTGGTCTGGCCGTGCGTAAGGGGAAG
>MHHD01000015.1 GCA_001805895.1 Omnitrophica WOR_2 bacterium RIFCSPLOWO2_12_FULL_51_8 | reverse complement strand
CAGCATCAAATCCAGGATAATCAGATCGTATTCATTGGTCTTAGCGAGAAAATGTCCCTCTTCGCCGTCATAGGCGATGTCTACGGAATAATTTTCCTCCTTTAATCCGCGCCGGATAAATCCGGCGATTTTTTTCTCGTCTTCAACGACTAAGATGCGCACCCTAAACGCCCCCTCCCTCAAAAACCCCGGGAACGGCCGCCTGGCAAAAGGCGCACTTACCCTCTTTTAAATTATTTTCCAAAACGCGTAAACTATCCCGCTTGATCAACATTTTGCCGCAGCCGGCGCAGTAGGTATCATTACCCCACCCGCTTACATTGCCGGCGTATATATAGGTAAGGCCGGCCTTACGGCCTAAATCCATGGCTGTTTTAAGGGCCGCGTCGGACGTAGCCTTGTGGCGGATAAACTTATAATCGGGATGGAAAGCGGAAATATGCCAGGGGATATTTTTATCTACCCCGGCAATAAAACCGGCAATATCGCCGAGTTCCCCGGAAGAATCATTTTCTCCCGGGATAACCAGGGTGGTTACCTCCACCCAGACGCCTAACTGATGCATAAGTCTTATTGACTCCAGCACCGGGTCAAGGGCAGCGCCGCAGATCTGATGATAAGAGCTGTCTCTAAAGAACTTTAAATCCACGTTTGCCGCATCCAGATAGGGCCGGATCATCTCCAGCGCCGCCTTACTCATATAACCGTTAGTGACAAAAATATTATAAAGCCCCGCGGCCTTAGCCAGCCTTGCCGCATCAAGCGCAAATTCAAAAAATATCGTCGGCTCGGTATAGGTATAAGAGATACTCCGGCATTTATAATCTATCGCCTGCCTTACTATCTCCTGCGGCGGAATTTCTTCTCCGCTCAAGACTGCGCCGCCCCTGAATGAGCTCTGGGAAATTTCCCAATTCTGGCAGAAACCGCATTTAAAATTACAGCCGATAGCGGCGATGGAAAAACTAAATGACCCGGACAAAAAGTGATAGAGCGGTTTTTTTTCCACGGGGTCGGCGTGCCTGGCAATCACTTTCCCGTAGGTAAGCGCGTATAAAGTGCCATCGATATTCTCTCTCACGCCGCAGACCCCCAGTTTTTGAGGCGCGATTAAGCAATGGTGGGCGCAGAGAAAACAATGGCACCTGCGGTCGTCCAATTTTTCATAAAGCAGGGCCTCTCTCATATGCGCATCCTTTCTATCTCGCCTTGGCCAAGGGGCGGCATATTCACCGTAAGCCCGCTTTTCGCCGGGAGCCTTCGGTAAATTATCTCGGCGCCGGGATCCCCATTAAGGTCGCAGTAACGGAGCGCTACCCGGCAGGAAAGCCTGAGCAAATCCCGGCTGAATTCACCCCGGCCTATGCAGGTTGGGCCCGCCATTTTTTCCCCGGGCATAAAAAGGTAGTCGCCATCGCGGGCAAGATTCAGCAGCTGCCCGTCTTCCGGTTCGTTGCGGCCGACCACTAATTTCGCCTGTTCATTCAAACGGAAATGCCTGCCTACCTTTAGCAAATACACGTCTTCAAGATTCAACCTGCCGTAACATATGAGGTCTTTCAGGCGCCGCGAAAATTGGGGGTCGGTCAACAGGCAGCCACCGCTGGGGCAGGGGTAATCATTAACCCCCAGCTTTTCCGCCAGGGCCATCTGGCCGCGCCTGCCCCTGCCGCTGATCGCCAAAAGCGCTTCCCTTGCCACCCAGCCGTTTTTTTCCGGCAAGGTCTCGCCGAGCGCCTTCGCCGAGAGCGGACGCAGCACCAGGCCTTCCAACCCCGCCTCCCGCTCAATCAAGCGCATGGTATTAAGCCTTTGCGACATCGGCCTCTGTCCCAAGACTTCTCCGGTGATAAGAAAAGACGCCCCTTCCTTTTGCATCGCCTCTTTCGCCTTTTTGAACAAAAGTATGCGGCAGTCGATGCAGGGGTTCATATTGGAACCGTATCCGTGCTGCGGGTTTTTTACGATTTCCAGAAACTCCTGGGCAACGTCGATAGAGATAAGTTTAAGGCAGAGCTCCTTAGCCACACTGGCGGCGCCATAGAAACAGCCATTTGCCGAACGGCGGTTACAAAGACAAAATGGGCTTACAGTATTCAGGCAGACTAAATCCACACCTAATCCCTGGATTAATCTTACTGCCAGGGTACTGTCTAATCCTCCGGAAATCAAGGCAATGGCTTTCATGATATAATGGACTATCCCCTAAGGAACCCTGGGGTTTTAGCCCGGGTGGGTTCCATTATAAAGGCCTGTGATGGCTTAGTCAAGGGCCGTAAAGGTACCCGTGTTGGGTGATGGTTAAAGCCTGATGTAAACGCAGGATGCCAAATCTGCGTCTACCGCAAACTGGGATTGGCCGGCCTGAAAAACAAAGGAAGGAAATTTTTGAATCAGGGTGATGGGTATGCCGGGCAGGATTCCCATGGCCATAAGTTTCTGCAGCGCCTTATTATCCCTCGTCTGGATGTAAGCGACCCTGCCTCTCTGATTTACCTGCAGCCTATCCAGCGGGGAAACTGCCTTTCCTACGCTCTCCTTAAACTTCCGGCAGCATTCGCCATCGGGGATTGCCCTGCCATGGGGGCACGTTTTGGGATGCCCGAGGAGGATACAGATATTATCTTCTGTCCCGTCATGCAGCAGATGCTCAAATTCACAGCTTAAAGGGTGCACCAGTTTTTTCTTTACGTCTAAAATGTCGGCAAACAGTCTCTCCGCCAGGCGGTGGCGTCTCACTACCTTCCGGCCTTCGCTTGTTCCCTTCTCGGTTAAGACTATCTTGTCCCGGATCAATTTGATGTGTCCGGATTTCCATAGCTCCTCTATCGCCGGCTCACCTTTAGCGATTCCTAATCCTATCGGCTCTTCCTTTTCTTCCTCTGTATGCACCCAGAGGGTTTCCATGATTTCTTCAGCCCTGTCGCTTATTCTCATTGGCCTTCCTCTCTTTCTTAAAATACCTCCCCCAGCGCGGCTCCGGCGGCATTTCAAATCCGCAATTGGGACACCTGATCAGCCTGCAGCCCTTCATCAGCGGGCAACGTTGGCAGGCCGCCTGCGCATCGCCCTCACTGAATTTATAGCCGCATAAAGTACACTTCACAAGCTAACTCCCAGGATGTTTAAGATAAAATTGACCAGGAAACCCGCGGAGAAGGAAAAAAAGAGTACGAATACGGAAATCGCCACTCCGGTCTTGTATCCCCTTTCCTTTACGTTCATCAAAAATTGCGCGATGCAGGGAAGGAACAGGGTTAAGGCGATACAGGCCACGACTAACTGATTTCCGTTTAATAATGCCGCCTTTTTCATATCATATAGGCCCGCCGCTCCATAATCCCTTCTAAAGAATCCGAATAAAAAGGCAACCGCAGTCTGGTCCGGCAGGCCAATCCAGCGCATAGGGGAATGTAGCGCCTTGACCAGCAAATTAAATAACCCGGTCAATTGGCCTATCCAGATTAAGACGCTGGCTAAAATAAACATGGGGAATATTTCCGTGAAATACCATTTAACGCGGGTGTAGGTCTTGATGAATACGTTGGATAATTTCGGCATCCTGAGCGGCGGTATCTCCATATAAAACGAAGGGGAATCCCCCGGCAGGATCTGCGCGGAAAGAAATCCCACCAGGAGGAAAACCAAACTTACCGCGCACGCCCAGACGGTTAAGCCCCTGGGGTTTCCTTCCAGCAAAGAAAGGATTACGCCTAACTGCGCGGAGCAGGGAACGGCTAAGGCCAGTAAAATAGTAGCGATGATTCTTTCTCTTTTGGTGGGCAAAGTCCTGGTCACCATCGTAGCCATAGTATCGCATCCCAAACCGAGGACCATAGGGATTACCGCCCTGCCGGTCAAGCCTATCTTTTTAAATAATCTGTCTATGAGCAGCGCCAGGCGGGGCAGGTAACCGGCATCCTCAATAATGGCAAAGGCCACAAAGAACGTCGTGACAACAGGCAATATAATCGCTACCGCATACCTGACCCCTAAAGTGATCATCCCGTATTCCCCGACAAATAATTCTCTTACGGCCTGCCAGGGGATAATAGGTTTGATGATTTGCGTTGCCCAGGGATTGATATTCTTCTCAAAGATGCCCGTCTCAATAAAATCTACCAGTGTCCCTGCGCCGAATTCACCCACGAATTTATAAATTCCGTAGTAAAGGACAAAGAGCAGAATCGGCACGCCGGTTAGCGGATTAATCATCACCCGGCTAAGTTTTTCCCTGAAGGCCAGATTTGCCTTGGGCAGATGCTCTACAGCTATGCCGGTAATACGGCTGGCCTCTTCCTGCCTGCGCAGGGTTATAATATAGGAAAGGGGCTGGACATAATGCTTCCCGGTGTAATTTATAATCTCCTTGATTTCGCTCATATTATCCGGCTCGCGGGATTCCGCCAGCGCAGTAATCTCATCGTCCCCTTGCAGCAATAACAACCCGATGGTGCGCTTGGAGACGCCGTAATCTCCTTTTAATAATCCTTCTATCTTTTCCAGGGAAACTTCCAGGATATCCCCTTGCTCGCTATTGGCGAATCCCTGCGCGGACATATTCTTCAATCCTCCCCCTTAAAATATCAATGCCTCTGCCGGTGGTAGAAACCGTAGCCGCTACCGGAACTTTTAGCTCACGGCTTAAATATTCAAGGCTGATGCGCATCCCTATCTTTTCCGCTTCATCTATAATGTTCAGGACTAATATCACCGGTAGTTTTGCCTCAATCAACTGCAGGGTAAGCGGCAGCATCCTCTCTATGTTCTTGGCGTCAATAATATGGATGACGACATCCGGTTTTTCCTGAAACAGCAGACTCCTGGCCACCCTTTCTTCTTCCGTGATGGGCAGAAGTGAATACATCCCCGGCGTATCAAAAACCTCAAACTCCCATCCGCCTATCTTGGCCCTTCCGCGGGATACCTCCACGGTGGTCCCCGGGTAATTAGATACCGTAACGTAACTGCCGGTGAGGCGGTTAAACATCACCGACTTTCCCACGTTTGGGCTGCCCACAATGGCAATTTTCATGGTTCGACTCCGCTCACCATTGCCCTTTGACTTTGATTTTCATTATCATTACGGGACAAAAAAAAGAAGCTTTCCCGACTTTGTAGCAATTAAAATATCGTCGGTAAATCTGCGTAATCTTTCTTTTATCTGTGTAATCAAGTTCTTTCCCTTTCGCTACAGACTTGGGAAAGAACTAAAAATAGGAATAACTGCCTGGCCTTACCCTAAGCAGGGCTTTCTGCCTTTGTTAGCTCTTTTTGAGCGCCAGTTAAGCTTACCTCTGCGTTTACGTTTCCCCATTGTTCTCCCCCATTAGTCCATCAATACTTGTAATAATCTTCCGGTATATTCTGCGCCAGATAGCGCACCGTTTCCGAAAGGCAGAGCCGGATGGCCTTTTCCATCGGCGTACGCCCGTATGCGGATAAACTTCCGGGCAGCGGCCAATCCCCTAGAGGATCAGCCATAATATTGCCGGAGATATCCGCTGCCTGCGCCTGCACTTTATGCGCGGACAATATCCTTTCCGTGGTTAACGCATCAGCGATGCGCACCTCCAAGCCTATATGCGCCTTATTGGAGGGCCGGCCTGATAATCCGCCCAAGGCGCCGCTCCTCATCCCTCCTCCGCCGCCCATCCCCGCGCTTCCGCCGGAGGCCTGCGGCTGAAAGTCCGTAACCGTAACGTTGATGATCAACCCGGCTTCCTGGCGGGCCGGGACTTTTACCCCCTGCTTTTCTGATTTCTCGAGCTGGGGCTCAATTATGTAAAAGCGCTTACAGTTTAAAAGCGCCGCGGCTAACATCTGGCGCAGCCCTGTGCCTACAGCGCTGCCGACTTTGGCCGAAGTAACGGCGAAATCCGGCAGGATGATCCTTACCTTTGGCCCGGAATACGACGGCAGGATCTCCGCCGGCGCGCCACTGTCCTGCGGCCGGGGAAATTTCATCCAGGAAGGCACAGTCAGGCAGCCAGCCAGATTTATCGACAAAAGTATGCCGCCTAAAAGCAGAAATATTTTTTTCATGGTGTCAGTATATTCTACCGCGGCTCACAAGATTTTGCGTAGTTCTCCGATGCTTTTGATTATCCGTCCGGGCTTCTCTTTCTTGATCTCTTTCCTGGCGCTAGAACCGGTGGTAACGACGATGGTCCTGATTCCGGCGCGCCTGCCCGCCTGGGCGTCTATTACCATATCGCCCACATAGATGGCCTGGCCAGCGGCGAGCGCGAATTTATCAATAATTCTTTTTAAAATTTCCGGATGGGGCTTGCCGCGCTTAAGCTTATCCGCGCATAACAGATAACTGAAATATTTATCCAGCCCCAGGCAATCCAGCAGGATCCGGGAGAATTGCGTCGGCCGGTTGCTGGCCACAGCCATCCTGTAGCCCTTGGATTTCAGGTAGGCCAACAGGCCTTTTACCTTAGGAAAAAGGCGGGATTGTTTTACCAGGGAGTAGCGGTGGTGCCTGCGGTAAAGGGACATGGCCTTCGGCAGATCTTTTTTGCTGATGAACGGCCGCAAGAGGTTCGTGTCGCCCCATCCCACGGCGCGGCGGATAACCGCTGCGCTTTGCGCGGCATAACCCAGTTTTTGCAGAGTATAATTAAAGCTGCTGATAATCGCCGCGTAGGCATCAACCAGAGTGCCGTCTAAGTCGAAAATAATAAGCTTGATATCCTGCATCAATAATGGAGCCACCCGGGCTAATCCTTCGGCTTCGCTCAGGACAAGAGCCCGAGGCTCCTGACAAAAAAGGCAGGGGCAATCCCCCTGCCTTTTGACTTATTCGGAAATTAACTCTTCCTCTAGACTAAAGCTTCCCTTTAAGGATTAGCGGGAGTGCTGGGAGTGGTTTCCGCAGGCGCCGGGGTCTGGGGCATTGGCATTTGCGCGGGCGCTTCCTGGGCCTTTTCAATACTGATATTCCTTGCCAGACACTTCCCTTCGGGCGTAACTATATAATCCACCCCTGCCGTATCCAGGGGCTTGATTTCGCTCAGAGAAATGACATTCTCATATATAGTTTTATCGTCGACAGAAAGGGTCATTTCCTTCACGTCGTCAGTTTCGTAATCTATATATTTGACCAGGATTTCTTTTTTTTGCGGGTCAACGGAAATGATTTCCACATACTGCCATTGGGGTTCCGGATCAACCGGCAGGGCCATGGCGGGAGCGGCGGTATCCGTGGTTGTGCCGGCATCCGCGGAATTGACGCTGGGTAAAACAACGTTTTCCTGGCTAAAAACCGCGCCTGTGCCAAAAAATAAACCGCAGGCGGCAACTGCTAAGGCAGAAGTTATTTTCCATTGCATCTTACACCTCCGTAAATCAAGAAAATCGCCTTCGACAATAACTTATCACAGATTAGGTCCCTTGTCAATAAGTTCATGCTGTGCGTGTTGTGTGCTTCAGTTCATCCTCCATAAAAGGGGAGGAAAACCAAAGCCGCCCAGACCAGCGCCGTGGTAATCACCCCCACTGTCAGACCGGCCCAGAACCAGCGGAAAAAGGTCATACGTATATTCCTTTCCTTTTCCAGTATACCTAAGGCCACGATATTGGCGGTAGAGCCGACCATGGTGATGTTGCCGCCCAGGCAGCCGCCGAATAAAAGCGCCCACCATAAAGGTTCCAGGCGCAGATGCAGGCCCTGGAGACTCTGGATTACCGGGATAAAGGCGGCCACCAGCACCACGTTGTCTAAGATGCTCGAGCCGATGGCAGCCACCCATAAGATAAACCCGGTCAGAAAGATACTGCTTTCGCCGGCCAGGCTGACCAGGCGCTTTGCCAGAATATCGGTAGCGCCGGTATATTTTAAGGTGCCGGCCTGGGCAAAAAGCAGCAGGAAAAAAAGCAGCGTCCACCATTCCACATCCTGCTCGATATATTTGCGCGCCTTCTGCCATTTCCAGGCCATTACCAGGCCGCTGGAAATAAGCGGGATGGTCAGGAGTATGGTATTGGCCTCTAACGACATAAGCACTTCCAGGCGGCGATGCAGAGAGATAAAGATGAGCGTCACCCCGAAAATCGCTAGACAGGTCTTTAATTGGCGGTCCGGGGGCACTGAGATGAGCTTAATCAACAGGTCATTACTGCCGAATTCTTTGATTTTTTTGTCCAGTCCGGCAAGGGACTTTCGGTACCAGAAACTTAAAATAGCGATGGCGGCCGCAAGGCAAACCAACATCAAAGGGAAGGCCTTGGCCAGGAAATCTTCAAAAGTCAGGCCGGATTTAGAGGCAATCAATATACCGATGGGGTTACCGAGGGCCGTGCCGCTGGAGCCGATGTTGGTGGCCAGCACCGAGATGATCAAAAACGGCGCGGGGTCAACATCGAAATAGTCGCAGATCTCAAATACCGCGGCCACTATGAAGATAATCGAGGTAACCTCATCCACCGCGCAGGACAACAGCGCCGAGATCGCTGAAATAATGACCATGAACTTGAGGGCGGTAAGATTTCTGATGCGCAGGACCATGCTGACGATCCAGGCAAAAAACCCGGCGTCTTTGAGCAGTCCCACCAGGACCATCATCCCTACCAGGAAAAGGATGACCTCCAGCGAGGAAAATTTAATCAGGTTCTCCAAGTCGATGGTCTTGGTGATCAGCAGCGCCGACGTCCCCAGGAAGGCAAAACTGATGCGGAAACTCCAGAAAAACAACGTGCCCAGGACAGAGACGGAAAAAATGGAAATGGAAAGCGCCTGATGCGGATTCAGGCCAAATTTTAAGGCCAATCCCCCCAGCCCCGAAGAAATAACCGCCAAGATTACGGCTTTTTTGAACATATCGGTTCTGCCTAATTGATTTTTGCTCCCGCCTCCGCGGCTATCCCTTTCAAGATGTCGCCCCTGGCGACGATACCAACTACGCTCCCGCCCTGATCTACTACCGGCACGCGCCTGATTCTCTGTGTCAACATTAGCCTAGCCGCCTCGCAGAGGGTGATATCTTCGCTGGTTGTGACTACGTCGCGGCGCATCAATTCGCCCACGGTCAATTTTCCCAGCAGGGAAAACTTTCTCCCCGTGGATTTGGGGTTTTCCTGATAGACAAACATGCCTACCTGCTCGATATAACTGGGGAGGACATACTTGAGCACGTCTTTCTCCGTAAACATCCCCGCCAGTTTTTGCTGCGCGTTGATTACCGGCAGGCCGCTAATCTGCATCTTAAAAAGCAGGTTTAGCGCCTCTAAGGCATTATCTTCCGGCTTGAGACTGGTAACCTCCTTCTGCATCACTTCTTTTACCTTCACGCGCTCCCCCCTTTCCAAGAAAATCGCCTTCGGCGATGAATTTCAGGCGATTTTCGCAGTGGTTAGGAAATAGAAATGGCCGGCCCTTAAATTATCCGCCTCTGCTCTAAGCTTAAGTAGATAGCTCAAGGGCCGGCCACTTCTTTTACGATTTGTCGACTAATTGAGCAGTGTGCATTTATGCGCACCCCTCAACTGCTACATTGTTAAACTAAATCTTGCAGGTTGTGGGGTAAGGGTAAGGAGGCCGGTTTAGTAGTTAAGTAAGGTAGTTGGTTACAGCGACAAACAACCTACCCCAACCACCAAACCGGCATCCTCACCTTAACCCAACTACACAGAGATTAATTTAACAGTGTACTATTTACTCCTTGGCTATAGCCAAGGTGATGATGCCCGCTAAAATCAAAAACGGGCCCACGCATCCCTTAATCAGCACCAGAAGCTGGGAACGCCAGGCATAGATTGCCGCGCCGCCCAGGGCAAGAAACACCAAGCCCAAGATAACCTTCAGCGCCATGGAGAGCGCCTTGCTGGATTCGCATTTTTTCTCTTCCTGTTTAACCTCTTCTCCCATCTCACACACCTCCTTCACTTTTTACTGCGTCTTCCACCGGCGGTGGATCCACCCCCATTCCGCGGGGTAACGTCGGATATACGATTCAATGATGCCGGTAATCTTCTGGATGTTGATCATTACGGTTTCACGGCTGTCTTTGCCCTGTTCCAGTTTTAGAGGCGACTCAAAGACCAACTGATGCCGGTCGTCGGGCTGCCTGATGATAAAACACGGCAATAGGGTCGCGCCGGTGCGCTGGGCAAGAATTACCGGTCCCGTGGCTGTAGCCGCCCTTCTGCCGAAAAAATTTACGAATACTCCGGCAGTGCCAAAATTCTGGTCCACCGGGATAAAGACCAGCTCGTTATTGCGCAATGCCCGGAGCGTGCTGTCTACGCAGGCGCTGCGCGGCTGGCTGTAAATCGTTTTTACCCCGCAGCTCTGCCGTTTTTTTAAAAAAAATCCCTCGGTGCGCGCGTCGCGCATCGGGCGCATAATCCCGGAAATCCGATAACCTTCCAGGCTCAGGCGGGCTAAAGCTAAAGGGAAATTGCCAAAATGCGCGCTGACTAAAATAACTCCCTTGCCCTGCCGCAAGGCCTCCTCAAGGCGCTCTCTGCCGGCTAATTCCACCCGCGAGTTAAGCAGACCCGGTTTATCCATCAGAAACAAAAGCTCTATGGCCGACTTAGCCATCAGACGGAAACAATCCCGGCAAATTTTCTCGATCTCCTGCCCGGATTTTTCTCCCGCAAAGGCCAGGCGCAGGCTCTCCAGGGCGATCCTCCTTTGCCTCCCGGCAAAGCAATACCCTAAGGCGCTGATTTTTCCGGCAAAACCGTAAATAAAGCGCGCGGGTATAAGCTTAACTATCAAAGAGCAAATATTTAATCCCAGCCATCCCGCCAGGTAACTTAAGGTTTTGCGAATTTGCTTGAAATCCATGCCGGCATTTTTAAATTATAACAGAATATGGAATAAGTTCAAGAAAAAACTCAAGGGCTATGAAGCCTTATAGCCGATTTTACGCAGGAATTCCCTGCGCCAGGCGGTCTCCGCTTCGGTTTCTACGCCTTTGGGCTTTGCGCCGTCAATCACTCCTAAGATGCCGCGGCCGGATGTGCTCTCGGCGATAATTACCTCAACCGGATTAGCAGTAGCGCAGAAAATATTGCAGACCTCCGGTATATTTTTTACGGCATTGAGCACATTTATCGGGAAGGAGCCTTTCAATAAAACCACGAAGCTGTGCCCTGCCCCGACATCCAAGGCAACCTGCGCCGCCAGCTCTTTTAATCCCGGATCAGTGCCTTCTGCCCGGACCTTGCAAGCGCCGGAAGACTCGACAAAGCCCAACCCGAACTTGATGCCCGGCACACTGCCCGCCAACGCCTCGTAGAGATCCTCTGCGGTCTTAATAAAATGCGCCTGCCCGAGGATTAAGTTAACCTCTTCCGGCTTGTTAATTTTGACGGATTTAAGTTCTAGCATCCAACGCCTCCGTAGTTACTCTATCTCCACCTTCTGCGCCCCGATAGACGCCGCCTGCGCCGTCCCGCCGTAAACTTTCATTGAGGTAAGGACAAAATCCGGGTTACCCAGGATCTCTAGGGGCACCCCCAGGATATAGGCCTTCGGCTTCAGGATCACAAAGACCCCGTCGGGAGTAATCATCTTGCCGTTGGCAAAAACCCTGAAATTCCTGCTCTTGGCGGCGATGTGGATTTTCGGCATTCCGGCAAAATCCGTTTTATGGCTATAGCCAAAAAGATAAACCTGCAGATTAAACCGGCTGACCATTTCTTCTCTTTTTTCTACGCGGATTAAAATAGAATTATCCGCTGCCCCGTAGCTGACGCCCGGCCGCTCCTCCCCCAGGCCCTCCAAGCCGCCCAAAATACCGACATCCGCGTCCCGGAACATCTGGGCAAAACCAAAAAAAGACCTGCCCCTTTCCTTGATCGAGCCTTCCCGGCGCACCTTCGCCTCAGGATAATCTCCGAACAGCTCATTCCTGCGGGCGAAAGACAATAAATAAAATGCGCAGCAATTGGTCTGGCTGGCATAACAGAGTATGGCCTTGCGTTTACGCTCCACCTGTCGCGCGTCTAAGTTTAATTTCCGCCATTGGATCGGGCTGTGCCGGAATTTGTCCGGCGGCCCCAGGCTTAAAGCCGGATGAAAATGCCGCGGCAGGGGCCAGCCCACGCAATGGATCAAGTAAGGATACACTTCGGGCTCGGGGATATCTTTGCTTAAGTCGCTTAAGGCCACTTGTAGAAATAGGTAAAACGTCTTGTGGTCAAGGTTAACGTCGGCCGGGTGAGAGACAAAGATCTTGTTCGGCCGGAACTTAAGCAGCATTTTTTTTAGGTCGGCGAGGATACTCTGGCCGACGTAGGGCGCGCCGAAGGAAAGATTATCCTTATAGGGTACGGAGGAAATCCGGGTCAATAAACTCATGTAGGGTTCTTTGGGCTGCCAGTATTGGCTGAAGATAGCGAAGGTGCCGAAATCAGGGTAGCCCAGGAAGATCAGATTATCCTCCTTTAGCCCTAACAATTGCATCGCCTTAACCGCTTCCCGCTTGCGTTTTTCCCCCATATTGATAAATTGCCGCTGAAAGATCGCCGGGTGTTTTTCGTGTACGATAAAGGCCACTTCATTATGGTCGCCGTTGGTAAGGTAGGCAACCCCTACCTGGGCGCCCGCGGCCACTGCCTGTTGAATAATCCCGGCGCAGCCGATCGCCTCGTCATCGGGGTGCGGGGCCAGGATCAGGATGCGGTCCTCCTTCCTTACCGGCTTCAGATACGGGATCTCTGGGGCCGCCAGGAGCGGCGCCGTCCCGAGCAAAAGCAATAAAATGAATGCTATCCTCTTGAACATGGTTTGTCTATTCTATCACACTTGAGGAGTAAATCAACCCCTAAGGCGGCATCACAAATTATTTGCATTGCCGGCGAAACCCGCTATAATTGGGCTTATGGTGCATCACCTACAAAATAGCCCTTTCATCTGAACACAGATACACACAGATATAAAAAAGATACACACAGATATAAACGGTATCTGTGTGTATCCAAAAAGTCAACTGCCTGGCAGCCGTATCTGTGTGAATCTGCGTATAATTATCAAGGCATGATTTAGTTGACGGAGCATTATGGATACCGCTGGAGAGGGGCATTACAGACGTATTAGACGTGTGCTCATCTGGATATTGGCGCTGAATTGGGCGGTAGCGCTGGCAAAGATCATCTACGGCCTCTACAGCCGCTGCTCCAGCATGACTGCCGACGGATTCCACTCGCTTTCCGACGGCGCCTCCAATATCGTCGGCATTATCGGAATACACTTTGCCTGCCAGCCC
>MHHD01000014.1:21635-24103 GCA_001805895.1 Omnitrophica WOR_2 bacterium RIFCSPLOWO2_12_FULL_51_8 | reverse complement strand
CCGCTATCGGTGAATTCGCCGATCACCGCTGCATCCACATTCTCCGCGCCGAATACTTCCTTCAAGGCACCTATCTTTTCTTTTGGCACGGATAAAACCATCCGCTCCTGAGATTCGGAAACCCAGATTTCCATATAGGACAGCCCGCTGTATTTTAAGGGGACTTTATCCAGATAAACCTTAGCCCCTAAGTCAACGCCCATCTCTCCGACAGCGCTCGACAATCCTCCGGCGCCGCAGTCGGTAATCGCGCTGTATAAATTTTTGTCCCGCGCCTGCAGGATGGTATCAAGCATTTTCTTTTCCTGGATGGGATTGCCTATCTGCACCGCTGCGCTGGAGATCGTTTGTGATTGATGGGTCAATTCCCCGGAAGAGAACGTCGCCCCGTGGATGCCGTCCCTGCCGGTCCTGCCGCCTACCACCACGATCAACTCGCCGGCCTTTACCCGCTTAACGGACTTATTTTTGGGCATCATCCCTACGGTGCCGCAGTAAACCAGGGGGTTGCCTATGAATCCCTGATGAAAAAGCACCGCCCCGTTTACCGTGGGGATGCCCATTTTATTGCCGTAGTCGCGCACCCCGGCGACCACACCCCGCATTACCCGCTTAGGATGCAGGGTCCCCGGAGGCAATTCCTGAAAAGGATAATCCGGCGGGCCGAAACAAAAAACATCGGTATTCAAGATTGGTTTGGCGCCCAGGCCGGTGCCGAGGGGGTCGCGGATCACCCCGCCGATACCGGTGTTTGCCCCGCCAAACGGCTCCAGGGCCGAAGGGTGGTTGTGCGTCTCCACCTTAAAACAGACATTGTATTTGTCATCGAACCTGATTACGCCGGAGTTATCTTTAAATACCGAAACGCACCAGGGCTTGTTCAGCTCCTTGGTGACTTTCATGATAGTTGATTTTAAAAGATTATTGATTTTTTTTGCTTTTATTTTTGGATTTGGGATTTGTCCCGCTGTCCGCTTAAATCTAAGCGGGATCCCGCCTCGCTTGGCTCGGCGGGAGGATTTATTTTGGATTTTTTCTGTATATTTTATCTTGCCCATGAAGGTCTTATGCCAGCAATGCTCTGACCAGGTCTGGGCAATAGTTTCTAACTCGCAGTCAGTGGGATTGCGGCCTTGAGCCCTAAAGTATTCTTTTATCGCCCGCATCTCGGCAACATTCAGAAACAGCTGGCCATCCCTGCTGATCTTTGATAACCGTCGATCCTCGACGCCCAAAATATTAACCGTAATAAGCTGAAAATTGTATCCGGCCTGCTCGGTTATCGGCGCTCGGCGCTCGGCGCTCTTCACCACATGCTGAATGAGCTTATTGTAAAGCAGCTTCTCGGTAATAGTCTTTAACTGCGCCGCGCTCAGCCGGCCTTTGAGCAGATATTTCTTTGCCGTCTTTACCGCGGTCACGGCTGAGACCCCTAAGTCCCGGATGCCCTTTAATGCCGATTCTTCCACCGGGTCCATCACTCCGGGATTATAGGCGATTTCAATCAAAAATCCGTCTTGGGCCCTGGGTCTTGGGTCTTGGGTTAAAATTGAATATTCCTGGACGACCTTGTCCGCCAGAAGTTCTTCGCAGATACGCACAACCTCATCTTGAGAAAGTTCCCCTTCCAGGAGATAGACCTGAATAAAGCGCGCCTCGCGCACGCCCTTTATCCCTAAGTCGCGGATATCCTTCTTGATGCCGGCGCCAACGGCGTCAAAAATACCGGGCTTATCTTGAACTTCAATTTTATGCTGCATGATAAAGCGCTATAAGAGGTTTTGGGGGCGGGTTCACCCCCGCACCTTCTATATATTCAAGCCTTTAATAATAAAGAAGGGCGCTGCCTCAGACAAAAAGAAATAGAGGAAATTTTTGTCTGAGGCAGCGCCGCACATCGAGGTCTGCGCTGAGGTTGGCCTTAAAATCCGCCTGCCCTTTCCAGGCCCGCATCGCGTTTCTCTGAACGATGCCATAGGCCTTCTGGCGCATCAGGCCCTTGTCCATCAATTTCAGCAGGACCCGCTGGGAAAAAATCAGGCCGCGGGTGCGCACTAAATTGGCCAGCATATTTTCGGGATAAACCTGCAGGCCCGCGAGCACCTGGATGAATTTCTGCAGGATGTAATCCAGCGCCAACGTGGAATCCGGGAAGATCACCCGCTCTGCCGAGGAATGGCTGATATCGCGCTCATGCCAGAGGCAGACATTTTCCATCCCTGCCAGGGCGTTGCCGCGCAGGATACGGCTTAAGCCGCAGATGCGCTCGCAGATCACCGGGTTGCGCTTATGCGGCATGGCCGAAGAACCTTTTTGACCTTTGCCAAACGGCTCTTCTGCCTCTAACAATTCGGTCCGCTGCAGATGCCTGATCTCCGTGGCGAATTTTTCCAAGGAAGCGCCGATTACGGCTAAGGTAGCCAGATATTGGGCGTAGACATCCCGCTGCACGATCTGAGTGGAAATAC
>MHHD01000014.1:0-21626 GCA_001805895.1 Omnitrophica WOR_2 bacterium RIFCSPLOWO2_12_FULL_51_8 | reverse complement strand
TACCTACTGCCACTTCTGCCCTGGCGGATTTCAGGCGAGTTAGATTGCGGCGGGTTTCTTCATACCAGAGCGCCAGTTTCAGGCCGAAGGTCGTCGGCTCGGCATGCACGCCGTGGGTGCGTCCGATGCAGATCATCTCTTTATAGGCCAGGGCCTTATTAGCCAACAGTTTCAGCAATTGTTCCAGGCCGGCAATGAGCAAGTCGGATGCCGCGGCAAGCTGCACCCCAAGGGTAGTATCCAGGATATCGGAAGAGGTCAGGCCCAAGTGCAGATACCGGGCGTCCGGCCCAATATATTGGGCTACGTTGGTGATAAAGGCCACTACATCATGTTGGGTTTTTTCTTCGATCCTGCGGATGCGCGCTAAATCGAACCTGGCCCTTTGCTTGATCCGTCTGACTGCGGCAAGCGGGACCCTGCCTCTTTTGGCGAGCGCCTCTAACGCCAGGAGCTCGATAGAAAGCATAGTCTGGAATTTAAACTCCTCCTGCCAGAGGCGGTCCATTTTCGGCAGGCTGTAACGGGCAATCATCTTACGCTCCTTCGCAGAAAGCGAATACTTGGCCCTCGCCGCAATGGGCGGCGCACCAATCCATCCGATAGGATTGGGCGCATAATAGGCCAAGGTGTTCATTCCAAGGGATTATAATTATAACAAAATTAAGCTCTTTTAGCAATCAAAAAAAGGCAAAAAAGGCCAATTCAATTACCCTAAGGCGATATTGATGAGATTGGTCTTGCCCGCAGGAAGGTTTAAGATAGTGCGGCGGGGGATGAGTATCCGGGGAGTATCGTTTTTGGAGAGGCGGCGCTGGTTCAGGCTGGCTTGCGCTATTTTGTATTTACCGCGGCGGATTTTTTTGGGGTTGGAAAAAATTACCCGCAGCCGGCGGTTGGCAAAGCTGCGCTCGATGCTGATCTGCGCGGAATCTTTAAATTGCGCCGGGCTTAATTGCGGGGCAATCAGCAAATCGCCGTTTGAGCCGCGTATGCCGAAAGACTGCGTCAGGAGCGTAAGGATAAACCAGCTGGCTGAGCCGGTCAAATATGCGTACATCCCCTGTCCGGCTAAATTAAAGTACTCCGGCAGGCAGGGGTAAATTTTGGCCTTTGCGCTATCCATGCTCATCCGGTAAATGGAGCGTAAAACCTTCTCGCCCTCTGTGGCATAGCCGCGCCGATATAAAGCATAAGCAAACATCACCGCCATATGATTAAAGATCGCCCCGTTTTCCTTATCCCCATAACTAAAAGAGAATGCCCGGCCCAAGTCGTGCTGTTCGCTCCTAAAATCAGTGTTCAGATGGATTCCGCCCAATTTTTTATCAAAAAGATAGCGCTTTACGCCCTGCAATATTTTTTCTACCTGCCAATCCTGCGCCACCCCGCCCATAATCGGAAACACCTGAGAAGCCAGGCACATTTTTGTCAGCCTGCCCTGCCTGCCCTCTACCCGTTTTTTCTGGTTATCGTAATAGCCGTTAAAGAAACCGTATCTGAGCCATTCGCGCTGACGGATAGGCTGAGCTATCGCCTCGGCCTTGGCATCTAAATCAGCGGCGAGAGTGGCGGCATCCAGCTTGACTTTTTTTCCGGAAACACTTTTTTCCGTGGCCGCAAAATAGCTGGCGAGAATCCTGCGTTTAGCCGGCGCATCCGCAGAGTTAACTTTTTGCAAAAGTATTTTTAATTCCCTGAGCACGGTAATTTTGGTCTGCTTTGACTTGCGCAATAAATCTGCCAGCAATTTTAAATTGTGCGCGTACATCGCCGAGAATGCCACGCTTTCGCCGTTTTCCTTAGCCATATCCAAACCGTCATTCCAGTCCGCGCCCTCAAGGCGCGCATAATTATGCGCGCCCACATTAAAAAACTGCGCTAAATTTTCTACTAAAAGGTGCTCCAGAATGGTCCCGCGATAAATTTTCCCGGAGGCAGTTTTTAATTGAGCGCCATAATCCACATTCCACAGTCGGTCAATTTTCCCGGCGCGGTTAAGCTGATGGTCGCGGAAATAGGGAACTTGGGCAAACAAGATTTGCCAATCGCCGGTCTCCTGCAAATATAAATCCAGGGTGAGCATTGGCCAGACCCCGTGGTCCATCCACACCCGGCTGATATTGTTGCGGTCAGAGATAAATTCTCCCTGTCCTGTGCCGATGATCGTGGCGTTGGAACCGTCGATGCGCACTCCGGAAAAATTATTTACCAGCAGTTTGCGCGCCTCCTGCGGCTGGCTTAAGATCATCCCTAAGCAATCCTGCCATAAATCGCGCCAGCCGCGGCCGCCTTTGCCGTAATCAAAGTCCGGCAGAAAGGAACAGCCGAAAATCCGGCGTAAGGCGGGCTGGATACTCACCCAGCGAAACCAGCGATCAAAATCCCGATCGCCGCTCTCCAGATCGATCTGCCGGCTAAGCTTCACCCAATAACTTTTAGTCTCTGCTAATGCGGCCTCTACCTTGGCTAAACGATTGAATTTAGCGAGAATCTCTTTTATCTCCTCTGCCTCCTGAGCGATCCCCATCACTACAATGTATGATTTGCTTTCCCCGCGGACTAAGGTAATTTCTTTAAAACGCAAGGCCCCCATCGCCTCTTTGCCCTGAATATTTTCTTTTTGGGGAGTGAGATTTTTTAAGACGCTTTCCGGGGCCTCTAAATCTCCGGCCTCGCCGGTAAAGCCTTCTTGCGTCGGGTAAGTATATTGCGGCGCGCCTCCCTGCTCATCCCAGCCCAAAACAAAATAATTGGTTTTGTTCGGCTGGTGCCCGGCCTCGTTAAAGGAAAGCGTGGGCTTAACAATGACACCATATTTATGCAAGCTAACGCGCTGCAGCAAAGAGGTAACCTGGCGGTGGTCGCGCAGGCTCTGCGCCCCCCGGCCATATATAGGTATGGCGGCAAAGGGGGTCAATTTGATTTCTCTGGCGCCGGTATTGGCCAGCGTCACCCGCATGATTTCCACTGGTTCGCCTGAGGCAGGGACAAAGGAAAGGATTTTTGCGGCTAGGCCGGCTTTCTTATTCTCGCGGCTTACCTCCTGCCAGAGCAGGCCGGCCTCTAAATGGAATTCATCCTGTTGAATCTGTTTTAAATCCTTGGATACGCCGCAAGCCGACCAGGCATTCCCGGGACCAAGGCATACCCAGAAGTTCCGCGACGTCCGCAGATTACTTAAGTCAATGCGCGAGACCGGCTGGAGGAGAAAATGCCCCTGCCCGCTTTTGATATCACCGTGCAGGTCAACCGTCACGCAGGACATAATCTTTTCATTGCAGAGCGGGAAGTATAAACTCTTGAGCTTATCCGCGCTGCCGGAGGCGAAACTGCCTGCATTATCCGTAAATTCCCAGAGTTTTTCTTGCATCGTATGTTAACTTACCACAGCCAACTTACATTTTCAAGCGAATTTCAAACAAACAAAAGCCCGTCAAAATACTGACGGGCTTTGCTTTGATTTTGCGGGGCTGAGATTTGAACTCAGGACCTGAAGGTTATGAGCCTTCCGAGCTACCAGGCTGCTCCACCCCGCGATATGCCTCAAGGTGGAATCCTGAGCTTGCCGAAGGACTCCACCCCGCGAATGTCACTCACTATAGCTTATTCAATACTTTTTTCCAAAGAACGGTTGTTGCTTTATCTATACTTATTTTTCTATTTCACGGCGTTCCTTACTCATCCCTCACTACTGTCTTCTCTGCGGCAGGACCTTGATCGGGATCTCGCCTTTTTTGACTACCCCTAACTTTTCCCGGGCCACCCTTTCCTGATAAACCGGGTCGCTCTCCAGCAGCCCCAGTTCCTGCTCCATCAGCGCGTTGTTAATTTTCAAGCGCTTGATCTTAACTTCCAACTCGCGGTTTTTGTCTTTTAGTTCCTGCAGCTTGGAAAATCCCGGCAGAAAAATCATCAACAGGAATACGCCGGCGCCTAAAACCCAAAATGCCTTTTTCAATTTCGGCAGCATTATCTACTTCCAAAGCGTCCCCGCGTATACTGCCTTCTTGCCCAGCTCTTCCTCGATGCGCAGGAGCTCGTTGTATTTACAGACGCGGTCGGTGCGCGAAAGCGAGCCGGTCTTGATCTGCCCGGTGCCGCAGGCAACTGCCAGATGGGCGATTGATGTATCTTCGGTCTCGCCGGAGCGGTGCGAGATAATCGCCTTGTATTTATTTTTTCTGGCAATCTCGATCGCCTCCAACGTTTCCGAAAGCGAGCCGATCTGGTTAACCTTTATTAGTATAGCATTAGCGATTTTTTCCGCAATGCCTTTTTTGAAAATTTTCGGGTTAGTAACAAAGATATCGTCGCCTACCAACTGTAATTTCCCGCCCAGCTGCCTGGTCATTTCCTGCCAGCCCGGCCAGTCATGCTCGGAAAGGCCGTCTTCGATGGAAACGAGCGGGTATTTGGCGCTCCAATTAAGGTAAACCTGGATTAAGTCCGCGGAGGTCTTCCTTGAATTTTCGAACCGGTAGCCGTTATTTTCATAAAAAGAGCTGGCGGCGCAATCCAGGGCTAAGCAAATATCCTTTCCCGGCCGGTACCCCGCTTTTTCAATCGCCTGGATGAGCAGATCCAAAGCCTCCTGATTGGAATTGAGGTTAGGGGCAAAACCGCCTTCATCGCCCACGGAAGTAGAGAGCCCTTTTGATTTCAAGATGGATTTGAGGTGATGGAAGACCTCATCCGCCCCTCGCAAGGCCTCGCGGAAAGTCGGCAGGCCCAGCGGCGCAATCATAAATTCCTGCAGGTCAAGGTTATTGTCCGCGTGCAGGCCGCCGTTTAGAATATTCATCAGCGGCACCGGCAGGATTTTTGCCTTTTCTCCGCCGAGGAATTTATACAGGGGTTGTTTCTTGGAGAGCGCGGCGGCCTTGGCCACAGCCAGGGATACCGCCAGGATCGCATTGGCGCCCAGATTCGACTTGGACTCAGTGCCATCCAATTTAATCAACATCTGGTCAATCCTTTTATAATCAGGGCTTAAACCCTTTATCCTGGAATCAATTACGTTATTGACGTTCTGCGCTGCCCTTAAGACACCCTTACCTAAATACCGTTTCTGATCGCCGTCGCGTAATTCCAAAGCTTCCTTTTCCCCGGTGGAAGCGCCGGAAGGCACGGCTGCCCGGCCCAGAATTCCGTTATCCAAAATGACATCCGCCTCAACAGTCGGATTTCCCCTGGAATCTAAGATTTCCCTGGCGCGCACTTTCTTGATTCTAAGCATCTGTATCTCCTGTGGAAGCACATTATACACAATAATTCCGCCAAGTCAAGAAAAGGTTTGACTTCGCGAATTTAGTATGCTATTTTTATTGCTATGCGCTGGAGAAAAATCAAGTATTTCCTGGAACTCTACTGGATCAGGATTATCCTCTTTACCCTGGCCTTTATGGTGCTGGTGGGAATGGTGGTAACCATCACCAACGGCATCCAGGCCTGGAACGAATCCGAATCCTACCTGCGCCAATCCCAGCTGGCAATCATCCCCTTGCAGATGTTTACCTGGGGGATTTTAGGCCTCATCCAGGGCATTGTCTATACCTATATGATGTACTGGATGTTTTATAAACGCGGAGGCCAGTCCTTTACCCAAACCAACAAAAAATCCATCGCCGGAGAAAAATTAGGCATTACCTGGCAGGATGTCATCGGCATGGACGAGGCCAAACAAGAGGCCCTGGAGGTCGTTAAATTAATTACTGACCGCGCCGAGGTACAGCGCATCGGCGGGAAAATCTTAAGGGGCATCCTGATGCTGGGCCCGCCGGGCTGCGGCAAGACCTACTTAGCCAAGGCGATTGCTACCGAGGCCAAGTTGCCCTTTATCTCCATGTCCGGCTCGGAATTCGTGGAAATGTTCGTGGGCGTGGGTGCGGGCAGGATCCGCAGCTTGTTCAAGAAGGCGGGCCGCCTGGCCGGCCTCTCCGGAGGCTGTATCATTTTTATCGACGAAATCGACGCTGTCGGCGCCCAGCGGGCGGCGGAAACCGGTTTTGGCGGGCAGACCGAAACCAACACAACCCTAAACCAGCTTCTGGTAGAGATGGACGGCCTGAAGGAGAAAGAACTGAATATCGTGATTATCGGCGCCAGTAATATGCCGGAAAATTTCCTCGACGCCGCGCTCTTGCGCCCCGGCAGGTTTGACCGCAAAATCTACGTCGATAAACCCAACCTGGAAGACCGCCAGAAACTCTTTGCCTACTACCTGCAAAAGGTAAAATTTGACGACGTAAACGTGAAGATCGACCGCTTAAGCCGCATCACCGTGGGCAACAGCCCGGCGGATATCGCCAATATCGTGCGCGAGGCCGCCCTGATTGCCGTGCGCAATAAACGCCAGGTCATCACTATGAAGGATATTGACGACGCGCGCGAGAGGATTGCCTTAGGGATTAAGCGCCGCCTGAAACTCAGCGACAAAGAAAAACTCCAGACCGCCTATCACGAGGCCGGCCACGCCATCGTCACTTATTTATTGGCTCCCTCCAAGGATGTGTTTAAAATCACCATTACCCCCCGCGGCCGCACCGGCGGGGTAACCTGGATACCGGAGCGCGAAGAAATCTTTATCGAAGACCAGCATCAGCTTTTGAATGACATTAAAATATCGCTCGGCTCTTACGCGGCGGAAAAAAACAAATTCGGCGCTACCACCAGCGGCGTCTACGGAGATTTTACCGCGGCCCTGAATACCGCCCACTCTATGGTATGGCAATTAGGGATGGGCAAATCCGGGCTGATCGGAAATTTCAGCGGCACACAGGCCGCCAGGTCATTCTTTAACCAATCGCCGCAAATTTCCGAAGCAATGAAGGAGCGGCTGGATAACGACGTTCAGGATGTCCTGCAGACCTGCCTGCAAGAAGTTACCGCGCTGCTCAAAAAAGAAGAGCCGCTCTTGGACCGTTTAGTCAAAGAGCTGATCGCCAAAGAAGAGCTTAATTATGACGAAATCGAAGCGATTTTCAAGGAATTTGGCAAAGCGCGGCCTGCTGCTTAAAACTTCCCTCCTGGCATTATTTTTCCTCTCCGGATGTTTCTCCTATACCCAGCCCACTTACCTGAAAGAAAATATCCCCGCCGGCATCGAAGAAATCTGCCGCAGCGAATACAAATTCCACGTCAAGTCAAAATTGTCCGGCGCGACGCTCTGGATTTATGTGCCCCTGGAAGATATCGTGGTTAAGCCCGATAAGCCGGAGAAGGTAACTGAAAGGTTCCTGGTCGAGAAAAACCTCTCTCACCTTCAGGACGGCATCCTCAAGGCGGATTATTTGGTGAGGGCGGTGCCGGAAAAAATAAAATACCAGCAGGCCGGTTACGATCCGCAGGCAGCGGAAAAAATCAATCAGCTTTACCGGGTTTTGATGCGCGTCCTGACCAGCATGGAAAAACTGCGGGCTCAAGAACTGCAATTAGTCTGCGTGGTCACCGCGGATATCAACAACGGCTTCCAGATCACGGAAACATTCTCCTACGAGGATTTTAAAAAATATTTCCACGGGTTTATCTCGCAGGGCGAGTTCCAGCACCGCCTGCTGCAGGAGACGCAGGTGGCGCCGGAAATTATCGGAGACCGCGAAGGCCTGCATATCAATTACAGAGATGTGTCATTTAGCGAATTCATTACCGGGCAGATCCAGAACCGCATCAACCTGAAATTCCAGAAGCCGGAGGTGGAAAAAGACGCGGATATCGACAAGGAAGTGCTGAAGATCATCGCCTACACCTTGAAAATCTATAATTTCCGCGACTTTCAGGAAGTGGAATTAAACAATCTCGCCAAAAAGAAAAGGATTATTTTAAACCGCGCGGCGGCGCTGGAGGAGCCTCTGGAGCGGTAATCTTGACCTGCCTGCCTGCCAAGCTCAACCTGCCTTCTACAAATAACTTAACCGCCCGAGGGTAAAGGCGGTGCTCAATTTTGTGGATTTTTGCCTCTAAGGATTCCAGGGTATCGGAGGGGGAGATTTTTACCGCCTGCTGCAAAATAATCGGGCCGTGGTCGGTTTTCTCGTCAACAAAATGCACGGTTACGCCCGTAACTTTGGCTCCGTAATCAAAGGCGTCTTTGATCGCCTGCGCCCCCTTAAAGCAAGGCAGGATGGCCGGATGGATATTGATGATTTTATTCCGGTATTTTGCCACCAGCCCCGGGCCGAGGATACGCATAAAGCCGGCCAGGACAATCAGGTCTATTTTTTCCTCCTCCAAAAACTGAATAATTTTATTTTCAAACTCTGCTTTTGTACTGAAATCTTTTCTCTCTACCAGCGCCACCTTTACCCCCGCGCGCCGGGCGCGGCCGAGCACGCCGGCCCGAGGGTTATCGCAGACCAAGAGCGCCAGGCCCGCCTTGACTCTGCCCTTTTTTACCGCCCTGGCAATGCTAGCGAAATTCGTCCCCCGGCCCGAGGCGAATACGGCAATCCTCACTTACATCCTCCCTCTCGTATAATAGGCTTATTAAACAAGTTAAATGCGGTTATCAGGGTATTAGGTTATCAGGATTTGGGTATCAGGATATTAGGGGATCAGGTTTTGTTTCTATTCCTAATAACCCGATTCCCTGATCTCCCTTTCCCGATACCCTGATTACCTGATATCCGATTTTAACAAGTTGCTGCCTCGCTATTTTATATGAATGGTCTTCATCGGGCAAACCCTGACGCACTCCGCGCAGGAAGTGCATTTTGCATAATCTATCACAGCCAGGTTATCTATCACGTGGATAGCGTTAAATCTGCAGGTCTTCTGGCAGAGCCCGCAGGCAATACAGCCCACCGGACAAACTGCCTTAGTGTCCCTGCCTGAGTCGTGCGAACTGCAAGAGACAATTACCCTGCCGGTTACCGGCGCCAGGCTAAACAATTTCTTGGGACAGGCAATCACGCATTTATTACAGGCCTTACATTTAGCCTCATCTATCACCGGGATGCCTTGCGGAGACATCGAGATAGCGCCAAAAGGACAAACCCTGACACAATCGCCGAACCCTAAGCATCCGTACACACAGGCCTTCTGTCCCCCTAAAACCAGATTTGCCGCCGCGCAGGTCTTGATACCCTGATAGATAAACCTCTCTTTAACTTTTTCCCCGCCGGCACAGTGCAGGACCGCGGCCTTTTTTGTCTCCTGCTCCAGCTTTTGCCCTAAAAGCCGGGCAATCTCTTCTTTGACCTTTTCTTCGCTCACCCGGCAGGCATCAATACTCAGCTTTCCGCTGAGGATAGACTCGGCAAAACCAAAGCAGCCCGCGCCGCCGCAGACGCCGCAGTTTGCGCCGGGCAGCAACCCTAAAATTTTGTCTAAGCGCGGATCACTCTGCACGGCAAATCTCTTGGAGGCCACGGCCAATCCGACGCCGAAGATCGCGCCCAGGCTGCCCAACATTAGGACTGGTATAAGAATTCCCATAATAAATTTTAGCGGATAGTGTTTAGTGTATAGGAAATCCTAACTATACGCTCTACGCTATACGCTATAATCTGAATCCGTTAAATCCCATAAACGCCAAACTCATCATCGAGGCGATGATAAAGGCGAGCGGAAAGTCTTTGACCGCTTTGGGGACATGGCATAATTCCAGCCGTTCCCTGATGCCGGACATTAAAAGCATGGCCAAGGTATAACCTAACCCCACGCAGACGCCCTGAAAGGCGGAATACCAAAAACTCCCCGGGACCGCCCGGTTATCAACAAAAAACATGTCTATGTTCAAAACCGCCACGCCCAGCACCGCGCAGTTAACGGTAATCAGCGGCAGGTAGATCCCGAAAAAGCGGTACATCGCCGGGCTCACTTTTCTGATTACCATTTCCACGAACTGCACAAAGGCGGCAATCACCAGGATAAAGGAGATAGTACGCAAGTAACTCAGGTTAAACGGCGCCAAGAGAAACCGGTAAATGAACCAGGTGATGATCGAGGACATAGTGGTAACAAACATCACCGCTAAACTCATTGCCAGCGCAGGCTTGGTCTCCTTGGAGATCGCCACAAAAGAGCAGAGGCCCAGGAAGCGCGAAAGGATGACGTTATAGATAAAAACCGCGGAAATAAAAATGGTAAGGAACTGCCCGGCGTTCATTGCTTAATCCTTTTGAAAAGATTAAAAAAGCCCAGGAGCAGGCCGATGACTAATAAAGCCCCGGAAGGCATAGAGAAGACAAAGGCCGGCTCAAAGCCTTTAAAGATAGCGTGGTTCAACAATTTTCCCGCGCCTAAAAATTCCCTGATCGCAGAAATCAAGATCAGGGCCAGGGTAAAGCCTACGCCCATGCCTAAGCCGTCAAAAAAAGAATTGAGCGCCTTGGCCTTCTGGGCAAATGCCTCGGCGCGGCCTAAGACAATACAGTTGACCACGATTAAAGGCACATAAATACCTAAGGCGCGGTTCAGGGCCGGGCTGTAGGCCTTCAGGGTCATCTCCGCAATCGTCACGAAGGTGGCAATCACCACGATAAAACAGGGGATGCGGATCCTCGCCGGCACGGTATTCTTAATAAGGGAGACGATTACGTTGGACCCCAGCAGCACAAAGGTGGCGGCAATCCCCATCCCGATGCCGTTTACTACTGATACTGACACTGCCAGCGTCGGGCAGAGACCCAAGACCAACACAAAAGTCGGATTTTCTTTGATAATGCCTTTGAAAAACTCGTGGAATAATTTATTCATACGCCTTTAGCGTATAGCCGTATACCCTGTTCTTCGTATACCTATCAATGATCGGCGTGGCCGCGTTCATCATCAATATGGCGTAAGACGCGCCTTCGGGATAGCCGCCCCAGAGCCGGATCACCGCCGTCAATAGGCCGCAGCCAATGCCGAAAACAACCTGCCCCCGGGAAGTCAGAGGCGAAGTAACGTAATCCGTAGCCATAAAAAACGCGCCTAAGATTAAGCCGCCGGAAAGGATGGCGAAAAGCCAGTCCCCGCTGAATAACCCCCTGCCCCCGAAACAATAACTGAATACCCCCACCGTGGAAATATAGGTTAACGGGATGTGCCAGCTGATGTAGCCCTTTAAGAGAAGAAAGGCCGCTCCGGCAAGCAATGCCGCGACGCAAACTTCTCCGATGCATCCGCCGCGCCGGCCAAGGAATAAATCAAGGTAAGAGATATTCTGCAAGGCATGCCCTTCTTTGAGTAGCGCCAGCGGCGTGGCGCTGGTAACGGCATCATAGTTTAAGGGGGCGGTAAAGGCAGTCATATATTTCGGCCAGGAGGCCATTAGAAACGCTCGGCCCGCCAGCGCGGGATTAAAAATATTCTGGCCCAGCCCCCCGAAAATCTGTTTTCCGATGGCAATGGAAAAAATGGCCCCGGCCGCCGGCAGCCACCAGGGCGCCTGCGCCGGCAGATTAAAGGCAAGCAATATCCCGGTGAGCGCGGCGCTGCCGTCTAAAACAGTAACCTTCCTCCTGGAAATAATCTGGCAGATGCCTTCGGTGACTATGCTGGACGCTGTTGCCAGAATAATCACCCGGAAGGCGCTGACACCGAAAATAAACACCCCGGCCGCCCCTACCGGCAATAAACTCAAAACCACCAGCCACATAATTTTACTGACTGATTCCTTATTATGCAGGTGCGGAGCTGCGCTGACCAAAAGATTATTTTTCATCCCCGATTAACTCCTTGACCTGGTTGGCTTTTACCTTCACGGCGTTGATTACCGCCTTTGAGGAGATAGTGGCGCCGGTAATTGCCTGTATGCCGTTTAAATCAACGATCCGCTTATTGCTGAACCGCTCCCGGAATTCCGGTTCCGCTACCCGGTTACCCAGGCCCGGCGTCTCATTCTGATTAAGGATCTTGATGGCGGTGATGGTGCCGTCTTTCTTCATCCCGGCAATCACCTCGATGACGCTGGAATAACCCTTGCCTCTTGCCTTAAAGGCCGCGCCGAGAAAGCCCCCGTCTCTGCCGTAGGCCTGATAATAAACAACCTTTTCTTTGGATTTGACCGGTTTAAAATCCGCCGCCTCAGGAAAAACGGCTTTCAGGCCCTCCTCCTCTTCGGCTTTCGCCTGCGCCGCAATCCTATCCCTGGTCAGGGAATTCATCCCTGCCAGCGACGCGCTGGCTGCCGCGCAGATTATTGCCAGGATCAAACCGTAACGCGTCATCTCTCTCATGCTGCTTGGCCTCCCTTCGCCACCTCTAACTTCGCCCTTTTGATGGATTGGGTCAAGGGCCGATGCGCCGGGCAGACATAATTGCACAGCCCGCACTCAATGCAATCCAGGGTACGATATATTTTGGCCTCTGTCCATTTTTCTTTTTCGCTGGCTAAATTAATCAGGCAGGGCTCAAGGCCTGCCGGGCAGGCCCTGACACAGGCGCCGCAGCGGATACAGAATTCCTCCTCCTGGACCTTGGCCTCCCTTTTATCCAGCAGGACTACGCCGCCGGTAGATTTGATTACCGGCGCCTCAAGGGAATACTGCGCGCTCCCCATCATCGGCCCGCCAATGATAATCTTAGCCGGCTCTTTCTTTAGCGGACCGCAGGCGGCAATCAGTTCGGAGATGGGCGTACCGATACGCACCAGTAAATTCTTCGGATGCGTAAGGCAGCTTCCGGTTACGGTAACCACGCGCTCATAGAGAGGTTTATTCAGATACACTGCCTCATAGATGGCAAAGACAGTAGCTACGTTATGCACCACTACGCCCACGTCAAAGGGGAGCTTGCCCGAGGGAACCTCTTTACCGAGGATATTTTTAATCAGCTGCTTTTCTCCGCCCTGCGGATATTGCGAGCGCAAAACTACCCCTTCTATTGGTTCTCGGTGTTCGGTGTTCGGTTTTCGCCGAGAACCGAGAACCGAGAACCGAGAACCGAAGGCCTCTTCAAAAGCCTTTATCGCGGCGGGCTTGTTATCCTCGATAGCGATAATCACATTTTTTACGGCCAGACATTTTTTGATCAGCCCAATGCCCAGCAGGATTTCCTTTGTTTTCTCCAGCGCTAAGCGGTAATCGCAGGTCAGGTACGGTTCGCATTCCGCGGCATTGATAATCAGGGTATCCACCGGCTTAGGGGGAAATAGTTTAATGTGGCTGGGCAAACTTGCCCCGCCCATCCCTACCACTCCCGCCTCAAAAACGAGGCTGCGGATCTCCTCCGGCGTCAATCTTCCTATCTCATCCTCGGTTTTCGGTTTTTCCCTGCCTGCCGGCAGGCAGGGGTTTTCAGTTCTGTCTAAACCGTCATTCTCAATCGCTATCGCCTTGCATCTCCCCAACACCGGATGCGGCCAGTCCTCTATGGCGGCCACCCTGCCTGAAACCGAGCTGTGTATGGGACTAAAGACATGCGCCTGGGCCGCGGCGATCTTTTGCGCCAAGAGGACCGTATCCGCGGCCCTCACCAGGGGGGCGCAAATCTTTCCTAAGTGCTGCGAAAGAGGCAGATATACTTTAGCCGGCGCGGCTAATTTTTCTATTCCCTGATTTACCGTCAGGTCTTTATGCTCTTCTAATTTAATCATTCCGCTAAGCTTTATCCAAACCGGGGATTTTCCGCTGGGATAAAAGGTTCAGGATCCCTAAGGCGCTGAAAAAACACCCCACAGCCACGAGGATAGATAGATGCGACATCCGCTCCGCAAGGATACTGCTTAAAAACATGGACAACAGGAACCCCAGGTGGATGAGCACCTCAAAAGAACTGAAAATCTTTCCCATCATCCCGTTATCGCTTGACTGATGGATGATGGTATTGGAGGCGATCATAATCGGCGAAATCAACAACCCCAGCATAAAAGCCAGGAGCGCCGCGATCTTAAAATACGGGTAATGGTCGATAGTGACGGCAAAAACCACCAGCATCAGGCCGCTTAAGGAGAGGGAAATAAAGATGGCCTTATAGTGGGAGACCTTCTGGCCGAATCGGCCATAGAGCAAAGAGCCGAGAAACAGCCCCAGCCCCAGGAACATAATCAATAACCCCAGGTCCTTGGTGGCCGAATGCAGGGTTTTCTGCACGAAGACGATCCCCACCACGTAGACCGCGCCTAATGCCGACCAGAGAATGAATATTATCCCCGCGGTAAACCTGAGGTCTTTCTTCCTGATAAAGTAACGCGCTCCCTCTTTGATCTCCTGGAATACCGATTTCCTGAATACCTCCACGATTTCCTTGCTCACCCTCCACAGGCTGACCGAGGCCTTGACCTTTTTACTGATAAAAAAGACCAGCGCCGCGGAAACCAGGAAACTTAAGGCATCTAAGTAGAATCCGCTCCTTGCCCCCAGCCACTCTACCACTATGCCGCTGATGCCAAAGCCTAGGATGGCGGCAATCATTCCCGTAGTGTTTACCAGGGAATTGGCCATCAAGAGGTCATTTTTCCCCACCAGGTCAGGGACAATCGAGAGTTTTGCCGGCACAAAAAACCTGCCGATGGAGAAAACTACAAAGACAATCAGGTAAATCAAGGCATATCCCTCCTTGTAAAATAGGAACAGCGGGATGCTCAAGACCAGCGCCGAGCGCAGCAGGTCGCAGATATACATCGTGCGCCGGCGGTCCCAGCGGTCCACGCAGGCCCCGGCAAGCGGCCCGATCAAAAACACCGGGATAATCGTAAAGGAAAGGATTTTGGCAATCTCCCAGGTGGAGCCCGGGGCCCGCAAATAGACCAGGGCAATCAAGGCCATCTGGTCCAGCCGGTCGCCTAACTGCGAGATAATCTGCCCCAGCCAGAGGAGAAAAAAGTTACGGTCTTTTAAGACTTCGGTAAATTTTGACAAAACATCCTTTTCCCTCGCGTAAACGCTTGTAGATTTCTGCGAAATCTACTGCGCACGCTCGGGATAAATTCGCCCAAGCAACTTACGTTCGCTTCGCTCCGTAAGTTGCGGGCTCATTTAAGCCGGCGAGAGGAATTGAACCCCCGACCCGCGCTTTACGAAAGCGCTGCTCTACCAGCTGAGCTACGCCGGCAAAAAAAAGACTTCCCATATCATAACAGTTTTATTCTTTTTTTCAAGGCAAAATTGGCGAAAATTATTGACAAATGCGGAAAAATTGCTATACTTAAAGCCGTTCAGTAATTGTCAAGGAGAGCTTTTAAAACAAGTGTTCAGCAAAGTTAAACCGTAAAGCAAGTTTTTTTATTTAAATGCTTTACGGTTTTTTTTATTGCGCGGATAAGTTATGGAGCGAACGTAGTGAGCGAACATAACTTATAGCGAAGCGTCCGCGAAATAATCCCGGCAAATGCGCAAAAATTTTCAGAGAAAATTTTTGCAGCGGTTATGAGCCGGGATAGACTTGAAGGAGGTGAATAGGCAGCAATGGCAAGAGGAAAAGTAAAATGGTTCTCCAACCAAAAGGGTTATGGTTTCATCACGTCCTCTGACGGCAAAGATGTGTTTGTGCATTACAGCGCGATCAAAGGCGATGGCTATAAGACCTTGGAAGAAGGCCAAGAGGTAGAATTCGAAATTACCCAGGGGCCAAAAGGCGAGCAGGCAACAGACGTTACCAGAGCAGCTTAAGGATTTTCTGGCGGGTAATGATCCATTGGGGGCGTTCCCGCCGCGGGATTATCGGGCGGGTAAGCCGGGTAATTATCCCTGGAGGGCGTTTCTACCCCGGGATTATTGGGTAAGTAATTACCCACCGGGGGCTTTCCCATTGCAGGATTCTCTCTGGGAGGCATGCCGGGTCCTTCCGCAGGCGGAATTTCTACTTGCGCAGGGACTGCCTCCTGCCGAGGACGCCTCAACATCAATTCTTCCCTTTCTTTCCGCAGGAGCTCTGCTGCGGTTATCCCTGATTGTTCAGGGGCAGCAAGCGGCTCTCCTTTTCCGGGCCGCGCTGTTTCAGAGGCGGCCTCTTGCCCGGGCCTGTCCGGCGCGGCTTCTTTAACCGGAAAAAAAATATAGACAAACGGCGCGGCGCAGAGGGCTGCCACGCCGCAGGCCAACAGTATTCTTTTCAGTAACGGCTTATCTATCATATCCACGCCTTCCCCCCCAAATAAGTATTATACCACTCCCGCAGCATTCCCGCAACATAGCCGAAATTGTTTTATCATTTGTGCCATTAGCGTGCCATTAATTTCAACAACTATCGCTAAAATGTGATAACTTTAACCGAACTCTGCCACATTTCCCGTTTGGCTATTTAAGCCGAGTGTGGTCAAAATGTTTACAGGATCAAAGAAATCTTCCCAAAGCTCGCGCTCCGCCGTTCGCCCCGCTTGGGAGCGGGGCTCACTTGGCGTCTGCCTGGGTCGGCAGACTTCCAGCTAATTTTAATGCGTGTTCGGCTCGGCTTGGGACTGGCAGCGGGCGGCGGCGCCGCCAGCCCCAGCGTCCTCGCTTCAAGTTCAGTTCAAGAAATAATCTGTTTTTATAAGGGCTCGTCCGCTATACCGCCTAACACAAATAAAAACCGCCCTCTAATGGCGGTATGCCGAGCCTCTTGCATATGGCGTTTGGAAAGCAGCAAAAAATTTGCGTAATCGATGAAAAAATAACATTTTTATGTTAGATTTTTTCTTTTTCTACGTCTATTAATAGTAGGAAGGAGAAGACAAGATGACTAATGCAATCGCTGTAGAAATTATTGCTACAAGGATCCGGGAATTAAGGGGTAAAAAAGTAATGCTGGATCGTGATTTGGCTAAACTTTATGTAGTTGCGCCTAAGGTTTTGAATCAGGTAGTAAAAAGGAATATTAAACGTTTCCCAGGTGATTTCATGTTCCAATTATCCTGGGAAGAAGTGGAATCTTTAAGGTCACAAATTGTGACCTTAAACACTACAAAATCCAACGATTCCAGAAGAGGCAAACATATTAAGTATTTGCCTTATGTATTTACCGAACACGGCGTGGCTATGCTCTCTAGCGTATTGAATAGCGAAAGAGCTATACAGGTTAATATTCTAATTATGAGAGCATTTACCAAGTTAAGAGAAATTCTCCTAACCCATAAAGAGTTATCCGCTAAGATTGAAATGCTAGAGAAGAAATATTCAGAACACGATGAAACTATAAAAGATATTTTCGATGTAGTAAAAGGGGACGGTTCTATTTTTCAGACCTGATATGGTGGGAAAATAGAACCGTCCGAAAATGGCTATTGAACTAACTGCTTATTTTACGAGAACTTATAAACATTTGGAACTACCTTTGTGCCATTAGTGTGCCGTTAATTTTGAGCTTCTTGATTTTTCTTAAGTAGATCTCTAATCATATTCTTGTAACGGTTTCTTCTATGATGGGTAAATTCAGCGCTGTAAACCTTCTCAGCGAGGTCACGAAAGCCTTTCTCAAGCTCAGGGATGGACATATTTTGAGGTTTAAAATTAACATCAAATAAGGTACACTTTGCCCAATCCTCTTCCTTAACAACCCTTTTTTCTCCCGTTAACCTTTTATATAGAGGAGTACCGGGAAATGCTGTCATAACTGTTATCTGAACCTCATATAGTCCGCTTTCTTGGACGAATTGCCAAACTTCATCAAATATCCCTTTATCTTGTCCATCTAGACCAAGAATAAAACAGCCGTTTACGGTTATGCCATGTGACTGAATCTTATCAATAGCATATTTATATTTATCAAGTTGCCTCATCTTCCAGTTACTAGACAGCTCTAACCCATCCAGGCCTTTCTTGGAAGGACTCTCAAGCCCAATAAGTACCTGTTGACATCCGCTCTCCCGCATAAGGTCCAAAAGCTCATCATTTTCAGCAGCAGAAATGTCTGTTTCGGTAAACCACCTGACATCCTCTTTCTTTAGTTCCCTAAGCAAGTCTATCCAATATTTTTTATCAACAAATGTATTATCATCAGCAAACTCTATAAATGGCTTTTTCCATACTTTCTTTATTGCTTTTACTTCTTTAATAACTTTGTTTGCTGGTTTTTGCTTATATTTCTTTGAAATTAATATTGATGCTGCACAAAATTCACAATGATGCGGGCAACCTCTACTAGTCTGAACTGTCAACCGGTTATATTTTTCTGGATTTAGTAGCTCGAACCTTGGCATAGGGGCATCTTTTAAATCAAAGTTTTTATCAAATGAGGTGTAAAAAGGTTTTAGGTTGTCTTTCTCGCAATCATTAAGCAGCTCAAGCCATGTGGGTTCGCCTTCTCCAATGACAACCGAATCACAATGCTCTTTTGCTTCTTCTGGAAGAGATGTAACGTGCGGCCCCCCTATAACTGTCTTTATCCCTTTTTTTCTATACCGGTCCGACAACTCATAGGCCTCAAAGATTTGTGCACTATATGTTGATATGGCGACCATATCAAATGAATTTGGGAGCTCATCCACGTTCTTAATATCAGCTATCTCTATATATTCTATCCCTATGACACCCGGAGTCATGCCTGCCAAAGTAAGCAACCCTAGGCTAGGTAAGGATGCGATGATTTTATTGCGGTCAACAAAACCCGGCAGAGTCAACCCTAGTTTAGTCAATTCTTCGTTATAAGCACGCACTCCACTCATAGCGATTAGACCAATTTTCACAGCTTTACTCCTTACCGTTAAGCTTTGGCGTTTTCTGCGTTTGCCCAGCGTATAAACATTATGTTTACAACTACTCCGATAACGCTTGCTGTTGAAATTAACATAAATATTGGAGGCACACCGAACTTAAAATAGCTATAGAATACAGCAAGTGCAAATGATAACTTCATCAATAGCCTCATTATAGCTAAATCAACGTTTCTCAAGGGATCCTTAGCGATTAAAAACTCACCGATTCCGCCAGCGATAATAAATAAGGCGGGGACAAATATATACCCCGGATGATTGGGCAAAGCAATATTCAAATATGCATAAATATTCTTGTAAAAAACTGCGAATGCCCCACCCAATAATACATCGTAGACCCCTACAACAATAAAAAACAGCTTAAAGAAATCCCTGGTTTTCATGCCGCACCTACTTTTTTGTTATCCTAAACTCAAAAGTTCATGTTGTAAATTCTCATGGTTCAAAAGCAAACGCCAGAACTCTCTATTGCTATCTTTGTGTACATTATACCACTTACTATACATTCTCCTCTTAAGAATATTCTTTAAAATCCAAGCAATCTGCCTTGCTGGCAGTATACCGCAAATAAACTTTACTAGATTCAAAATTACGCCGTTACCCGGCAAGGAACGACTCTTATCTAAAGCCAATATCTCATTCTCTATATATCTGGCTGTCTCTTGCTCATTTAAAGCAAGCCTGTCGTAAGTTAATCTAAGGTCTTTATCTTTTACCTTTAATGCCAAGGATTTATAAATAACATCTCCGAGCCTTTCAGTCCGAAGCATTTTATCCAGTAAATTTTGGTAACTTTTATCCTGCTGCATCCTTTAACCTTCCACTTTATATTACGGTTTGCTAAAAAAGTAATACTTCCAGATGATGAAAGCCGTAATGCCATGGGATATTGCTGAGGACCATATACTATTGAAATACTTAAATAAGTATCCCCAGACTATTCCTGAAACAGCTATTAGAAATAAGAAAAATACCCCTAGCCTTACAGGAAGAATCGTAAATATATAAAAATGAATTAAAGCAAATAGGGCCGCCGTAATCCAAATAGATAAATTTACTGAGAGATGGTTGGATATTTTATTCTGTATAAAGCCTCTCCAGAATATCTCCTCACCTAATCCAACAAGTAATGAACTAAATATTAAATACAAACTTATGCCTGCTGAGCTATTACTAGTACTTAATAGCCGATAACCCAATTCGTTCTGCCAAGAAAAAGCAATGTTTAAAGTCCCTATGGATATTTGCAGTTTATCCATGTTACTATAAACATACTTTGTTACACCAATAATCTTTAGTAGATTGCCTCCGATTAGGCCAAGAATACAACCGCTTATCAATCCAATAATAATCGAGAATTTTAAAGAAGCCCCCTCTGAAGCCTAGCGAAGTAAATGGTTTCCCTAAAAAGCTAACTTGCCAAATCAAAGGTATAGAGAATGTGTATAAAAAAGAGCTGTATATTCCTTTAATGAGGAGGATTAAGGGTAAGATAATTGCTAATAACGAAACACCTAAACGCAAGATTATAGTCGGACTTATTTTATGCTTTATCATTATGTTAATTATACTCCAAAGAAAAACACTCTGTAATATATTTTATCACGGCGGGTGAATCGGTAAAATAAAAAAGAGAGGGACTATTTATAAGTTCCTCTCTTTTGTAATTTGCCGAGGAGAAGAATCGAACTTCCCACGCCGGCCTTTTCAGGGCCGCGCTCTACCACTGAGCTACCTCGGCTTTGTCACTCGCTATAGATAATTCAAAAGGATTAAATCCAAAAGAGCAGTAGTTACTTTGTCTTAACTTATAGCGTATATAATGACGCTCGTTCCTTAGGAGGGGGCAAGCCCCCCTCCTAACGCTCAAACCTAGATTTATTTTATTTAGGTATCGCTGTTCTCCCCCAAACGCGGGGGAAATTTTCCCCCGCACCCCCTTAGATTTTTGATAATAATCAATCTTGATTATCTTCGCTATCCTGCTATCGCAGGATAATTATCAAAAATCTGCCACTCGCTTGAGGAAATTTATATTAGCATAAAGTTTTCCAAAAGTAACGCGATTTTTTCCTGCCCTACTCCGCGGCATCCTCGATGATCCAAACATACAAGTCCTGCGCCAACTCCAGATCCGGCAGGTGGTGTTTGCGGGCGGAGACCTTCAGCCGGGTGGTAGCGCGGGTTACGCGGACCAATTTAATCCAAACCTTGGCCGCGCCTATCGTTAGGTCGATCTGCCCTTTCCGGGCATCTTCCATCGTGATTGTGCCGCGGGGATAAATAAAAAAAGCGCTGTTTTTGTCACTTTAGCTCCCTTTTGGAAAAAACCTTGGCGAAACAAAAAAAGGTCAAGCCCAGAATTATCCCCCAGGAGAAAATCAAAAATATCCAGCCAGCCAGCCTCATCTAATTTGTTCCTCTATTGCCCTCTTACGCCTCCAGGCGATTTTTACCAAAACCGCCAGAATCAGGAATACGGAGATTAAACCTGCCCGGGTGCCGATGATAAACGGCCGGTCCTCAGGCGCAGTTTTCTGCATAAAGATTATCGGAAGCCATTCCTGCCACAGCCACATTCCCAGTATAATAAACAAAAATAACGGCGTAATGTACTTAATGATGAATTTATAAATTTTCGGCACCCGCATATCCGCGCCTTTGTGTATCTCATCCCAGGCCCGCTCCATCCCAAACACCCAGGCAAAAATGACAGTCTCGATTGCCGCAAACACCACCAGGAAGAATGTCCCGCCCCAGAAGTCTAATTCATCCACTACCCCGTTCTTTAAGAAAAACACCGCCGGCTGGCAAAGGACAAAAGAAACTGCCGCAAAGATAGTCACTGCCTTTTTACGGCTGATCTCAAACTCGTCTTCTAAGAATGCCACTGCCGGCTGGGCCAGCGACACGGAAGAAGTGATCCCCGCCAGGAATAATAAGGCAAACCAGGCAAACCCGAACAGCGTCGCCAGCGGCAGCTGATTGAGGATAAGCGGCATAGTGACAAAACCGAGGTTAAACACCCCGGACTGCGCGATTGTCCTGGTCTCGGCAGGCCCGAAGAAAACAA
>MHHD01000013.1 GCA_001805895.1 Omnitrophica WOR_2 bacterium RIFCSPLOWO2_12_FULL_51_8 | reverse complement strand
GACATTCGCCAGCGAGTCTCCCACCAGGATGATATCAATGCCCGCACGGTCCACGAGCTGCGCCAGAGGATAATCGTAGGCGGTAAGCATAGTGATTTTACGCCTGCCCTTGAGGGCTAGTATATCTTCAATCGTAACTTTTGTGGATTCCATTCTTATTCCCCTTCTATTATTATCGCCTCCGCATCAGGAAATTTTTTTACCAATAATTCCCCTTTTACCTTGCCTAAAACAAGGATGCTGGTGGCCAGGGCATCGGCAGTCAGTCCGTCGGCGGCCGCTACAGTTACGGAAATCACCCCGCTCTGCGCAGGATAGCCTGTGCGGGGGTCAAAGATATGTGCGAAACGCCGCCCTTCTTTAATGAAGTATTGCTCGTAGTCGCCGGAGGTGGAGACAGAGCGATCCGATAATTCCAGGTATTCCCTGGCGCCCCTGCCGCGGGGATTCTGCACCGCAATTTTCCAGGGCCTGCCGGAGCGTCCGCCTAAGGCCGCGATCTGGCCCCCGGCGTTAATCAGGCAGCTGGCGATACCCTGTTCTTTTAGCCTTCTGACGGCGCAATCCACGGCGTATCCCTTAGCAATCGCCCCCAGGTTGATTTTTACACCCGGGAGAGTAAAGCCCGCGTAACGATCCTCCTGGCGCAGGACAATATTGCCCTGCCCGATCAGCTTGAGGGTTTCTTTGATTTCTCTCTCGGCGGGCCGGCGGAATCTCTGATCCGTAAACCCCCAAAGGTCGAGCAAAGGCCCGACGGTAATGTCAAACGCCCCGTTAGTCAACTCCCAGAATTCCCGGGATTTTTTTAAGACGTAAAACGTCTCCGGGCTTACGGTCAAGGCCCCGAGTCTATTTAGGCGCGAAACCTCGCTCTCGGGCTTATATTTACTGAGCAGGTTTTCGATCCGCGCGATTTCCCGGAATACTATTTTTGCCGCATCCTGCGACGGCGAAATCACCTCCACATAGGTGCCCATCAGCAGGCGGTTGTCGGTATAGAGCGGCTGTTTCTGGCAGCCGCATAACAAAGTAAAGACAGAAATCACAAAAATATATTTTGGATCTAGAAATTGGGGCTTCATCTATTGTCTAATCGAGCGATGTACACTATTGTTTTCGTAATAAAGGGTTTCGGTTGCGGCTACGTATCGTCTATCGTAAATCGTGCAAAAAGGTTTCGTTTAAGCAGACGACAACCGAAACCGAAGACGATTTACGATACGTAGCCGAAACCTAAAACCGATTTAGACGATAAACGATAAATGAATTGTAAGAATCCTCATTTAATCTTTATTTCCTAACGGCCTTTAATAATTCTTCGAGCGTAAACGTGTTAATCACATCGCCCGGCTCCAGCCACCCCCGCCTGGCCACTGCCACTCCTAACTTCATCGCCGCTAACTGCTCCTTAGAATGCGCGTCCGACCCCAGGGCGAGCCTTACCCCCAGTTCCTTTGCCCGGCGGCAATTTGCGCTGTCCAAATCCAGCCGCTGGGAAAAGGCATTTAGCTCCAGGCAGGTATTAGTGTCTGCGGCAGCCCGCAAGACCTGCTCTAAATCCAGATCATAAGCCTCGCGCGTGCCCCAGAGCCTGCCCGTGGGGTGGGCGATAATATGCGCGTATTTATTCCTGCAGGCATTGATCACGCGTTTGGTCAGCTGCTCCCTGGATTGCTTAAAGCCGCTGTGGATTGCCGCTACCACCAGGTCAAAATTTTTCAAGACCTCATCCCGGTAATCCAGCCTGCCGGCAGAATCGATATCGACTTCGGCAGCGTATAATACCTTAAAGCCGCGCAAACCCTTATTTATCTTTTCTATCTGCGATTTTTTCTTTTTTAATTCGGCGGCGCTTAATCCGCCGGCAATCTTTAGGCCCTGGGAATGATCGGTAATCGCGATATAGGAGTAACCCAGCGTCCTGGCCGCCTCCGTCATTTCTTCGACGGAATTTCCGCCGTCTGACCAGGTGGAATGGGCGTGCAGGTCGCCCCGGATGTCCTTTAACGTAAGCAGGCGCGGCAGACTGTCTGATTTAGCCAGCTCAATCTCGCCTCTGTTTTCCCTTAACTCCGGCGGGATGAAACTTAACCCCAACAGCTTAAAGATTTCCTCCTCGTTCCTGCCGGCAATAAATTTATCCCCGCGGAAGACTCCGTACTCGTTTATTTTCAGGCCTTTTTTTATGGCCAGCTGGCGCAGCTTGATATTGAAATCCTTGGAGCCGGTAAAATACAAGAGCGCCGCGCCGAACGATTTTTCTTCCACCACCCGGCAGTCTACCTGCACATCGTCTTTAGTCCGGACAGAAGACTTGGTTTGGCCTGCGGCAAGGATTTCCTTTACCGGCGCCAGGCGGACGAATTTAGTCATCACCGCCTTGGGTTTCCTTGAGGTCATCAGTATGTCGATATCGCGCACGGTTTCTTTTTGCCGGCGCAGGCTGCCGGCAGCCGAAATCTTCTCTACCGCCGGTAACTTCTCCAATGCCCCGATAAATTCATTGGCTAATGCATGGGCCTGGCCGAGGGCCATCCGCTCCCTGCCTTTTTTTAGTATAGCGATCCCCTTGAAAATATTTTCTATTGTCTTATCTTTTATCCCGAATAGGCCCCGCAGCTTATGCTGGCGGATCGCCTTTTCCAGCCCGGAAAGATTCTTTATTTTTAACTTCTGGTAAAGGAGCTTTACTGTTTTTGGCCCGACGGAAGGAATCTCAAGCAGCTCGATCAAACCCTCGGGCACGGAACTCTTTAGCTCGTCGTAAGCCTTGATTTTTCCGCTCTCTAAGTATTCCTTGATCTTGCCGGCCAGGTCAACGCCGATACCGGGGATCTCCCGCAGTTTATCGGCCCGCGCCAGATCTTCGATCCCTGCGCTTAGCCCTGCGATATTCTGGGCAGCGCGTTCATAGGCGCGGATGCGGAAAACATTTTCGCCCTTGATCTCCAGAATGCTGGCAATGCTGCGGAAAACTCCGGCAATTTCAGAATTTTTCATCGCTTACGGCACGGTGGGGCCAAATTTATCACCCAGCTTTACCTCTCCCTGTTCGTCAATGTAAAAGGCGCGCTGCGGCGGGTCTGCTTCGGCGTAGATCTCGTATCTATCCCTGTCAATGTAATTATAATAATAGTGGTAGCCGATCTTCTGGTTTTCGCCGCCGGCTAATTCTTTGGAAATCGAAGGCGAATTGCCCTGCGTAAGGACGTTTAAGTCCTCGGGAAACCCGCTGGTGGTATCCCGGTAAGCGATGCAGACATCATGCAGTGACTGCAAATCCGCGACTGCCTGCGCTTCCTTGGTATTTAAGATTAGCGGCCCATTTTCCTCTACCGTATCCGGCTCATCCGCAGCCAATATATTTATGGTAGCTGCCAAAAGCAACGCGCATAAGATAACCGCTGGCCATAATAATCGCTTCCTCATTCCCTCCCCTTTCTTAGGGACGTTTCTGGAATTGTTCGAGAAAGTGTCCCCTGTCGGGGACAGGTCTTGCTTTGATTCTGGAAACGTCCCTGCTTTGAGTTTAGAAACGTCCCTGGTGGGATTCGAGGGTTTTCACCAGGTCCGCCAGTATGGTGTTTACCGGAACAGGAATAGCCAATTCCTGGCCTAAACGCACGATTACGCCGTTAATAAAATCTATCTCCGTGCGTTTCTTACGCAAAATGTCCTGCAGCATCGACGAGATATTGGCGGAGGTGGCCTCGCAGACCGCCTCTACCTTTGCCAAAGGGTCGTCAAAATCAAGTTTTATTCTTTTCCTTTTGGCAATGCGCACTGCCTCGGTCACTGCCTCGCGCAAGATTCTCCGCGTGCCTTCAAATTCCAGCAGCTTCCCGTTATTCAACCGGGTAATCGCCGTAAGCGCGTTAACCCCGACATTAATGATCAGCTTGCTCCAGAGAAGACTCTTAATATCGCGGGATATCCGCGTCTCCAGGCCAACCTTATTAAAAATTTCCCGTATCGCGCGCATCTCTACCGGGATTTTACCGTCAATGCGGCCGAGCACGGTTTCGCCGCGGCCGGCATGCTTGATCTGCCCCGTATCGATTAACGTGGCCCCTTGATTAGTGATGCCGCCGATAACCTTCTGGATTCCCACCTCTTCGCCGATAATCTCAATATTTCCGATTCCGTTCTGCAGGGTAACTACCTTTGTGTCCTCGCCTATGACGGGTTTGGACGCAGATACCGCTTCTTTTGTGTCGTAAGCCTTAACGCAGATAATCGCTAGATCGGCCTTGCCGATTTCCTTTGCCTCGGCAGTTACCTTGACTTTGGCATTCCAGCTTCCAGAGTCTTCTTCCACCACTATGCCCTGCTGGTTGATTTTTAGCGCGCGTTCTTTTTTCTTTTCCAAAATCCAGATCTCTTCCCTGGATTTAGAAAGGCGGCTTGCGAATAAACAGCCCATTGCCCCCGCGCCCACGATCACAATCTTCATATTAAACCTCCGGCTGCCGCTGTCATCTTATTCAGCACCTTCTGCGACTTCAATTCCTTCTCTAAGTGGAAATTCAAAAAGGCGTTTAAAATCATCTCTAACTCTTTTTTTATCTGCGGGTTAAGCCCCAGGGTAAGGTTTTTCCGCAAGTCGTTCCTCTCGATATGCAGGATGGTGGCCACGGTGCCGCGGAAGATACTGCGGGCGGTGTTGTCCTTTCCCGCGCAGCGCTGGCATAAGAGCCCGCCGAGCGCCAGGCTGAACTTAGACTGGCCCAGGATTTTGTCCTGACAGGAAACGCAGGAGTCAAAATGCGGCTTAAATCCGGACAGCGCCAGCATCTTGATCTTGAAGATAGTGGCTATCTTGCCGGGCATGCTGTCGGTTTCCAGCTCTCTCAGGCAGTCGATACTCAGATCGAAGACTTCCTCGTTTTTATCTTCCGCCGGCATCACCGCGCTTAAGAGTTCCATCATAAAGCAAGCCAAGCCGCTGCGGGAAATACTCTGCCTGATCAGGTCGAAACTATTTTTTTTGTCGCACTGCGAAACCAGATGCAGCGAAGAGTTCCGGCTGCGGTAAAAGATCACCTCGTTATGCGAGAAAAGCTCTACGTTGCTGGCGAACTTTCCCGGCTCGCTTCTAATCCCTTTAAACAGCCCGCTGAGTTTTCCGAAATCACGGGTATAGAAATCGGCGATCAGCGAAGTCTCGCGGAAATCGAAACGTCTGAGCACAATGGCCTCGGTTTTATGAATAGGCATATTTTGTAAGTATTTCTTCGGCTTTTTTCCCCATTATTTTACTTTGCCCGGCTGTCTTATCATCGTAACCCAAGAGATGCAGCAGGCCGTGCAATACATAAAGCTGTAATTCGTAAGCGGGCGAGGTCTTATAAATTCCGGCATTATCGATAGCGGCATCCGCAGAGACGACGATATCCCCGAAGATGTCTTTTCCCGCAGGCCCGCCCAGGTCGAAGGCCAGGACATCGGTATAGCAATCGGTCTGATGGAATTTCCTGTTCAGCTCCCTGATCCTTGCGCCGGTAGTGAAAGAGGCGGTTATTTCGGCTGAATTTATCCCTTCTTCGCGCAGGAGACTAAGGATAGCGGATTTAACCTTTTTCGGGTTGATGGGGATCAGTTTTTGAAAGTTTTTTATAGTTATCGTCACTGGGATAATTGACGCGGCTGTGGTAGATGCCGCTTAAGATACGCACGAACACGGCAGAAATCCTCTCTAAGTCTTTAAGCGTCAGGTCGCATTCGTCTAACTGGCCGTCGATAAATTTATTATTGATGATCTTGCGCGCCAACTCTTCGATTTTCGCCGGCTCCGGGTCCTTTAAGGCGCGCGTCGCCGCTTCCACGGAGTCCGCCAAGAGCACGATTGCCGCCTCTTTTGTCTTTGGCTTAGGCCCGGGGTAGCGGAAACCCTCCTCCTTTACCTCCTGGTCCTCCTCCAGGCTCTCCAGCGCCCGGCGGTAAAAATAATACACTAAGCTGTTGCCGTGGTGCTGCCGGATAAAGTCAACTATCGCGGGCCTGAGGCGGTATTTCCTGGCCAGCTCCAGCCCTTCGCGCACGTGGTTCATAATGATCAACTTACTCATCGCCGGCGATAAGCTGTCGTGTTTGTTTGATTTCATCAGCTGGTTTTCACTGAAGTATTCCGGCTTGGCAAGTTTCCCGATATCATGATAGTATGCCCCCACCCGCGCCAACAGCGCATTTACGCCTACCGCATCACAGGCGGCCTCGGAAATATTGCCTACTACCAGGCTGTGATGGTAGGTGCCGGGCGCCTCCAGGACCATCCGCTGCAGCAGCGGATGCTGAAAATCCGCCAGTTCCAGCAGGCTGATATTGGTAGAAGTATCGAAAAGGAACTCAAAGACCGCCAGGACGCCCAGGACGATTATGCTGGCGGCCAACCCGTTCAGCGCCAAGTACAAATAATCAACCGCCGGGCCCAGCCAGAACCGGTCGAGGAAAACCAGGGTAAGCGCCTGGATAACGGCTACGGCGGCGCCGGCGCGGATGACCGTGGAGCGTTTGCGGGCGCCAAAAACAAGTATGCTCGCCGCTATCCCGCTGACTAAAGAGATAATACCCAGGGAAAAATTGGACAAAGAAAAGATGGCGACCGAACCTGCCAGAGCGAGTAAAAGAGAAACCTCCAGGTTGTTGAACAGGAGCGTGCCAAGCATGGGGATAAGGCAAAACGGGATGGCCAGGACAGGGCCTTTAATCAAGAAGTAACTGCCGGCAAAACCAATCAAAAAAAGCAAGGCCAGGTTTTTTAAGCAAAGGTTTTTTTCGTCTAAGCGGCGCGCCCTGAAATAACCGTATAACGCCAGCAGGGATAATGGCACGCCCAGGCTGATCCGGGAAACATACGCCAGCCAGATCAGGGCGGCGCTCAAAAATAACGGCCAGACTTTAATTTTAGCGATTTGTTTTATCATAGGATTCCGGTAACTCAATCATACTTTACAAAATATACACAGATTCACACAGATACGCTTGTCAGACAGGAGATTTCTGGATACACAGATACCGCTCATCTGTGTGTATCTTTTTTATATCCGTGTGTATCTGTGTTTAGATATGCTATTTTGCAGATGATCTATCATAGGCCTCGATAATCCTTTGCACTATGGGATGCCTGACCACGTCGCTGCCGGTAAAATAAATGAACTTGATTTCCTCGATATCCTTCAATATTTCCTGCGCCTGCAGGAGGCCGATGGGTTTGCCGTCGGGCAGGTCGCTTTGCGTCATATCCCCGGTGATTACCGCCTTGGAGTCAAAACCAAGGCGGGTCAAAAACATCTTCATCTGTTCGGCAGTGCAGTTCTGCGCTTCGTCAAGGACGATGAAGGCGTCATTCAGGGTCCTGCCCCGCATATAAGCCAGCGGCGCGACCTCGATGATGCCGGTCTCCAGGTATTTTTCGATGCGCTCCGCCTCCACCATATCGTAAAGCGCGTCGTAAAGCGGACGCAGGTACGGAGAAATCTTTTCATACATATCGCCCGGCAAAAACCCCAGGGACTCCCCCGCCTCGATCGCCGGCCGGGTGAGGATGATCCTGCGCGCCTCCTGTTTTTTCAGGGCCTCTACCGCGCAGGTCATTGCCAGGTATGTTTTGCCTGTGCCTGCCGGTCCGACGCCGAAAACTATATCGTATTTTTTAATCGCCTCCACATATTCACGTTGGCCTTCTGTCCGCGGCCCGATCTGCTTTGTGCCGAAAGGCCGGTCCAGGGCCGGGCCGATGAGGGCTGTCTCTTTATCCGCGCGCGGTTTTTTAAAACTGGAGATCAGGCAGGAGAGATCCGCTTTGCCCGGCTCGCCTTGGCCCTGGCGCAGGCCCTCCAGGAGATATTCGATCAGCTCCGCGGTCTTTTTGATATTCGCTGCCGTCCCGCTGATCTTAATGTGCCCGCCGCGCAGAGTCAGTTTTACCTTAAATTCCTTTTCAATCAGCTTGAGGTGTTCATCATGGGCGCCGCAGAGCGCCTTGGCCTCGGCGTGGGTGATTAGCTCGATGATCTTGTCCATTATTTGAGATTCTCTCTCGGCTCTCTGAGCGCTTCTTTGGGCGCGGAGGGAATCCTCAGGACCTGCCCGGGATAAACCTTATTTGCCGCTTTCAAAACATCCATATTGGTCTGGTAGATCTGGTTCCATTTCTTAGTGGTGCCGTAAAACTTTTTGGATATTTTCTGCAGGGTATCGTTTTTCCGCACGGTATAAGTTTCAAAGGCCGGCGCCGCTCCTTCCGGGCTTTCGCTCTGGGTGAGGTAGCCGCGGTTGCCTTCCATAACTGGAGCAGCCTCCGAGCTTGCCGGCGCAACGTTGGCCGCTGCCTTCGGTTTGCCTAAGCTTTCGAATTTGATCGGCGGGCGCAGCTCAATCTCAACTACCTGGGTGGTGCGGGTGGCCTTGCGTCCTTGCGGCTCTTCGCCGGGCGCGTTTCCCTTGAGGAAACCGCGATTTCCGGAACTTAAATCCTGATCTATCCTGTCTCTGGTCAGGGGGTAGGTCCGCACAATACAACCCGAAGCGAGTATGGCTAAAGATGCTGCTGCCATCAGTAACAGCCGCTTGTTATTCATCTCTCCTCCTTTTTTTAAGTAGCGAGATCGCTACTTTCTTATACTAATACCCAGCTCTTTCAATTGCCTTTCATCTACCTCCGAAGGCGCGCTGGTTAAAGGGCAGGTCCCCGCGCTCGTTTTAGGAAAGGTGATCACCTCCCGGATACTCTCTTGTGCCGACAGAATCGCCAGCAATCTATCGATGCCAAAGGCAAAGCCGCCGTGCGGAGGCGCGCCGTATTGAAAGGCCTCCAGCAAAAAACCAAAGCGGCGATAGGCAGCCTCTTTTTCAATGCCGATTACCCGAAAGACCCGCTCCTGCAGTTCCTGGTTGTGGATCCTGATCGAGCCGGAGCCTAATTCCGCGCCGTTTAGGACCAGGTCATATGCACGGCTCCTTACCTTCCCCGGGTCGGACTCGAGCATCCCTAAATCCTCATCTTGCGGGGCGGTAAAGGGATGGTGCTCGCTCTCCCAACGTTTCTCTTCCCGGTTATATTTAAAGAGCGGAAAATCCACCACCCAGGCAAAGGCGAATTCTGCATGCTGTTCATTGCGCAGGTCAGGCTTATCGCTGGAAAACCTGCGCTGCGCCTCGGCAAAGCTGAGCCGCGGAAAAGGGACGGCAATATCCAGTCCTTTGAGGCCCTGGAAAATTTTTTGCATTAACTCTTCTATCAGGGAAAAAATTTCCTCTTCCCGCACAAAAGACATTTCCAGGTCCATCTGGGTAAATTCCGGCTGGCGGTCGGCGCGCAGGTCTTCGTCGCGGAAACATTTGGCAATCTGGTAATAGCGCTCGATGCCGGAAACCATTAAAATCTGTTTAAATAACTGCGGCGACTGCGGTAAAGCGTAAAATTGCCCGGGATTGAGCCGCGATGGCACTAAGTAATCCCTGGCCCCTTCCGGGGTAGACTTGGTCAGGATCGGAGTCTCGCATTCTAAGAAACCCCGCTCGTCTAAGAAGGCGCGGATGGTTTTATAAAGGTTACTGCGCAGGGCCAGATTAGCGAAAACTTTTTTTCTCCTTAAATCTAAGTAGCGGTATTTCAACCGCGCCTCCTCGCTGATATCGATATTCTCCGCGATTTCGAAAGGCGGGTTAAGGCTGGGGTTGAGGATTTCCAATCCGCCGGCCAAAACCTCGATTTCGCCGGTAGGCAGCTTAGGGTTGATGGTATTGGCCGGGCGCCGGTTTACCCTGCCGCTTACCTTGATTACATACTCGCTGCGCAGGCCCTGCGCCATATCGTAGGCCTGCGGCGCGTCCTTAGGCAGAAAAACCGCCTGAGTCAGTCCGCTGCGGTCGCGGATATCGATAAAAATCAGCTTGCCGTGGTCGCGCCGGCCGGCAACCCAGCCGCAGAGCGCGACTTCTTGGCCGGCATCATCAGCAGTTAATTCTCCGCAGGTGTGGGTACGATACATATAAACTTATGTTCTCGACTCGCCGGAAAATTTATTCTTCGAGCATGGTCGAGAAGATAAATTTTCCGGCTCGCTCGAACAATATGTTTTACTCAGTTCTCTTATTAAATCCTCTTGCCTAATTTCCCGCTGCTTCCCTGACTCCATATCCTTCAGCATCACTACACCCTTCTGCAATTCGTCTTCGCCGATAATCAGCACAAAGGCCGCCCCTAAGTCATTTGCCCGGCGCAGGGCGCCCTTCAGCGATTTATTTTCGTAGTCGGTATCGCAGGCAATCCCCTCTTTGCGCAATTTATTTAGTAGAGGAAGAGCGCACTTCTTTAATTCCTCTCCCAACGTAATAAGATAAACTAATTTTTTGCTTGTGACTTGTGACTTGTGACTTGTGACTAATAGCAACCTTTCCACCCCTAAGGCGAACCCCACTGCCCCCGCATCAGGCCCGCCTAATTCCTTTACCAGGTTATCGTACCTTCCGCCTGCCCCCAGGGCATCCTGCGCGCCTAAAGAGGGGTGGGTAATTTCAAAAATCGTCCGGGTATAATAATCCAGGCCGCGCACTAAACGCGGAGAAATTTCATAGTTTATGCTCAACGCCTCCAGGCCTTGTTTTACCTGTTGAAAATGCGCTCCACATTCCGGGCAGAGACAGGCGCCTTCTAAATGCAGGCCGCTGACTACTTCCTTGCAGGACTCAACTTTGCAGTCCAGGATGCGCAGGACGTTATTTTTTAACCGCACCCGGCAATCCGGGCAGAGTTTTCCCGCCTGAGCAGTAAGTTCTTTACGCAAGGCTGCGCTCAAAGCCAGCTTGTCTTTGGCGCAGCCTAAGCTGTTCAGTTTGATTTTGTATTCCGCAATACCGCAGGCGGACAAAAGATGATCGGAGATGGCGATAATCTCCGCGTCCAGGACGGCGCCAGAAGCGCCAATAGCCTCGCAGCCGATGTGATGGAACTGCCGCAGCCGCCCTTTTTGCGGCCGCTCTAAGCGGAACATCGGGCCGAGGTAATAGAATTTCGAGAAGCCGGACTTTTTGTACAAGTTATTCTCGATATAGGCGCGCACAACTCCGGCTGTCCCCTCCGGACGCAGCGCGTAAAGCCCATCCTTATTTTTCACCAGGAACATCTGCTTCTGGATGATTTCCGAAGACTCTCCCAGCGAACGGTTAAATAATACCGCCTCTTCGAGCAGGGGCGGCCGGATCTCCTGAAAATTATAAAGAGAGAAAATGCGGCGGCTGATTGCCTCTATCTCCTGCCAGCAAAAAGTATCCTGCGGCAAGATATCTTTAGTCCCTGCGATTTTTTTGAACATAGGTGCGGGTTATTTTACCTTTTGCTTCATCTCTAACCCGGGCTTGAAGACTACTACCTTTCTGGGCGGGACAGGGATTACCTGGTTAGTGCGCGGGTTCCTGCCGGTGCGGCTCTTCCTCTGCTTGATCTTGAAGACTCCGAAATTACGCAGCTCGATTTTCTCTCCACGGACGAGCGCTTCAATGATGGTATCAAACGTCTTCTGCACCACTTCTTTTACGTCTATTTGCTTTAAGTTCGCCTGGTCAGAAACCTTAAGGATAATATCCTTCTTGGTCATCTTCCACCTCCGTCTTTTATAACTATAATAACTCCAAAAAGTTACGATGTCAAGAACTAAAGTGAGTGTAAAGTGAGTGTGAATGGGAATTCCTCATATAACTAATGCCAGCCTATTTTCGCCGAGCAGGTCTTCGATATTCTGGATTAATTCCTCGGAGGGGGCAACGTAGAGCCCTTCGCCTACCACTAACTGAACCCGGGATTTCGCCGGGGTAGCGATATGCAGGTAAATAGGCACGCTCCCCCTGGAGGCAGAAAGCAGCCCTTTTAAACTCTCAAAGATATTTTCCCGCACCCCGGAAAGGTCTATTTTCATCCCGGTAATTAATTTATAGATTTCTTCAAAGGGGAATAAATCATTGACTAAGATTTTGGGGGTATCTTCCTTCAGGTTCAGGCTGCCCCGCACCATCACCACGGTATTGGGCAGGATATAGCGCGAAACCTTTTGATACGCCCGCGGGAATACCAGCGCCTCCACCGCGCCTTCCAGGTCCTCTAATTTTAAAATCGCCATCTTCTCCTGCTTGGCGCGGGTTGTGGT
>MHHD01000012.1 GCA_001805895.1 Omnitrophica WOR_2 bacterium RIFCSPLOWO2_12_FULL_51_8 | reverse complement strand
GAAGAGAGAAGGCTAAGGGAAGGAGAGAATACCCTGACTAAAGAGGCAGTTGATCAGGCCGGCAACACCGGCTCTGCCTTTATCACCGTGATCCGCGATACCATTGCCCCGAAGATAGTGATTGCTTCTCCTCTGGACGGCGCCTACATCAATAAAGATGAGCTGCTTTTGGGAGGCACGATTGACGGCGTAGAATTCAGCGAAAAAAGGGAGCTTCCCAAAACAGAAGGAGAAGTTACCTTGACTAAAGAATTTAGCGATCAGGCCGGAAACACCGGCTCTGCTTCCATTACCGTGATCCGCGATACCATTGCGCCTGAGGTAGTGATTACCTCGCCTGATCCTAAGGGAACCTTTTACACCAGAGATAGCAAGGTCAGGATAGAAGGCACGGTAGACGGCGAAGAGTTTAAAGAAAACCGAGACTTGCCTTCGGAGGATGGGGAAAATACCATTAAAAAGGAAGTAACTGACAAGGCCGGCAACACCGGCTCTGCTGCGGTTACGGTATATAAGAAAACAAAACTAAAATATGTGATCATTAGCCCCGCCAAGACGATTCTTAACGCCGCTGATTTAATTCCCGGCACATCCACGATTGATATAACTTACAGGATCGATGATATTAACGCCAAGCTGTTAAGGTTAACTAAGGAGGAGGTAGAGCTTAAGGAAGGAGAAAACAATATCCGCCTGGCCGGCGAAGATTCTCTCGGCAACAAAGAGTCTTATCAGCTCAAGCTTATTTTGGATACGGTTGCCCCTGGAATCAGGGTTACTTCTCATACCGATGGCCAGACGGTGGCTACTCCGTCTATTACCTTGGAAGGCAAAGCTATTGATAATAATAGCAGGATCGGCGCGGTAAAGATTAATGGTAAGCTGGTGCCTGTCAGCGGCGGCGATAAATTCAGCAGCGCCGTCGGGTTAACCGAGGGAGATAATTCTATTGTCATTGAGGCAATGGATATGGCCGGTAACAGCGCCCCAGGATTCCTGAGTATAACATATGCGCCTGCGCCAGCGCCGGCGGCGCAGCCAGCGCCTGTGCCTGCGCCAAAGGCGCCAGCGCCGGCAACGCCAGCGCCGGAACAGGAAGAACCGCCGTATATTACCGGCGGTGGTAATATTATTCTGGTTCCTCCGGCGCCAACACCAACGGCTGAAGAGCCGTTAAGAGCAACGCCGCAGCCTATGCCTTCGGAACAGCTAAGGGTAATGGAGCAGCAGGAGAGGTATCCTATTGTTTCTCCGATGTCCCGGGAAATGGAGCGCAGGCAGTATGAAGAGCGGTCGATGCCAATTACCCCGGAGCCCGCATACTATGCCCGAGAACCGGAAGATTTTTCATCTAGGCCCAGGGCGCGTGTTCTGGCTCTGCCAACAGAGCAGGCCGGCAGGCAAGAGCTCCTCCCCGGCCCCAGAGAAGAAGCGATTGCGCCCGCTCAGGAACCGGCGGCGGAAGTCCCGGATGAGGTTTTAGCGCAAGCCGAACCTGTCATGGAAGCTAAGCAGGTGCGCAGTATCTTAGGCGTGTGGAAGGAATATAAGTTAACCTTAGAGCAGATCGAGGCCCACCCCGTGGATTGGCAGTTAGAAAAAGGGTCAAAGCTGCCTTTTGGGCTGGCGTTGAACAAGAAAAAGGGCGTGGTTTACGGATTTACCTTCGGCAAGAAGGTCATTGATTTAAAGTTCGTTGTTACTCTGGAGGATCAACAAGAGGTTAAAGCGGATTGCAGGATTACGATTAAATAAACCCTCGACTCATACTCGCCCACCATGCTGATCTGCGTCTTTAAGCGGACAAGAAAAGCAGTCTGGCTTTTATTTTTTTTCCTGTGCGGCGCCTATTCGAGCTATGCCTTGGACTGGAAAAAGCTGCATGAGGAGGCGGATAAGGGAACGGCTGTTGATAACGCGCAATACCCGGATGACGCGGTTTTGTATAAACAGGGCTTGGTTCTGTTGAACCGGCGCCGGGATAAGGAGGCGGGCGAAGTTTTCGCGCGGTTGTCCGGCGCCTATCCCGGTTTGTTAGAGGCAAAATGGGGCCGGGCAGAGGTACTGCGCCGGCAGCATCGCTTGAACGAGGCGCAAGGCCTGCTGCAGGAAGTGATTGCCGCTGACCCGCGATTCGCTCCGGCGTATATCAGCCTGGCATATGTCAGGTATATCCAGGGTAACTTCAACGAGACCGTGCGCTTGGCGAATAAAGTTCTGGCTCAAGGCGCAAGGGTAGATGTCGGCAGCCGCGCGCGGGCATATCTTTTGCTGGGAGGCGCCAAGGGCCTGATCGCCCATTATGGCGGCCCGCTTTCCAAGATCATTAACGGAACGAAGGTCCTGTCTAGTTTGAAGGCTGCGGAAAAGTTACAGCCTGATGCCGCGGCGGTAAAGTTCGGGCTGGGGACTTTTTACCTTCTGGCGCCGGCGCTGATCGGCGGGAATTTAACTAAGGCGGAAGAATATTTGAAAAAGTCGGTCGAGCTTGACCCTTTGTTTGTTAACGGCTACGTCAGGCTGGCCCAGCTTTATAAGATGCGAGGCAAGGCGCGGGAATTCCAGTCATACCTGCGCAAGGCCCTGGAGATTGACCCGCAGAACGAATTCGCTCTGGATACGCAAAGCGGCAGGTGTTTTTTTATCTGCGACAGGAATTAATATAAGAGCATTAAATATTCTTACATCAATAACACTGAATATACACAGATTAGCACAGATGAAAGGATGCAAGATGATCACAGATACCCCTTAAAATATCTGTGTCCATCTGTATCTTCTCATCTGTGATTATCTGTGCAATACGATATGTCAATTTATTTAGTGCGTTTGTATTAGCAGGCGAGGAGATCTTCTGTGTAACGCTCCAGCAGATCTTTGTAGGCCGGACGCATCCCGGAAGCGGCAAGGATCATTCGGGAGGCGCTGACGAGACGGCTGATTTCCTGCCTGGCGAAGTCCAGCGCGCCCGTGGCAGCAATGACTCGGCGCATTTTCAGCAGGTCAGCTTGGCCGATACGTTTTTTCGAGAGGATCGCCCTGATGGCGGCCCGGTATTTGCCCTCCGGGCTGCGAAAGGCCTGCCAGATGAGCAGAGTCTTTTTTGCCTCCTGCAAGTCAGCCAGTATGGATTTACCGGTCTCCTTCTCTTTGCCGAACATCCCCAGCAGGTCATCTTTGATCTGGAATGCCCTGCCTAAATAAATCCCGTATTTAAAAAGCCCCTCCACCTGTTTTTTACCTGCCCCGGCCAGCCCCGCGCCCACGGATAAGGGCGTGGCAAAGGTGTAGTTGGCGGTCTTGTAATCGTAGATCTGATAAATCTCTTCCCGGGTTATCTTATCTATGCCCTTTAATCCGGCCAGCAGCTCAATGAATTCTCCGCTGCCGGTATACATCGCGGCATCGATCAGCCGTTTTAGCGCGGTTTCCTTGCGCCGCAGGTTTTCTTTGATGCCCAAAAATGCCTGGATACTCATCGCGTACATCACGTCTCCGGCTATAATGGTCAGGTCCTGGCCGTTGAACTTGATGTTCCGGCGCCCCTTGAGGTATTGATTGAACATTTCGTGCATCGAGGGCTTACCGCGGCGGGTGGAAGATTTGTCAATGATATCGTCATGCACGAGCATAAAATCATGCAGGAGCTCAAGAGAAAGGGCGCTGCGATAGAGCCCCGGGGCGGGTTTTCTGGCGAACCCTAAGTAGCCGATAACAAAAAGGATGGGACGCGCGCGCTTCCCTTTGCGCAGGATGAAATTAACGATGCTTTTAAAAAGGAGGGGGGAGATCTTGCTCAGGGAATACAGCTTATCCGCGCTGCCGATATAGCGGCGTAGCTCCTGCTCAATCCTGTTCTTTATGTGAGGAATTGCCGCCGGCGGAAATTTTTTTGTTTTCAGGGGCATAGAAGTATGGTAACATAGGTCTATTATGAAAGCAAATTAAAAATGCCGGGTGAAATATGTTAAAGAATTTTATCCGCGCCCTGAGGCTGCCGTTTATCAGCGCCAGCGCCCTGCCGTTTATTTTTGGGTCGCTCTCCGCGGGCAGGATTGCCGATTGGAGCGCTTTTTACCTGGGGCTGGGGGCGGTAATTTTCGCGCACCTGAGCGCGAACCTGATCAATGACTATGCCGATTCCAGAAGCGGGGCGGACTGGCAGGACACCCGTTTCTATGGTTTTTTCGGCGGCTCAAAATTGATCCAGGAGAAAATATTTTCCGAGCAGTTTTACTTAGGCGCCGCGCTGTGCTGCGCGTTTTTAGCCGCCGTATCGGCGATATGCCTGGCGGCAGTCCTGCGCCGGCTCCTGCCGCTTGGCCTGTTTTTGGCGATTATCTTTTTAAGCTGGTCATATTCCGCGCGGCCGCTGCAACTTGCTTACCGCCGCCTGGGGGAAATAATTATTTTCCTGCTTTTTGGCCCGGCGCCTGTGATGGGCGGCTACTTCATTCAGACGGGGATATTCCCGGACTGGCGCAGTTTCCTTTTATCGCTCCCCTTCGGCTTCTTGACTTGCGCCATCCTTTTTGCCAATGAGGTGCCGGATTACGCGCAGGATTTAAAGGCGGGGAAGCTGAACTGGGTAGGCCTGACCGGAGCAAGGCGCGCCTTTATCCTCTATCTCTGCCTGACAATCCTTGCTTACGCGGCAATCGCCTGGGCGCTGATTTTAAAATATCTCGGATGGCTTGCCTGGGGCGCCTTTATTTTTGTTTTTTTAGGCCTGCGGGCGGCAAAGGTCCTTAAAGAAAATTTCGATCTCAAGGATAGATTAATAGAGTCGTCCCGTTTAACCATCATACAGCAGAACGCGGTTGGCGTAGCCTTAATCCTTTCGCTAATCTTATGCAAAAGGTAATCGTCATCGGCTGCGGTTACGGCGGCGCGGTCTGCGCCTGGAGGCTCTCTGCCTTCCGGAGGCAGGTGGAGGTTACGGTGTTAGACAAGGGCGCTAATCTTAATTTTCTGCCTTTATTGCCTGACAGCATCGGCAGGAAGCTCCCGCTGGAAAATTTAGTTTATCCTATCAGGGCCCTAGCCGCAGATTATGGCTTTAATTTTATCCGGCAGGAGGTGAAAGCCATTGACCTGCCGGCAAAGACAGTCTTCACCTCGGGGCAGGCCCTGGATTTTGATTACTTGGTGGTTGCCTCCGGCAGCGAGACCAATTTTTACGGCAGCCAACTGTTCAAAGAGCGCGCCTATAAATTAGATGATGCCTCTGACGCGCAAAGAATCAGGCAGGCCCTGGAGCGGGATGATTTTGAGCATTATATTATTGCCGGCGGCGGCTATACCGGTATTGAATTGGCCGCTAACCTCAGGCGGTATTTCAAGCGGAGAAAAAACATCGTCATCGTAGAGCGCGCCCCGGAAATCCTGGGGCCGCTGCCGGGTTGGATAAAAAACTATGCCGCGGGAAATTTAAAACAATTGGAGGTCGAAGTTTTGCCTAACTGCGCGATTGGGGGGATTGAGGGCCGCAGGGTAATCGCCTGCGCAGGGAGGGAATTCGCCAACGCCATGCTCATCTGGACAGCCGGGGTAAAGACCGCGGATTTCCTGCAAAAATTAGATGTGGAGAAGAACCCCCAGGGCAGGGTGAAGGTGGACGAATTTTTAAGGCTAAACAACAGTTGTTTTGTCATCGGCGACGCTGCCTATTTTTCTTATGCCGGGTCATTTTTGAGGATGGCTGTGCAATTTGCCATTGCCCAGGGGAGTATTGCCGCCGCCAATATCATTAGAAGCATAAAAGGAGGCAAATCGGAAAAATATCAGCCCCGGGATTTAGGCTATATTATCCCAATGGCGAATAATCGCTCCTGCGGCAATGTTTTGGGGGTGAATGTCCGCGGCAAGCCGGCAACTCTTTTGCATTATCTGATGTCGGTTTTTCGCAGCCCGGGGTGGGGGAATAAGTTAGGCATCGTCAAGGCATTGTTAAAAGCGAGATAGGTGCTTATCCCTCGCCTAAACGCTTGTAAATTTCTTGCGAAATTTACTTCGCAGGCTCGGGATTGATTCGTGCATTGACTTACTCACACCTTCGGTGCTCGTAAGTCAAGCGCTCATTAAGGGAGTGGGCGATGATGGATTTGGCGCTTTTGGTGCTGCGGATTTGCCTGGCCGTAGTATTTCTCGGGCACGGCCTGCAGGCAGCTTTCGGGATATTCGGCGGCCCGGGGATTAACGGATTTTCCCAGATGTTAGCGGGCTTGGGTTTTAAGCCAGCGTTGTTCTGGGCGTATATAGGCGCTTACACGGAATTAATCAGCGGTTTATTGCTGCTCGTGGGCTTGTTTACTAGGCTTGCAGCCGCGCTGATTTTAATCTTTATGTTAGTGGCTGCTCTCACAGTGCATGTTTCCAAAGGTTTCTTTATCCAGTCTGGAGGCTTTGAGTATAATTTTGTGCTTAGTTGTGTTTCTATTGCGCTAATTATGTTGGGTGCGGGCAAATTTAGGCTCCGCCGTTAAAATCCAAACTTCGGGGACACCCCATAATCCAATCGGCAGGGTGTCCCCAACCGGGGACACCCTGCGCTTTAGCTTATTGGGTGTCCCCCTACTATAAAATGCATATTCCCGATGGTTACTTAGGGCCTGTGACCTGCGGATTTTTCTACGCGGTGATGCTGCCGATTTGGGCAGCGGCCTCGAAGATCGTAAAAAGGACGCTTCAGGCAAGGCATGCGCCTTTGCTTGCCATCGGCGCGGCATTCAGTTTTGTGATTATGATGTTTAACCTGCCGATTCCCGGAGGCTCCACCGGCCACGCGGTAGGCGCTGTATTGGCAGCGATACTGCTGGGGCCCTGGGCAGGGTGCATCGCGGTTACGGTTGCCTTGGTTGTCCAGGCGCTGCTCTTTGGCGACGGCGGCATCACTGCCATCGGCGCGAATTGTTTCAATATGGCGTTTGTCGAGGTCTTTGCCGGCTATTACCTGTATAGGCTGATCAGCGGCTCCTCCCCGGTTACTTCCGGCAGGCGGGTGATTGCCGCCGGGATTGCCGGCTATACGGCCCTAAATATCGCCGCCTTATCCGCCGCGGTAATGTTCGGCATTCAACCCTTACTGCACAAAACCGCCGGCGGGCAGTCCCTGTATTGCCCTTATGGTTTAAATGTCGCGATTCCGATGATGCTGGGCGGGCATCTAGCGGTATTTGGCTGGATAGAAGCAATTGTTACCGCGCTGGTCGTTAAATACCTGCAAAAACATGACCCCCTGCTCCTGGAGACAGGCGGGGGGGCTCACGATGAAAACCACGGTTAAATTGTGGTGGGGAATCGCTGTGTTGATTATTTTATCACCGCTGGGCCTTATTTTGCCTGCACGGCTGAAAGCCGGGGCCGCGTGGGGAGAATGGGGGCTCGAAGAAATACAAAAACTTGCCGGTTACATTCCCCGCGGGATGGCAAAGTGGTCAGGCCTCTGGAGCGCGCCGCTAGCGGATTATGGCTTTGGGGCCTGGGCAGAAAAAGGTTTACCCCGGCTCAGCCTTACCTATATAATATCTGCCGCGCTGGGGATAATTGTGGTGGCAGCTTTAAGTTTCTTCATCGGGAAAATTTTATCAAGGAAAGGCGGCTAAGCCAGTGCTGAGGAGGAATGACTTTATAGAGCGTTCCCTGGCGGGCGCGCTATCTTTTTTGAAAGAGGCGGTTTTTTCCGATGCCTGCGCCTTAGACAGGGGTTTTTTGCAGTCTTTAGACCCGAGGATAAAAATCATCACCTTTGTTTTATTTATCATCCGGGTATTATTTACCAGGGACATAGTGATTTTATTATTCCTTTACGCGTTATGCCTGGCCCTGGCGTATTATTCCAAAATTAACCTGGGATTTTTTTTAAAAAGGACCTGGGTATTCATACCCCTGTTTTCGCTCTTTATCGTCATTCCCGCCTTATTCAGCTTCGTGACGCCCGGGGAGGTGTTGGTAAGTTTCAGCATATCCGGCCTTAAACTTACGATTACCCGGCCGGGTTTATCCGGGGCAGTATTATTTACCGCGCGCGTGGCAACCTCGGTATCCTTTGCCGTGCTCCTGGGTATTACCACCAGGCATTTTGCGCTGCTGAAGGCGCTGAGAGTTTTTGGCATCCCGCAGATTTTTGTGTTCACTATCGGGATGTGTTACCGCTATATTTATTTCTTTATGGAGATAATCGAGCATACCTGCCTTGCCGTCAAAAGCCGCTCCGGCGCAAAAATCCATTATAAGAGAGGCCAGCGCATCGTGGCCTGGAATATCGCCTATCTCTGGGCGCGTTCGTATCAGCTGAATGAAGAGGTGTATCTGGCGATGCTTTCCCGGGGCTACAGCGGAGAGCCGGCGGCGCTGGATGATTTTAGGGTGGGGACAAAAGACTGGCTGTGGCTGGCCGGCGTATTGATATGGATGAGCCTATCTTTTCATTGAAAGACGTGTATTTCTCCTATCTGGGGAAATACCCTGCCTTGCGCGGCATAGATATGGATATCAGGCAGGGGGAAAAGATAACCGTGCTCGGCGCAAATGGCTCAGGCAAGTCCACGCTTTTGCATCTTTTAGACGGGCTGATCTTTCCGCAGCAGGGCGCCATTCGGGCCTTCGGAGTTGCGTTGCAGGAAGGTGTATTCAATGACGCGGATTTCTCCCGGGATTTCAGAAAGAAGGTCGGGCTGGTCTTTCAGAATCCGGATATCCAGCTTTTCTGCCCTACGGTAGAGGAAGACATCTGTTTCGGGCCGCTGCAGTTAGGCGTCGGGGAAAAAGAGACTGCATGCAGGCTGGAGAAAATCGCGGATGATCTGGGGATCGATGACCTGTTGCAACGTTCCCCGCATCAGTTAAGCGTGGGCGAAAAGCGCAAAGTTGCCATTGCCTCTACCTTGATCATCGAGCCGCAGGTCTTGGTCCTGGATGAGCCGACGGCGGGGCTGGACCCTAAAACCAGCTGCGCGATCGTGGAGATTATCCTGCGGGCAAATAGCGCAGGCAGGACCATCATTACCGCTACCCACGACCTGCATATTGTCGAGGAAATATCGGACCGGGTCTATGTGTTGAGCCGCGAGAAAAAAATCGCCAGGGTAGAGGAGCCGGAGAGGCTCTTAGCGGACAGCCGTTTCTTAGAGGAGCATAACCTCATCCATACCCATGCCCATTGTCACCAGAGGCAAGCGCATACCCATCCCCACCAGCACCCCGGGCCGGACCACCATCATTAATGGCGCGCCTGGCAGGGAATATGATCATGCAGAGGCGCTTTAAGTTTTTTTCGTTAACTTCTTTCTTTATTCTTTGTTTCTTCCGCCAGGCGGCAGCCTTGGAGGCCCTGGAGTGGAAAGACTGCCTCAGGGAGGCGGCGAAAAACCATCCGGATTTGATCGCGGCGGAGGAAGAAGTTAAGCAATCCGAGGCCAGAAGGAAAATCACCGCCAGCGCCCTTTTCCCCCAGATAAACTCCAGCCTTAATGCCTCTACCGCCAGGACAGATACCGGAAAATCCGACTCCATCGCCGATACCTATAACTACGGATTAATCGGGACACAGCTTATTTTTGACGGCATCAAGACCATCAGCAATGTCAATGCCGCCGCGGAAAATATCAAGGCGGCCAAGGAAAATTTCAGCTTTACTTCCTCTACGGTCAGATTCAGGCTGCGCACGGCATTCATTGATTTATTGCGGGCGCAGGAGATGCTGCGGATTACCCGGGAGATTTATGCGATCAGGAGAGGCAACCTGGAGCTGATTACCCTGCGTTATGAATCGGGATTGGAGCATAAAGGCGCGTTGCTGGCCGCGGAGGCAGACTTGAGCCAGGCCGGCTATGAAATTTCCCAGGTGGAGAGGGGCCTGGAAGTCGTCCAGAGAGAGCTGACCAAGGAAATGGGCCGGACGAAACTTACGCCGGTAGAGGCAAAGGGAGATTTCACGGTAATAGACGCGGCCAGAGATAAGCCTGATTTTGAGGCCCTGGCCAAAGACAATCCTTCTTTGCAGCAGCTCATCGCCCAAAAGAACGCGGCGCAGTTCGGCGTGAAGTCCGCCTATGCGAATTTTTCTCCCACTCTTACCGGCTCCGCCGGGGCGAACAAAAGCGGCTCCCGTTGGTCGCCGCGCAACGATCAATGGAATTTAGGGCTTACCTTGTCTATGCCGATATTCGAAGGCGGATTAAGGTTCGCCCAGGTCTCTCAGGCCAAGGCACTGCTCAATCAACTGCGGGAGAACGAAAGGAGCGGTAAAGACAGCTTAGTGTTAAGCCTGGAGCAGGCCTGGGCTGGCCTGCAGGATACGTTGGACTATGTCAATGTGCAGCAGAAACAGTTAGCCGCGGCAGAAGAGCGTTCGGAGATTGCCCAGGCGCAGTACTCTACAGGCTTTATGACTTTCGATAACTGGACGATTATCCAGGATAACTTAGTCAAGGCAAAGAAGGCCTTTCTGGATGCTCAGGCCAACGGCTTATTCGCGGAGGCAGGCTTGATCCAGGCGAAAGGAGAAACCTTAGAATATGAATAAACAGACTAAATTCTATCTGGCTATGCCGCTGGTGTTGGCGGTTGTTGTTTTTATCGTAGTAAAGGCGCGGTGGAAAACAGGCGATGAAGAGCTCTCGGAGGAGATAACCCCGCGCATCGGCTCCATCCGCCAGGTCGTCTCCACCACCGGGACGGTCCTGCCCAAAAACCGATTGAGCATCAAGCCGCCGGTTAACGGCCGCATTGAGAGTATATTGGTTAAGGAGGGGGAGGAGGTAAAGGCCGGACAGATCCTGGCCTGGATGAGCTCGACCGAAAGGGCCGCTCTTTTGGACGCCGCGCGGGGGCAGGGCGGGGATAAAATAGGATACTGGCAGGAGGTCTATAAGCCCATCGCGTTATTCGCGCCGATCAACGGCGAGGTGATCGTGGCTACGACCCAGCCGGGCCAGACCGTCACTACCGCCGATGCGGTAGTGGTGTTATCCGACCGTTTAATCGTCCGCGCGCAGGTCGACGAGACGGACATCGGGAAAATCAAGCTCAAGCAGGACGCGGTGGTCAGCCTCGATGCCTACCCGGACACTAAGATCAAGGCCGTTGTCGAACACATTTATTATGAGTCCAAGACTCTAAACAACGTGACCATTTATGAGGTTGATCTCCTGACCGAGGCAGCGCCGGACTTTTTCCGCTCGGGGATGAATACCAGCATAGATTTTATCGTGGACGATAGAAGCGGCATTTTGCTTCTGCCTCTGGAGGCAGTGCTGAAAGATAAGGGCGAGAGCTTTGTTCTGGTTGCCGGCAAGAACGGCGGCCAAGCAGAGAGGCGGATGGTTAGATTAGGCATTGCCGACGATAAGAATACGGAAATTATCTCAGGGCTTGCCCCGGGCGAGAAGGTCGTGGTCAAGTCGAAAAAATATGCCCTGCCAAAAACCCGCGCCGGCGCCAATCCTTTTATGCCTCAAAGGCGGGAAAGAGGGGCGGCAGGCCGTTAGAGGTCAAACAAGTGATCGAAATAAAAGATATTTATAAGACCTACTCTTTGGGCCAGATAGAGGTAAAGGCGCTGGACGGCGTTTCCTTAAAAATCTCTTCCGGCGAATTTGTGGCGATTATGGGGGCCTCAGGTTCCGGGAAATCCACCCTGATGCATATCCTGGGTTTGCTCGACCGTCCGGATACCGGCTCCTATTTTCTTGGGGACAGGGAAATCACCCGGCTGACGGATGAAACGTTGGCCGCCCTCAGGAACAGGGTGATGGGGTTTGTGTTTCAGCAATTCCACCTGCTGCCGAGGATGACCGCTTTAGAAAACGCGGAACTGCCTTTGATTTATGCCGGTAAGCGGCATCTTGCAGAAAAGGCCAGGCAAGAGATCGCCGGGGTGGGCCTGCAGGACAGGCTGCGGCACCGCCCCAGCGAGTTGTCCGGCGGGCAGCAGCAGCGGGCGGCGATTGCCCGCGCGCTGGTCAATGACCCCTTGATTATCCTCGCTGACGAGCCCACGGGCAACCTGGATTCAAAAAGCAAGGAGGAGATCATCTCCATCCTGAAAAACCTGAATCAAAAAGGCAAGACCTTGATCATTGTAACCCACGAGAAGGAAGTCGCGATGCATGCCCGGCGCGTGATCCAGATGCGCGACGGCCGGATTATCTCCGATCAGCGGATGGATCAGGAAAGGATGCTTTCCGAAGTCGTCGCCTTAGAAGACGGCCTACTTGATACTATTCTGGCGAAACCCCGCAAGGCAGCCGGGCAGACAAAATTCTTAGATTACCTGCGGCAGGCGGTCTCTGCGATGTTGTCCCATAAAATGCGCTCCCTGCTTTCCATCCTGGGTATTTTAATTGGCGTGGCCTCGGTGATCGCTATGCTTGCCTTGGGCCAGGGGGCAAAGGAATCAATCGAAAAGCAGGTGGCTTCCCTGGGCTCCAATCTCCTGTTAATCAGGCCCGGCTCAACCAGGTCGCAGGGGGTGGCCCTGCAGGCGGGGACAGTCACCCGTTTTACTTTTTCCGATCTGGCCGCAATCAGCAAGCTGACCGACGAAGTAGTCAGGGCTTATCCTTCGGTGACCGGCCGCGGGCAAATCGTCCACGCCGACAAAAACTGGAATACTCAGGTTGAAGGCGTCGGGGTGCCTTACGCCCAGATGCGCGCGGCAATCCCTGCCGCAGGCAGATTTTTTAACGAGCAGGAGGTAAGGCTGAGGGAGAAGGTAGCGCTATTGGGGATGACTGTGGCCAGGGAGCTTTTCGGCGACGCTAACCCGGTCGGAGAGACGATCAAGATAAACTTAGTCAATTTCCGGGTGATCGGGGTCCTGCCGGAAAAGGGCGCCAGCGCTTTTCGCGACCAGGACGATATAGTCATTATCCCGGTTACTACCGCGATGTACCGGGTATTGGGCAGGCAGTACATCGATTCTATTTTCGTGGAGGCAAAGGCCCCTGAGCTGCTGCAGCCGGCGCAGGAAGCGATTTCCGCGCTAATCAGAAAAGAGCACCGCTTAGATGAAGATGACAATGATTCCTTCCAGATCCGCAATATGGCGGATATTAAAAATACGTTGGAGGCGACGACCAAGACGATGTCTTTATTGCTGGGTTCGATTGCCGCGATCTCGCTCTTGGTCGGCGGCATCGGGATTATGAATATCATGCTGGTTTCGGTAACCGAGCGCACGCGGGAAATCGGCCTGCGCAAGGCGATCGGGGCGAACAACCGGGATATCCTGGCGCAGTTCCTGATCGAATCGGTATTGATGGCGCTGATTGGCGGGCTAAGCGGTATTTTCCTGGGCGGCGGCGTATCCCTGCTAATTAATATCTTCGCCGGGTGGGCAGTCAGGGTTTCTCCGTTTTCGGTGGCGCTGGCCGCCATCTTTTCCTTAGTCATCGGTGTGGCCTTCGGCATCTGGCCGGCGCATAAGGCCTCCCGGCTTGACCCCATCGAGGCCTTAAGGTACGAGTAAGCAGAGAATTCTTGCCGGCTTTTTTCCTTGAATAAAACTATTTTGTAAGTTAGAATAACAAAATATGCGTATCAAGAATTCAGCTTTAGCATTAATTTTTGCCTTGGCGCTCCTCGCAAATCTCTCCTTTGCCGGTCAGGGAACTGCGTCGGATTGCGTGGTGATTTACGGCGACAGCCGCACCGGGCATGCGGAGCATAAAAGGATCGTTGAGCTGATTGCCGGCATTGAACCGCGGGCGGTCTTCAATACCGGGGACCTGGTAGAGAACGGGTTGAATCCGGAGCACTGGAAGATCTTTAATAGCATTACTGCCAGGCTCAGGGAGCAAACCAGGTATTACCCGGTTTTAGGCAATCATGAGGCATACGCGCCGCAGTATTTTTCAAATTTCGGCCTGGCCCCTGACCAGCGCTGGTATTCGTTGGATATCGGCAGTATCCATTTTACGGTTTTAGACTCCTGCTCCGGTATCCAAGAGGGCGATGCGCAGTATCAATGGTTAGAGGATGATCTGCAAAAGGCAGGCGCCGAAGGTAAATTTAAAATTGTCTTACTACACCATCCGCTTTTTACTACCGGCGTCCACGCCGGGGAGAATATCCCGCTGCGGCAGGCGCTTCTGCCTGTCTTTGAAAAATATAAAGTAAACGCGGTCTTTAGCGGCCACACCCATGCCTACGAGCGCTCGCTCTATCAGCAGACCTATTATATCGTTACCGGCGGCGGAGGGGCGCCTTTGTATAATCAGATCAGCGCCGGCCCTTACAGCCAGCGGTTTGTCAGGGCGCACCATTTTTGTAAGCTCTGCGCGGAACAAGACGCGCTGTCGGTGGAGGCGATTGATATTGATTCCAATGTTATCGACCGCTTCCGAGTGCCCAGGGGGGGCGGTCCTAAGTCTGCCTTGACCGTCGGCAGGGGGCAGGCCGCTGATCCTGAACTTATCGTATTTTATTCGCCTGCCTGCCACAACTGCATTGAAATCAAGGCGAAGGTAATGCCTAAAATTGAAAAAGAATTCCAGGGTAAGATCGCCATTGACTACCGCGATATTTCGGAGATGGACAATTATAAGCTGATGTTAGCTTTGGACGCGCAGCAGGAAAAGAAAATCGAGCTTACCCTGCCGGTGTTTTATTTTTCCGGCGCTCTGCTGAACGGCAAGGGCGATGCGGAGGCTAACTTACGTTCGCTGATTAATCAGTCTTTGGCAAAGACGGGATGGAAAAAGGGCTTGCCGTTGGTTGATCTGATCGGCCGGTTCAAAAATTTCCAGCCGCTGGCGGTAGCGGGAGCCGGCCTGGTGGACGGGATAAACCCTTGCGCCTTCACGGTAATCGTCTTTTTTATGTCTTTTCTGGCTTTACAGGGATACAGAAAGAGAGAGCTGGCGGTGATCGGGCTTTCCTTTATTTTGGCGGTATTTGCCACCTATCTTTTGATCGGCGTGGGGGCATTCAATTTCCTTTATCGGCTGAGAGGTTTCCGGATGGTAACCAAAGCGGCCAATATTTCCATCGGGGTGTTTAGCCTGGGGCTGGGCGCGCTGGCGGCAAGGGACTTCTTCCGCTATATCCGCTCTGGCCGCCCGGATGGGCAATTCCTGCAGCTGCCGCAGTCGGTGAAAAACAGCATCCATCGGATAATCGGCCTCTTTTACCGGAAAGACAGAACGCAGGATCAGCCGGCTCATGGGCAGCGCGCCTTTGCCTTTAAGTTATTTGCCTGCGCGCTGATTACCGGCTTCCTGGTTTCCCTGCTGGAGGCGGTCTGCACCGGCCAGGTATATCTGCCGACGATCGCCTTTGTGTTGAAGGCCACGCGCCTGAAATCAGAGGCCCTGGGGTACCTATTGCTTTATAACCTGATGTTCATCCTGCCCCTGTTTGCCATCTTTCTCTGCGCGCTCTTTGGCGCTACTTCCGGGCAGTTCGCGAAATTCATGCAAAAGCATTTAGGATCGGCCAAGTTATTGCTGACGTTGTTATTTTTCGCTTTAGGCGCACTGTTACTCTGGAGGGCATAATGCGTTTATCTGCGTTTTTTCTGCTTTTGTTTTTTTTTGCCGCGGTTCCCGCTTTTACCCAGGATCACCCCCAGCCGGCGGCAGAACTGGTTGCCCCGGCAGCCGATCCCAATACTTACGATTTCGGGCAGGTGAGGGAAGGCAGTGTGCAAAGGCACAGCTTTGTCTTGGAAAACAAAACCGCGAAAGTTTTAACCATCAAGGACACCAGCACTTCCTGCGGCTGCACGGCCTCGGTGGTAAAAGATAAGACCCTCAAGCCCGGAGAAAGCACGCAGATCGAAGTGAAGTTTAATAGCCGGGGTTACTCCGGCCAGGTAAAGCAGTTTGTTTATGTTGCCACGGACGACCTTGACAATCCGGTGGTCAGGTATATAATAAAGGCAGACGTTGTAAAATAGCCTGTATGATTTATTCTCAATTATGGGATTGGTCATTGGGTAAGGGTAAGGCAGCCGGGCATCCTAACCCTAACCCAACTACAAATTTTAGGGGGTATGCAAAATGTGGTCTTTAAGATTGAGAATGTGGCTCTTGGTTACCGCGCTCTTCGGCATGATCTACGCGCTGCTGGTAGTGATCGGCACGCAATTCCTGCGTTTCGGCGGGTTTTCCTTTTACTTTTTCCTCTCTTTGGCGATGATGTTTATCCAATATATGATAGGGCCGAAGATCGTGGAGTGGAGCATGCGGGTGCGTTATGTCAAAAAAGAAGAATACCCCCAACTCTACCAGATTGTCGAGGGGCTCGCCCTTCGCGCCGGCATCCCCGTACCCAGAATCGGCATTGCCCAGATTGCCCTGCCTAATGCCTTTGCCTTTGGCAGGGGCATCCGCGACGGCAGGGTCTGCGTTACCGAGGGGATTCTGAGCTTGTTGAATGAAGAGGAATTGAAGGCAGTCCTCGGCCATGAGCTGTCGCACCTGAAAAACCGCGACGTCCTGACCATCACCATCTTATCGGTAATCCCGATGATCATGTACCGCATCGCCTGGCAGTTTCTTTTTTACGGCCGCCGCGACGAAAGGAGGGGCAATACCGCTCTTATCGGGCTGGCCGCGTTCCTTTTCTATTTTATCACCAACCTCTTAGTGCTTTATGCCTCGCGCATCCGGGAATATTTCGCCGACCGGGGCTCCATTCTTTTGGGGAACCGGCCGCCGGCCCTTGCCTCCAGCCTGTATAAATTAGTTTACGGCTCGGCGCGGATGGATAAGGATTCCCTGAAAGAAGCGGAAGGCCTGAAGGCATTTTTTGTCAACGACCCCTCGCGCGCCCTGAATGAAATCAGGGAGCTTGCCCAGCTGGACCTGGATAAGAGCGGGACGCTGGACGCCGATGAATTAGCCCGGCTAAGGACTAAGGAAGTCCGCCTGAGTTTCAGCGACAGGTTCTTAGAGGCCCTGAGCACCCACCCGAATATGCTGAAGCGCATCAAGAAGCTTTCCGAATACAAGCCTTAAATGTTAGCCGTCTTAGGGTTAACCTTAATGTTGATCATTCTGGGGGTCGGTCTCTTTACCGCCTTTTTCGACCAGGCGGTAATTGTGCGCCGGGGCACGATCTACCGCATCGGCGGCACGGAAAAGATCGTAGCCCTGACCTTTGACGACGGCCCGTCGGCGGAGTGGACGCCGCAGGTGCTGGACGCGTTGAAACTTGCCAATGCCAAAGCCACCTTTTTTATTATCGGCGAGCATGTACAGAGGCACCCTGAGGTGACCCGCCGCATTGTCGAGGAAGGCCACGCCATCGGCAGCCACACCTACGACCACCATGTCCTGGTCTATTACACGATGGAGGAATTGGAGCGGGAACTGGATAAGAACGACCAGGTCATCCGCAAGGCTACTGGTGTCTCGACTAAACTATTCCGCCCGCCCAAGGCCTGGCTGACCGGCAGGGAGAAAAAGAAGCTGAAAGAGATGGGTTATCAGATTATCCTCTGGACGCTCAACTCCAAGGATTGGGTAAGTTTTAATTACCGCACCACGGTAAAATACCTCACCCGCCGGGTAAAACCCGGGGATATCATCCTTTTTCACGACGGAGGGGGGGTCTTTACTACCGAAGGCGGAGACAGGGGCTCCACGGTGAAGGTAATCCCGCTTTTAGCCGGGCAGCTCAAGGAGAAAGGCTTCCGGTTCGTTACCGTGAACGAATTATTGGAAAGACAGAAGATTAATGCCCAGTCAAATAAATAATACACAGATGGGAACAGATGAAAAGATGCAAGATGAGCACAGATTACTCAGGCAGTATCTGTGCCAATCTGTATCTTCTCATCTGCGATCATCTGTGCAATTGCGCAACTAATATTTTTAGACAATCGGATATATGTCTGGCAATAGTAATTCGAGAAACTTGGTTATACTGATTTTATTGTGCTATGTCTTCTTTATGCTCGGCAACGGCATTATCAGCCTCTCTATACCTGATGAGGTCTTTTACGCCCAGACTGCCAGGGAGATGGCCCAGCGCAACAGCTGGATGACGCCCTATATGTTTGCCCAGCCGCAGTTTGAAAAGCCGGTCTTTATTTACTGGCTATTGCGGATCGCCTTTTTAATTTTCGGCGTTACCAGCTTCTCCGCCAGGTTTTTCCCGGCGCTCTTCGGCGCTATCGGGGTAATCGCGGTTTATTTGTTAGGGCTTTTTGGTCTGCGTGACCAGAAGAAGGCGTTTTTGGCGGCGCTGTTATTATTATCCTGCGGGCTTTATGTGGGGTTGGCCCGCACAGTATTCACGGATATGGTTTTTGCCGTCTTTATCCAACTATCCCTGACTGCCTTCTGGTGGGGGTATGCCTTTCGAGATAAGAAAACACCGGCGTTGCTGCTGTTTTACGGCTTTAGCGCCTTAGCCGTCCTGACCAAAGGGCCGCTGGGATTTTTGATTCCCGCCGCCGCGGTCTTATTCCTTTTGATCAGGAAAGAGCTGAAATTTTTATTCTGCCCGGCCGGCCTCTGGGGCCTGGTAATTTTCGCCCTGCTTGCCTTTCCTTGGTATATCCTGATGATCGCCAAATACGGCCGCGAATTTACCCGCGAATTCTTTTACAACGACCATTTCCGGCGCCTGTTAGAGGCAGAGCATCCGGCCAATGACACCTGGTATTTCTACCCGGCCTCGATTGCCGCCTGTATATTTCCCTGGAGCCTGTTTGTGATTGCCTCTTTGATCAGGCTTGCGCGGAAGCTGAGCTGCCGCAAAGACCCTTTTTATTTGTTTTTGGCCTGCTGGATCGGCGTCACCTTGCTGATTTTTCAGCCGGCGCATTCAAAGCTGATCAGTTATATCTTTCCGATGTTCGCGGCCCTGGCGCTCTTGAGCGGCGATTATATCGAAGACGAGCTCCGTGCCGCGCGTACCGGCAGGTTATTTTTCTCCCTCTGCCTGGCAACGGCAATGATTTTCCTTTTTCTCGCCGCGGCCTCCATCGCCGGTTCTTTTTACTTCTCCGAATATATGCCCTCCAGCGCGCCACTCTATCCGGTGATCGCGGCGTTGGTTTTATTGTCCCTGGGGTTGTTGGTTTTGCTCCGCCGCGGCCGTCTGCGCGGGTGCATATTGGCCTTTAGCCCGTTGGTGCTTATATTTTTATCCAGCGTGCCTGTAGTCAGCAGGCATATCGAGCCGTATCTTTCTTCCCGGCCGGCCTGTGAATACCTCTTGAAGAATTTCCAGGTGGATAATACCATCCTAAGTTCCAAGTTTTTTGTCCGGGGGGTCAAATACTATACTGGTTATGATGTCGCGGTAATCGATATCCCCGGCACGCCCTTTTTTAGCCCGCACCCGATCCCTTTCCTGAATACCCACGAAAAAGTCCGGGAGCTCTTCCGGCGGCAGGCAATAACCTATTGTTTCCTCAAAAGGAACGCCCTGATTGACATTAAGCGCATCGCCGGCAAAGAATTCAAATACGCCATCCTCAACCAGGTCGGCAGCCAGTATATCGTCCGGGTCCAGCGCGCCGAATAACCGATCCCCCCCCAAACTGTAATGCGTCAGTGAACGGGGGCGCCTGTGAATGGTCATTTGGAAATTTTCCCCATTGACTGACCGGTTACGCCAAAACCACATTTTAGCTTGAAATTTAGCATTCATAGGGTATATTTTATATAGTTTTTGCCGTTTAAAATAGGTAAATAATCCGGTGGTCCTGATACGGAGGTAATCAGGGCTGCCACGGTAGTACTGTAAGCCGGATTTGACAAAAAATGGTCAAGTCCAGTTTTTTGTTTCAGGAGGAAACACACCGGCCGATCCGATAAGGCCGGGTGTGTAATAACAGACCGACCTTTAACCCGGGGTAGTAAAGGGTTGCGAGCGAAGCCAGGATTTTGCTGGCTGAGCGAAGGGCAATGTGGCATGTCAAATAAATTGTGTAAAACACAATCGAGTATACTACCCCCTGCTTGAAAATAATTGATTAGCCACAAGGATGTGTTATAATAAATTTTGAAAGATATTGAAGAAAGAGGGAAAACGGGATGAGGGGAAGCCTGAAAAAGAAACAGGATATATCTGAATGGATTAAAACATCCGATTATGATTTAGATACAGCTCAAGCTATGCAGAGAGCAGGCAGGTATTTGTATGTCTTATTTTTATGCCAGCAGGCGATTGAGAAGCGGTTAAAGGCAGTGGTGATAAATGTAACCGACGAGTTTCCGCGTAAAACACACGATTTAATCAGACTTAAGGAGTTATATAGCCTTGCATAAATATTGCTACATGCGAATTGGCAACTCTGTGTCATTGCGAAGAGCGACAGCGACGAAGCCCTTCGACTACGCTCAGGGCTTCGTCCTGAGCTTTTGTCGAAGGACGAAGCAATCCATTTAATGAGATTGCTTCCCCCTCGCTTTGCTCGGGGTCGCAATGACGCTTCAGTTATGCAAAGGCATATAGCGAGGGCAAGGATTAGTTCCAAACAACAATCATTTTTGCGCAGACTCACAACGTATTATATGGGAGTCTGTTGCCGAAGGGAAATATCCCCCTATATTCTCGACTCGCCAGCAAATTTATCTTCTCCACTCTGCGGCATTTTATTCTTCGAGCTATGTCGAGAAGATAAAATGCCGCCTCGGTCGAAGAATAACCATGCTGGCTCGCTCGAATAGTATTATTGGGGTTAGGCAACAGACTCTATGGAAACACGTTATCCAGAAGAAGTAAAAGAGTTAAGTAAAAAAGTAACTAATGCCCTGGCAGGCGCTTATCTTAAAGATAGCCAAGAGGTGATTAAATGTATAATCAAGGGATACCCTCAGGCTGCAGGAAGGCAGTGTAGCTCTAACCGAGCCGGAATACAGGGAATTGTTGGCTCTGCTTGAATCCACTAAGTTTTCCTCCGAATTTGTCTCCTTCTTTTAATTGACACACCCAATCTTCTCGTATATAATTATAACCCTATGGAACTAAAAGAGATTATGCAAACGAGGCTGGGCAAATTGGCCGCGCTGCGGGAGAAGGGCGGGCTGGCTTACCCTGCCCCTGACCCGGAACGCAGGGATATCGGCCTGATCCACGAAAACTTTCGCGCAGGCGAACGGGTGAGGGCCGCCGGCAGGATTACTGCCAAGCGGCAGCACGGGAAAGCGGTCTTTGCCGACCTGCGGGACTCCACCGGCAAGGTCCAGCTCTATCTAAAAGAGGACATTCTCGGCGAAGAGGTCTTTGCGGCCTTTAACGCGCTGGATATCGCCGACATTATCGAGTGCAGGGGCGAACTTTTTAAGACCCACACCGGGGAACCCACGCTCAATTTAGAGGCGTTTTCCCTTTTGGCCAAGGCAC
>MHHD01000011.1:2957-18802 GCA_001805895.1 Omnitrophica WOR_2 bacterium RIFCSPLOWO2_12_FULL_51_8 | reverse complement strand
TAAAATCCTGACGCTGATTTCACCCCTGATGGGATTTCGCTCACCGTATAATGCCCTGAGTGCCTTCTGGGTTATCTTGTAAGCCCCGGCTACAGCAGGACAAGAATGCCCGGCTAACTTTATCGCATCGGTATAGGTAAAGATAAACTCCTCGCCTTCGTCAATCGCACCTAAAAATTCAGCCAGAGGTTCCTTCAATTTTATCGGCTCAACATCATCATAAAATGGCTGTTTCCATTTCGTCCCAATCCCGCACATATTTCTCCTGTTATGGCTTTGGCTATATGAGCCAAACCATTGCCTTACCGGCTTATGCCTCAACCCATTCTTCTGAAAGAATGTCTCCCTGAAGGCTGACCACTATAGACTTAACCGGTATTTTCCTCTTCGCTGACTGCAAGGCTTGTTGTGCCATAGCCACCAAGCCACCACAACAAGGAACCTGCATAATCATTACCGTAAGCGTGTTAATCTTGGTATCATCTATCCAGGATTTAATTTTCTCAACATACTCATCCTGTCCTTCGTCAAGTTTTGGACAAGCGATGGCAATACTCTTTCCCTTAAGATAATCCTTATGGAAATCTCCTACGGTAAAAGCCACGCAATCTGCTGACAAAAGCACATCTGCCTTTTGATAATATGGCGCTTCTGGCGATACCAGATGTAATTGAATTGGCCATTGCCTTAATTGCGATTGCCTCTTACCTGATTCATCACCTTTAGTTTCTTTTTCTCTAAAATCCTGCGTTCTTGCGCCTGGGCATCCGTCCATCATTTTGCTTCCTCCTTTTTTGGTTCTTCCCGCATTTTGCGGGATCCCGCTTATGAGCGGTGAAAATTTTCTATTCTTTGTTCTGCCTCTGCGATGAACTTTTGGCACTTTTCTATCACCCCCTTATCCATCTTTTCTTCTGCCTCGTTAAATTTGGCGAATAGTTCTCCCACCTGAGTTGTGGAAAGCCCTCTATCAATCCAGGGATACAGAATTTCATCTTCCTTTTTTATATGTTCGGTCAAAAGGTCTTTATAGGCACATAGATGTCCGATAATTGCATTTGTATCTTTTTCTCCAATTGCCTTTAACATTTCCTTAACATGCCCCCGCGCTGCCTCATGGTCAGCAAGTATGGTTCTAATAATATCTAAATTTTTATCCGTGTAATCAAACAGTATATCTTCTTCTTTGGCATGATGGAATTTATCTGCGTAAAATCGGATAAAATCAAGGCCGTCTAAAATCAATTGGCTGCCAGATTCTGATTCAATATCTACATTTTCAATTACTTGCGGTATCCGTCCAATCCATTTTTTAATCAATGTATGCTCATCCACTAATCTCTTCATCGGCGGAGAATACCTTATCTCCTTATCCGGTTCTTTTTTAGACGCCTTGAATACGGGCTTTTTAATGTCTCTTTCTGGATAGATAGTCTTTTCTATCCGGTACATTAACTCTAATTCCTTGTCTTCGGCAAGATTATGTATTGCCACGATATCCTTCAGTAAACAGGAGCCTAAAGTGCAAGGAACGCAGCCAATGCTATATTCCTCAAGGATTTTCCCAACCTCCGGGAAGCTGGTAATAATTTCTTTTATGGGCGTATTAAGATACCTTTCCATTCTATCGGCCCTTTTTCTTCTTTCCCGCCACCGATAATTTATATATGGGCGGGTCAGCCTTTGGCTGAAAATCAACCGGCACAAAGCAACAATATCCTATAGCGTCGAATTTTTTGCGCACATCCTTCCATTCATCTTTTTCTAGAGTTTCAAGCGACATAGGATAAAGAATATTGTCTTCTTTATAAATATGGTCATCGAGATTCTTAACCAAAAACTCTATTAAAGGGCTAAGCGCCTCTACGAATTCTTTGAAATCTTTAGTCTGTGCGTTCATCGTAATTTCAAAGAGGCTCTTCTTCTTTGTTTTAAACTCTACATGGTCCTCTTTAAATATTTCCGGCGGTTCGGTTACGCCGTGCGCTATCAATCTCGGGAAAATTGCCTCCTCTTCTCTCTGATGATGCTTTTCTGTTTCTAAGAAAAAATGCGAGAGCTCTTTTAAGGTATTAATCTGATGCCTTGCCTTCTCAAACGAACCAGCAGTTTTTAATTTCTCTAGTATGCGTTTAAGCTTTTTTAGATTGCGCTTTATTATCTTATGCTCGTCTTTAAGAATTGTAATCGGATGCCATGCCGGCAGTTTTATACGTTTTGCCTTTACTCCAAGCTGCTCTTTCATTACTTCTAGGTGCACATCGCAGAGCCTTTTCATCTCTTGGCGGCTGGTGCCTTCCTGAATAAGCTCTTGTTCAACCAAGGCAAGCTCTTTAGGATCAGTATCTTTAAAATAAATTACTGCTTTTTTCTTAACTTTCTCTAAATCTTGCGGCGGCGCCTCATGAAGTTTTTTAAGCGCCTGTTTTAATTTTTCTCTTTTCCCCTTTTGCTCTGCGGTTAGACTGTCCCCGGGGTAAAGCTTCTTTATCTCGATCACCCATTCATCCGGGCCCTGCTTTTTATACTCCCAACTAAATGTATTCTTAAATTCTGCTTTTAGGAGATACTGCAGTGGCTTTGGGTCATGGTCATTGGTTATAATAATGGCATCTTGCTCTTTTAGCTCCTTCAAGGCACTAAATATCCTGGTATGCCTATCTGTCATGCTTAATTTTCGTAAATCTAATTCAATAGCCTTTATGTCCATCATTAAATGCCTTCTGTTTTTCTTATGAGCCGATGCCCATACATTGTGCGCGCTGAAGCCACCACACAGGACTCCCCCAGCATGCCGGAATAGTTTTGTAGGGGTCCATTTGGCCGAAATTCTCGTCTTTAAAATAGGCATAACTAAAGTCCTGGTCTAACAATTTATCCCTGTATTTAGATACATCTACCTCCTGGCGAATTAATGCCGCATAGAATCCGGATTTAGCTATATCGCCCACAAAAATCATCCCGCAAATTTTATCTTCTTTTAATACCAGCTTCTTATACACATTTCCTGAGTGGATGCTTATCACTTCATAGCCGTCGCTGCTTTCGTCTTCTATTAATGTTTTACCGAATGATATAGCCGGTATCTGATGAAACTGCACCGCATTTTGAATTCCCACGGCGCCGGTGTATCTTCTCCTTCCGCCAGCCATATTGTGGCTAGCAAATTTTGCCTGCAAAACCGCATTAAACCAAGTGGCAGAAAGTGTCCTTTTGCCTGTAGATACATCTTGAATCTCAATACAGTCCCCTGCAGCAAAAATATTCGCATCAGAAGTCATCAAAAACTCATCTACCAGAATCCCTCTATCTGTATCCAGCCCTGCTTGTTCTGCCAGTTCTTTGTTAGGAGTTATGCCAGTGGCAATAACGACAAACTCACATTTGATATGTGCCTTATCCGCAGTAGTCACGTCATATACTGACTCTGTTCCATTAATAGAAATGAGGCTTTCATTGAGAATAACCTCTACGCCCAACTCTTCAAGGTCTCTTTGGATTATTTTGCTGGCGATGATATCTAATTGGTTAGGCAATATCTGGGAGCATCTTTCTACAACGGTAACTTTTATGCCCAGCCTGGTGAGCGCATAGGCAGCCTCAAGCCCTACGAACCCGGCGCCCACCACCACAGCTTCTTTGACAAAGGCTACTGACTCCGCAACACGATAGGCGTCATCTAAAGAATGGAAGCAGGTAACTCCGCTTAAATCTAATCCGTCTATTTTGGGAAACCGAGGCCTGGCTCCTGTGGCAATTAATAGTTTATCGTATTCTATCTCTTTAGCATTTTCACAGATCAATTTTTTTGCAGCCCTGTCTATTTTTGCGGCCGTAGTATGTAAATTCTCTTCAACGCCGCATTTTTTGAAAAAATCCTTGGTTTTAAAATAAAGATCACTTTCTAATAACCTGCCATCCGCGTAGCGAGAAATAAGACAGCGCGAGTAAGGCGGATAGCCTTCCTGCGATACAACCACTATCTTGCTATCTTTGTCTAAGGCGCACAGCTCCTCTGCTGCCTGCGCGCCTGCTGCACTGCTGCCAATAATCACATATCGCATATACGCCTCCCTTTGGGATACTTATTAATTATTCTTTTATTTCCTCAGCCTCTAAAACATCATTAGGGCAGGCTACTACGCAAGCCGGCGTTTCTCTCTCTGGACAAAAATCACACTTTAATGCCTGGGCAAATGCATTTTTTCCTGTTTGCGCAACATCAAAAGAAGGATTGATTACACCGTAAGGGCAAGCCATAATACACATCCAGCACCCTACACACTGCTGTTCGTGACCCATATTATTCACTATACCTGTAACCGGATCTTTCTGCATACACCCAGCCATACAGGCGCTTACACATAACGGCTCATTACAATGCCTGCATACCACAGGCATAGGGCGATCATTGATGGATTCGACAAAAATTCTCGTTTTTGGCTCAGGGGCGCCTAATGTTGCCAGACAATAGTTCTTCTGAGCAGAATGCTCCTCCATACAGGCTAATTCGCACCGTTTACATCCACTGCATCTTTCAAGCTTTACCATGAGTCTTTTCATAGCACACCTTCCTCCAAAAATTATTTTTTAGCTAACACGCCGTCTACTTTCAAGCCCAATGCCTTACGCTTCTTGCAAATATGTTCCTCTATTGCATCTGCTGTTTTAACCGGATCGAGTTCCACAAATACCTTTCCGCCCGTTAAAGACTCAACATCTTGCGTCAAAATCTTAGTTACTGTCGGGCTACCCAGAACCGGAGGGGCGGGAGATAAATGCAGAGTCAGGCCAAATGCAACAGCAGTGAAAGCGTCTGCTACAGCCTTCTGTTCCATATATTCAGGCGCTGAAGCAACAACTGGTAAATCCGGGACATCAACCCCAAGGGCATCAGCCAGAGCAACTGCCGTTTGGATAATCTTGCCAATATCCGTACAACTACCATAAGATAAACATGGAGGCACCCCTAAACTAGAGCACACCGAGGCTAAATTCCTGCCTGCTTCGCTCACAGCATCTGGGGACATTAGATTAGCGTTCTGCATTGTGCTTGAGCAACAACCTGCGCCGATCACTAAGATATCCCTCTTAATAAGCTCTTTTGTCAAACCGACTATATGCCTGCCCGACTGGAATTCCCTGACCGTGGTACAGCCCACGACCGCGGCAACGCCTTTAATTGAACCTGAGGCAATGGCGTCTATCAACGGCTGAACCGAGCCTCCTAAGGCGCTTACTACGCTCTCAGTGGTAAAACCCGCCATTGCGGAATGTTTCACTGAAGGAATATTAACCTTACCTCTCTTCCCAAAAGCCTCTACCGCCCTCTCCAAAATTTTTTCTGCGATTTCCTTAGCATTATCTGACTCAAATTCAAGCCGCTCCACATTAGCCTGCCGGATGGTTTTGTCTGTTGAGATTAACTTTGTATGGTATTTCGGCGCAAACTCTTCAGAGATGGTGGGCATCACACAGTTGTAGTCAAAAGCCAATACGTCTACTGCTCCCGTAGCTAACACTAATTCCTGCTGTATCCAATTGCCTATCTGGCCAAAAAAGACATCCTTATACTCTGAAGCAATATTAAAAATCTGCTGGCCTTCGCATAAGGAGCCGTATATCTTAAGGCCGTTTTTGGCTCCGGCCTTCCTTGCCCTCTCCTGCCACTTCTTATCGCGCGCAGCTTCCAACACTTTAATCGCAAGAAGGGGTTGATGCCCGTGCATTAGCACATTTACTGCCTCAGGGTCTAATATACCTATATTTACTTCGCCCTGATTCGGGGAGGCTATGCCTGCCAGGATCTCCTGCATCGTGGTAATCCCAAAAAGTCCGGCATATTCGTTGGCAATCCCTAAACGCAAACAATGGAGCAATAAATCCACCACATCGTTATTAACATTAGTCATCGCTTTAGAAAGCGCTGTGGCCACTTCGGAATTAGGCCCTCCGGGAACAATGCCAAGCTTTTCCCATATTGCTAAGCGTTTCTTAGGGGCTAATACCCTGACTAATTTGAGCGCTTCATAATCATTACTATTAATCTGGTCTATGAAGAACGCCCCAAATTCGCTGGCTACTTCTTCAAGCGTTCTGTTTCCGTTAATCCCAAATCGGCTGGCTATGCCCTTTAATTTACCCTCTTCTTTAATGCTATAATCAGCTTTCCCTTCGCCAACCGCTTTTAATGTCCTGGCTACATTGCGCGCATGATAGACATTGGCTGCTGTGCCTTGCGCACACTTTAAGAGCAAGTTCCTGGCTACTATCAAATCAGCCGAGGCGCCACAGACTCCCCTCTTTGCCTTTCTGGTAATCTGGCAGGGGCCGTCCGTGCATAAGGTGCAGCATACCCCCATTGCGCCAAATGCACACTGCGGCTGTTGTTTGGCAAACCGTTCATAAACCGTTTCCATATTATCTTCTCTTGCTACCTTATACATATAGTCTGACAACTCGTCCGCTGGCTGGTTGCGATATGTTTTAAAATCCATTGCCACATCCTCCTTTTTGGTTAAGTAGTACATTCTTCTTATCAATTTTTCTAATTTCCCTTTTGCCCCGTTAGAGAACGAAGTTCTCTAACGGGGTTTGCTTATAACTTTAGCTTTCATCTTGCAATAAATCCCGTTAGAAAACTCATCCCGTTTAGAGATTTATCTCTAACGGGGTTCATAAAATATGGAATAACCCTGCGACAAGCCACGGGTTATTTTCTAACGGGATAAAGATGCTATAGTAACAGATTTTAATTCCGCAATTGCATTTCTTTCGATATCAACAATTTTCCTTCTTAAAAGACAGCTATTCCTATCCGGGCAAATCTTCTTTTTAAAGATACACTCGTTTAGTTTCAACGGTCCCTGCAATATCTCAATTAAATCTACTAAAAATATTTTATTGGCCGGAAGAGCCAAAAGGAATCCGCCGCCTTGGCCTTTATACGATTCAAGAATCCTGTTTTTGTTCAATATCTGGAGGATTTTTCTTAAAAACGGCCGGGGTATCTTCAGCTTCTTAACCAAATCCGTAACTGAGATTATCCTATCTTTATTCCCTGCGATAAACCTAAGGGCCCTTACAGCGTAATCTGTGTTTCTGGTTATAAGTTTCATAATAGGCCAAAATATAAATGATATTATATTGGTACCATTATTAGGCAAAAGTAATGATACCATATTTGTATCTTTTGTCAAGAAAAAAATTAAAATTTCCCCCGGTATCTCCTGATGGTCAGGGAATTGGCGACCACCGATAATGAGCTGAGGCTCATCGCCGCGCCGGCTAAGACGGGATTTAAGAGGACTCCCGCGTAAGCGTAAAAAAGTCCGGCGGCCACCGGGATGCCGATAAGGTTATAAAAAAACGCCCAGAAGAGGTTTTGCTTGATCTTTCTCATCGCAAAGCCCGCCAGGTCAATCGCGGTGACCACATCCCTTAAATCGTCTTTGACTAAGATGATTCCCGCGGCATCCTGGGCCACGTCCGTGCCGCTGCCGATGGCAATCCCTAAGTCTGCCGCCGCCAGCGCCGGGGCGTCATTCAAGCCGTCTCCCACAAAGGCCGCCTTCCTGCCCTGCAGGCGCAGCCTTTTAATTTCCCCCGCCTTTTCCAACGGCAATACCTCAGCCATGACTTCCGTAATCCCCGCTTCCTGGGCAATGGCCTGCACGGTCCTGCTATTATCCCCGCTGACCATTGCTACGCGCTTGCCCATCCACTTCAATTTCTGGACCGCGCGCTGGGCGTGGCTCTTCAGTTCATCCCTCGCCGCCACCAGGCCGATCAGTTGTTTGCCCCTGGCCAAAAACATCACTGTCAGGCCCTGGCCTTCTAACTGCTCCAGGTCCAAGGCCGCCTTCTCTATATCAATACCCTCTTCCTGCATCAGCTTACGGTTGCCGAGGGCTAATTGTGCCTGGGCTACTACGGCCTTAACCCCTTTACCCGGCAGGGAAATGAAACCTTCTGCCTCGGGAAAACTTACCTGATGCAGGCGGGCGTATTCCAGGATCGCTTCCGCCAGGGGGTGCTCGGATTTATTTTCCAGGGCGGCTGCCAGCCGCAGGACCTCGGTCTCGTCGCGGATATAACTTTTGATGTGCGTGACCCTGGGTTTACCCACGGTCAGCGTGCCGGTCTTATCGAAGACGACCATATCAATACTCTGCGCCATCTGCAGGCTGGCGGCATTTTTAATAATGATGCCGCACTCCGCGGCCCGGCCCGTAGCCACCATTACCGCCGTTGGCGTAGCCAGGCCCAGCGAGCAGGGGCAGGCAATAATCAGCACCGCGATAAATATGCCCAGGCTGAAGGCAAAGGCCTTGCCGGCCAGTAAAAACCAAAACAGAAAGCCTGCCAGCGCAATCAGAAAAACCGCCGGCACGAAAATCGCGGCAACCTTATCCGCTAATTCCTGCACCGGCGCTTTCGAGCCCTGTGCCTCTTCTACCATTTTGATAATCTGACTCAACGTGGTATTTTTTCCGACTTTAGTCGCCCGGAGGCGGAAAGACCCGCTTTTATTCAAGGTGCCTCCGATCACCGCCGAGCCAATGCCTTTTTCCTGAGGAATGCTCTCGCCGGTAACCAAGGATTCGTCTACGCTGGAATAACCGGCAATGACTTCGCCATCTACCGGGACCACCCCGCCCGGCTTTACCACCACTATGTCGCCGGCTGCTAATTCTTCGACCGGGATCTGACGTTCCTGCCCCTCCCTGACCACCAGGGCAGTCTGCGGCCGCAGGGCAGCAAGCTTCTGGATGGCCTGGGAAGTCCTCCTTTTGGTCAACGCCTCCAGGTACCTGCCCAGCAATATAAAGGTAAGCAGAAACGCGGCTACCTCGTAATAAAGATGCCCTTCCTTGGCTATGCCGCCGCCCAGCCAAACGTTGAAGCTTGCGGCTACACTATATAGGTAAGCGCTGCCCACTCCCAGGGCAACCAGGGTATCCATATTTGCCCGCCGGTTGCGCCAGAGGCTTGAGGCCCCGCGGGAAAAAATAGTATACCCGCAGGATAAAACCGCGGAGGCTAAGAGGAACTGCGCAAAGGCCATGCCTGAATCCGCGCCCATCGCGATCAACATTAAGGCAAGCGAAAGGACAACAGAGACGACCACCTTCAGCTTTAATCTCTGCAGTTCCCCGCCCGGAGAGAGCGTTAATCCTCCGGCCTCTTGGGCGGAATAGCCGGCCTGCTTTATCGCGTTGACCAGGCTGGCGGCGTTTACTTTCTGCGGGTCAAACTCTATGAAGGCTATCTCAGCGGCAAAATTTACCTGAGCGCCGGCCACACCCCCCAGCCGCTTAAGCGCCTGCTCGATATTCAACGCGCAGGTAGCGCAGTGCATATCCGTAATACGCAAAGTTATCTTAGCCATAATTACCGTTAAATCTTCTACTTTATTCGCTTCCGTATTTCCTGATAAACCAGCTTTTCAGCGCCTGCACCAGAAACAAATAAGTTATCACTATCACAGCTAAGGCCGCGAAATACCAGGGCGGCGGCGCGACAAAGCCGAAAGGTTTAGCCAGCGGCGAAAAAGGAATGGCCATGCCGATTGCCACAATCAGGAGCGAAGTTAATACCAGGAACCTGCTGGGCCGGCTTTCGATAAAGGGGATCTTGCCGGTACGGATAACGTGGATCACCAGGGTCTGGGTGCATAAGGATTCAATGAACCAGCCGGTGTGGAACAACTCTGCCTGGGCGCGGAAAATAAAAAGCATCACCCCGTAGGTCAGGAAGTCGTAAACCGAGCTGACCGGCCCGATGATCAGCATGAATTTTTTGATATAGCCGACGTTCCACGGCCGGGGGCTCTTGAGATATTCCCTGTCCACTGCGTCGGTGGGGATCGCTACCTGGGATAAATCATAAAGGAAATTATTCAGCAGTATCTGGATAGGCAGCATCGGCAGGAAAGGGAGGAATAAGCTCGCCCCGGTCATGCTGAGCATATTCCCGAAATTGGAGCTGGAGCCCATCTTGATGTATTTGACGATGTTGCCGAAAGTCTTCCTGCCCTCGATCACGCAGTCCTCCAGCACGGCGAGGCTCTTCCTTAAAAGAATCATATCCGCGGATTCCTTGGCGATGTCCACGGCGTTGTTGACGGAAATGCCTACGTCAGAAGATTTCAGGGCCGGGGCGTCGTTGATGCCGTCTCCGAGGTAACCGACGATATGCTTATTTTCATGCAGACAGCGGATCACCCTCTCCTTCTGTAACGGCGAGAGCCGGGCGAACACCGTAGCGCCCTCTACCAGCCTCCTTAATTCCTGGTCGCTAGCTTTATCGACCCTATCCCCGCAGACCAAACCTTTAACATCCAGGCCCACCTCGCTGCAAATTTTCTTAGTCACCAACTCGTTATCGCCGGTGAGGACCTTGAAATCTATCCCTAACTTCTTTAGCGCCAGGATCGCTAATTTTGCCGACGGTTTGGGCGGATCAAGAAAAGCAACGTAACCTTTAAGGATTAAATCCTTTTCATCGTCTTTGGCATAAACTTCTTTTTTAACCCCCATATCTTTGTAGGCTACGGCCAGGACCCGGAAGCCTTCGGAACTCAAATAGTCGTATTCCTCCTTTAGGTCGGAAAGGATCAGCTCCTCCATTTCCAGGATTTCGCCTTCCAGTTCATAGCGGTTGCAGCGGTGGAAGATCTCCTCGGGAGCGCCTTTTGCGATCAGGGCATGCCGATCCCCCATCTCTACCACTACGGACATAATCTTGCGGGAAAAATCAAAGGGGATTTCGTCTATCTTCCTGGCCTGCTGGATCGCCAGTTTCTGGTGTTTGAGGATTGCCCGGTCCAGGAGGTTCTTCAGGCCGGTCTGATAGAAGCTGTTGATATAGGCGTACCTCAATACGCCGTCATCTTCTTTACGAACCACGTCGCAGTACTTCTCCAACACTATCTTGTCGAGGGTGATCGTCCCGGTCTTGTCGCTGCAGAGCACATCCATCGCCCCGAAATTCTGGATGGAGTTCAGCCGCTTGACGATTACCCCCTTCTTGGACATGGAGATTGCGCCCTGGGAAAGGTCGATCGCCACGATCATCGGCAGCATTTGCGGTGTCAGTCCCACTGCCACGCCTAAGGAAAAAAGCAGCGATTGGATGATATCGGAACGACGGATGGCATTAATGGCAAAGATGAATATGACCATAAAGAACATCGCCCGGACCATCAGCCAGGTAAACTGGCGGATGCCTTGATCAAAACCAGTCTCGATGCGTATGGTTGCCAGCCGGCGCGACAGCTCGCCGAACTGGGTCCAGATGCCGGTTTTCACCGCCACCCCCAGCGCCGTGCCGCTGACTACGGTCGATCCCATAAAGGCGATATTGGCCGACTCGGACGAAGCAGCCCCCGCAGGTAAAACCGGCGCGGAGAATTTTTCTATCGGGAATGACTCGCCGGTAAGCGAGGCCTGGTTGATAAAAAGGTCTTTGCAGGAGATGATCCTCAGGTCCGCCGGGATCATATCCCCGGCGTAGAGGTCGACGATATCGCCGGGGACGATCTCCCTGATCTTTATTTCTCTGGGTTTTCCGTTCCTGAAGACAGTGGATGTGGCGCGCACCATTTCGCTTAAACGTTCCGCCTCAATGCCTGCGCGGTGCTCCTGGATAAAAGACAAAAATACGCTCATCACCGCCATCAGGGATACCAGCAGGGCGCTGATTTTTTCTCCGAAGAACAGCGAGAACCCCGCGATAATCAAAAGCACTGCCACCAGGGGGTTGATGAATTTGGAGAGGATCGCCTTCAGGATAGTGCGTTTCTTTTTCTTGGCCGGTTCGTTATAGCCGTATTCCTTAAGCCGCAGCAGGGCCTCTTTTTCGCTGAGGCCCTTTAGGGAAGTCTGTAGTTTATCCAACAGGGCTTCTCCCGGGCAGCCTAAGTAATCAAAGTCCAGCACCTGCGGCTTATGCCTGCCGTTAATCTGGGGGCCGCAGTTATCTTTATGGTTATTTTTCATGGTAATTTTACGGATTATTTTAACACGGAAAGCCGGCTAATCCAGTATTTTTGTGCGCTCGCTATCCGGGGTGAAGCTATGGGTATAAATTTCACTTGCATTGAGCGGGTATTTAGCTATAATCTGGCTAAAGATGAGAAGAACGTTTGTCTTTATATTATTTTTCGCCGGGATGATTACTGCGGGCCCCGCACCCGCCGAAGAAACACCGCCCAGGTTTTTCAGCGGGATGGAGGCGCTTACCGGTTACAGTCAGGGCAGGATACGCTCCCGGAATTGGTATGTTGTCCGCGAAAAAAGAAGGGTCTACCAGCTTGTTCCCCTGATAGTCGACCTCAACTTTGATTTGAAGGTTTTTACCCGCAAGCTGAATTTCAATCCGCCTTACCTGCTGCAGTTCCAGATCGAGCCCTTCGTAAATTATGTCTTCACCCCCAGTTCTAACGCGGAGGCCGGGACGAATTTCGGCCTGAAGGTCGGCCTGCTGCCGCAGACAGCCAAATTACAGCCGTATATCAAGGCGAGCTTAGGTATGGTCTATATGTCCCAGCATACCCCGGAACAGTCCACCCGTTTCAACTTCACCGAACAGGCCGGGGTAGGCCTGCATTATTTTTTCAGCCAACGTACCGCCATCACCCTCGAAGGCCGCCTCCGCCACCTCTCTAACGCCGGCATCAAAGAGCCGAACCGCGGGATAAATAATTATTTTATCCTCACCGGGATAGTCTACCAGTTCTAGCAGGATGTTTTGTATTAACTCAAGCTTACCAGAGTTATGCCGATAATGATCAGAATCGTCCCGGAGACGCGTTTTATGCCCACCTTTTCCCGGAGAAAGGCCTTGGAAGAAAGGGCAATGAAGATATAATGCATGCTGTCTAAGGAAAAGGCCAGATTCAGGTCTGCCTGCGATAAGACATAGAGCCAGAGGCACAGGGATACCAGGCTGAAGATGAATCCGAACCAGACCCGCGGGTACTTGAGCAGGCGCAGCACGAACTTAAGGACCTGCCAGATATTTGCTGAGAGGGAAGTATGCAGGGAATTGATCGCAGATTTCAGGAAAAGCTGATTGATGGTATCACAGGCGCTGCTCAGCATAATTAGAGGCAGAATAAGAAAGACCGCCGGCTTCATTCTGTCTTTACCCTTTCCCGGCTGGAGAGCGAGACAAAAATTACCCCCGCAATGATAAAACATATCCCTGCCCAGCGCAAAATACTGATTTTTTCCCGCAGGAAGATAATCGAGGCAAGCGGGACCAGGATATAGCTGAAACTGGCTACCGGCACCGCCACGCTCAGGTCTATTTTAGAAAGAACGGTCGACCAGATGATAAAGGTAACCGCCACGGCCGCAAATCCACACCAGAGTAACGGCGAAGAAAAAGCGGTCTTTAAGACAGCTCCTAACCCCGCGAGGCCCGGAGAATCGAGACCGATTGCCGAAAAAACGCTCTTCTTGAAACAAAGCTGGGTCAGGGTTTCCAGAATATCGGTAGCCGCCAGGAATAATAATATCTTTAAGGTGAGCTTCTTTTTAAACATCTGCTCTGGATCCATTGCTGTTTGCATCTAAAGTGTATTCTATCATAAAATAAGCATCATTTTAACTAATTCTTCGCGTAAGTCTAAATGGGCATAACCCGCCAAATACCGCCTACTGCCGGTTTCCCCTTTTCCGCCCGGGGCTTATTGCCTCTTTTCCGGAAAAGAGGGTTTTGCGGTTCGATCGAGGATGATTTCAAAGATTACCTCGGGCTCCCCTTTGCCTGGCTGACCTGTTCCGGCACCGCGGCGTTTTTCCTGATCCTGGAGGCGCTCAAAAGATTATCCCACAAGCGCACAGTAATCATCCCTGCCTTTGTCTGTCCGCTCCTGCCCCTGGCAATCCACCGCGCCGGACTTAAAGTCGCGCCTTGCGACACCAATGAGGATAATTTTGATTTCTGGCTCCCAGAATTAGAACAACTCTGCCAGGATAACCGCGATATCGCGGCCATCGTGGCCGTGCACTTAGGAGGGATCCCGCTGGACCTGGATGCCCTAAAAAGTATTGCCGCCCGGCATCAGCTCCTGCTCATCGAAGACTGCGCGCAGTCATTGGGCGCGCAATACAAAGGGGAAAAAACCGGCGCCTGCGGAGATTTTTCTTTTTTCAGCCTGGCCCGCGGCAAGGGCCTGACGATCTATGAGGGCGGCGCGATTGCCGTGCGAAGCGGGGAATTTGCCGCCGAGGTTGATCAGGCCATCCGACGCTTAGTGCGCCGGGACGCCCTGATGGAAGCCCTGAGGATCGTGGAATTATGCGGGTACTGGCTTTTTTACCGGCCCGCGCTTTTCTGGTATGTCTGGCGCCTGCCGCAGGCCTGCTGGGAGAAACTCGGGCAGCCGATCAAGGCGCAGGCGGAAAATTTCAGCATCAATTTCCCTTTGCACCGCGTTTCCTCTTTCAGAAAGGCTATTGCCCACTTGGATTTCCGCAGGCTCACAGATGAAAACGAAGAGCAAAGGAAAAAGGCCTTTTTCTATATTTCCGGGCTGCGCCAGACAGCCGGAATAAAAATCATCGGCGAGCCTGCCGGGACAAAAGCCGTCTACCCTTACCTGACTCTGCTTTTTTCCGAAGAAGAGAAAAAAATCCGGGCCGAACGGCTCTTGCGAGGCTTAGGGGCCTCGCGGATCTACGCCGCGAGCATCCCGAACTACCCTTACCTGGAAGGCATAGTGGAAAAAAGAAATTACCCGCATGCCAAAAACCTGGCAAGACATTCCCTCAGCCTATCCACCAATACTTTCTTGACCGCCAGGGACATGGCATCCATAGTGGAAATAATCAAAAAGGTTACGACTTCCTGACTGCCTTGGACAGCGCCTCTTCGAAAAGCTCTATCCCTAAATCGATTTCTTTTTCCGTAATATAGAACGACGGCGCGATGGTAAAGACATTCTTGTGGTATCCGCCCACATCAAGGATCAACCCGCGCCGCCGGCCTCTGGCGCTCAGCCTGCCGCTTAAGCCCAATTCCGCTATCGCGTCAGTCAGCCGCTTACTCGGGGTATAACCGTCATCCTCGCAGATCTCTACCCTCAAGGCCAGGCCTAAACCATCCACATCGCCCATCTGCGGGTATTTTTTCTGCAGCTTGCGCAGGCGCGAAAGGAAATACTGCCCCTTGCGGGGGACTTCGGCGCTGAAATTTGATTCCTCGATTAATTTCATCACCTCCAGGCCCGCTGCCGTGCCTAAGGGGTTGGAGGAAAAAGTAGAATGGGTTGATCCCGGGGGGAACACACTGGGCGAGATCAGCCGCTCTTTGGCCCAGACGCCGGAAATGGGATTGAGGCCGTTGGTCAGGGCCTTGCCGAAGACAATGATGTCCGGCGTGACATTGAAGTGCTCGACGGCCCAGAATTTTCCCGTCCTGAAAAAACCCATCTGAATTTCGTCGTCTACCAGGAGTATATTATAGCGGTCGAGGATTTCTTTTAAGCCGGCAAAATATTCCTGCGGCGGCACCAGGTACCCGCCGGTGCCCTGGACGGCTTCGATATAGAAAGCGGAAAATTCGCACTGGTTGGTTTTCTTATTCACTATGGAGTAATACTCGCTATCAAAGAGCCGCTCAAACTGCTTCAGGCAGTAAAAATCGCAGAAGTCCCTTTTTTTGTCGTAGGGGCAGCGGAAGCAATAGGGAAACGGCACAAAAAACGCGCGCTCTCCAAAGTGGCCGAAGCGCTCGCGGTAGCGGAAACTCGAGGTAATTGCCGAGGCGGCCAGGGTCCGGCCGTGATACCCGCCCATAAAGGCGAATACCAGGCTCCTGCCGGCCTGATTCCT
>MHHD01000011.1:0-2949 GCA_001805895.1 Omnitrophica WOR_2 bacterium RIFCSPLOWO2_12_FULL_51_8 | reverse complement strand
GACGTTAAAATGGCCCCGCCCCTTTTCTTCAAAGGTCATCTCCGAACGTTGCGCCAGTTTTGCCGCTAATCTGATCTTTTCCTCATGCAGGTACTGGCAGGCCAGCTGCGGCAGGGTATCGATCTGTTTCTTCAGGACGGAGTTTAGCCGTTTATTTTTGTAACCAAAGTTGGCCGCGGAATACCACATCTGCAGATCCAGGAATTCGGTCCCCTCCTGATCATAAAGGTAACAGCCTTCCGCGGATTTAAAGATATTGGGCTTATCCACGTAATGCACCGTATCGCCCCAGGAACAGTACTTAGACTCTAACTCCAGCAGCTCATGCTGCGCGGATTTTTCCTTCGGGCCGGCCTGGTCGGTAATCTGTTTATCTGCCATCTATATCCTCCTTCATAGCAAATGAACACCGGCCAATCCTTTATGGCCGGGTGTTAAAATAACGATAGACGTCTCTTAGGCTCCGGTAAGGGAGAAAATCGATCTTTCTCTTTTGGCAAAGGCGCGATAACTCCCCCTTGGCAAAGACTACCTGCGCGTACCTGGCCGGGCAGGAATCGGAATAGCCATCGCCGATATAAAAAATCGGTTCATCCCCTGCCGCCTCGGCAAGGAGGCTGCGGGTTTTACAATGGCCGCAAATCCGGCACTCGGGGCCGGAGAGAGGGAAGCCGGCGATCATCCTGCCGTTTTTAAAGCTTAGCTGGTTGCAATAAAACTTCAGGTTAGGCAAGCCGTGATTCCTGAAAATAGACTTCAAGATATAATCAAAATTATCGCTTAGCACTACGGTCTTGATTTTTTTGAGCCGCAGCAGACCAAGCAGGTCCTTAAAACAGGGGTCCAGTTTGATGCCGCTGAGATACTCATCCAGGCTCCGGCGCGTGAGGCTCAACCCTTGCAGTTGGCCGGCGAGGCACTCCCGAGAACTAATCCTGCCCTTTTTCCAATCCCGTTCCAGGGTTATCCAGCGCTTCGTGCGCGAAAACAAAGGCAGCATCCCGTCGAAAGTGTCGCAGGCGGTAATGGTGTTATCGAAATCAAAAAAGACGACCGGCTTTTTCATCGATGGATAACACAGATGATCGCAGATGAAAAGATACAAGATGATCACAGATGCCGTCTCAAAATATCTGTGGTCATCTGTTGCTTCTCCCGCTTTGCGGGATCCCGCTATATTTGTTTTAATTTGGTGCGGGATAATCTGTGATCATCTGTGAAATATACGAGGTATTATTTTACAGATGATATTCTATTAGTTTATAATAGCGCGGGTTAAATAGGGATTAGAAAAAGATTAAAATATTTTAATCTTGCGGGCTAAAAAAAGAGGGGCAGAAAAACGTTGAAGGTCGTGCCCTGGCCTAACCTGCTTTGCGCTTCGATTCTTCCCTTATGGGCCTCGGCAATAGACTTGGCGATCGCCAGGCCTAAGCCAAACCCCGAGCCGGCGCGGGATGAGCTGCCGCCGCGGTAAAAACGTTCGAAAATATGCGGCAGTTCTTCCGGGACGATGCCCGGGCCGTTATCGCTGATCCTGATTACGGCATAAGGCTCCTGGGCGCGCAGCGCTATGCTGACGGCGCCTGATTCCGGGGTATATTTTACCGCGTTATCCAGGATATTTAAAAAAACCCGGCGCAGATAACTCTCATCCGCGGTCAAAGGCAGCGGATCGCTGTCGGTAAAATCTATCATGATGTTTTTGCTGTTTGAAAGCACGGAGATATCATTTACGACGCCCTGTATCAGTTGTTTCAATTCTACCGGCTGAAACTTAAAAGGTATTTCCTGGGAATCGAACCGAACCAGGATCAACAAGTTATCCACGATTTTACTGATGCGGTCTACTTCCTCGAGGCTGGACAGCAGGGTATCTTCGTATTCGTCGGCCGAACGGATGCGCTGCAGGGCCACTTCAAATTCGCCCTTCAGGATCGTCAGTGGGGTTTTTAGCTCGTGGGAAATATCCTGGATAAACTTGCGCTGCGCGTAAAAAGAGGATTCCAGTTTAGCAAGCATATCGTTGAAGGTATCGGCGAGTTTCTTAATCTCATCCCTGCTGCCGGGAATTTTCACCCGTAATTTTAGGTTTTCCGCGGTGATCTGGCGGATGGTCTTGACCATATCGGTTACCGGATTGAGGGTCAATTTCGCCAACAATGACCCGGCCACCCCGGTAATCAGCACAGTCAGGGGTAAAAAGATAAGCAGGTTCATTTTGAGGTTATCCAAAGCGGCGTACACCTGGTTTACCGGGCTGGCCACTTGCACGATGTAAGAGACCTTGCCGTCTTCGATAATCGGCGTGGCGTAAACCCTTAAAGGCAGCGCCTTCTTGCCTTCTGGCCGGAAATCATAAAAGTCATCTTCCTCCTCCAGGGCCGAATTTAACGTATCTAAAGGGATATTCAGGGCATCGGGCGCCGACGCGGAAGCGGCTATCTTCCTGCCGTCCCTATCGAATATCTGGATGGCCGCTGCCGGAATCTTCGCGTCATCCGACCGCTCTTGCGCCCATTGCCGGACAATCCGTAAAAAGTTTTCGCGGTCTTTTTTTTCGGCGGCACTGGCCCGGGATCCTTCCTTTGCCGCATCCATCTCCTGCGCCTGCCAGTAAGTATTGATGGAGCGGACGATGCCTTCCGCCTTTGACTGCAATAGATCGTCAAGGTCTCCGTAGAGGTTACCGCTGAAATTCTGGTAAACCGAAACGCTGAAGATCAAAAGCGTTACCCCCAGGATAAGCATATACCAGAGCGTGATTTTAAAACGTATGGAACTAAGAACCATCTTACTCCTTCAGGGTATAGCCCCTGCCCCGGACAGTCTGCAGCAGGGGGGCCTTGAACCCGCGGTCGATCTTATTGCGCAGGTAATTGATGTAGACGTCGATGACATTGGTAAAGGTATCGAAATTCAGGTCCCAGACATGCTCGGCAATCATCG
>MHHD01000010.1 GCA_001805895.1 Omnitrophica WOR_2 bacterium RIFCSPLOWO2_12_FULL_51_8 | reverse complement strand
CTCCGCTAAACAGCCGGAAAGGCTGCCCCACGCTGGGTCAGAACCGGCAGTTTCAGTATTTTAAGCAGCCGACTTACATTTATCCGGTGGTGCCGGCGCAGGCAGCCACTCTCTTAAGGCGGTCCGGCTATGAAGTGCTCTGGAATGATTCGCTGGCGGAAGGCCGCTCGGTCCAAGAGTTTATGGAATTTTTATACCGAGAAAAGCCGGACATGGTCGCCTTTGAGACAAAAACGCCGGTGATCAAACAGATCTGGCGGATAATCGATGAGATAAAGGAAAAATGGCCCGTCTGCGTTACGGTATTATTCGGCGACCATGTCAGCGCCCTGCCGGAAGAGTCATTTAACCAGTGCAAGGTGGATTTTGTTTTGACCGGCGGAGACTATGATTTCCTGCTTTTAAGCCTCTGTGGGCGCCTGAAAGATTCCCGGCTCCCGGATTCCTGCTTCCGGATCGATGCCCTGGAGCCGGGCGTTTATTACCGCTCTAGCACAGAAGTAAAAAATACCGGGAAATTCCGGCTTAACCACAACCTGGACACGCTCCCCTTTATCGACAGGGAATTGACCCATTGGGAACTTTATTCCCGGAAAAATGGAAATTACAAACGGCTGCCCGGCACCTACATTATGAGCGGCAGGGACTGCTGGTGGGGAAAATGCTCTTTTTGTTCCTGGCCAACCCTTTATCCGGAATTCCGGGTGCGCAGCGTGGACAAGGTATTGGATGAAATCGAACTGCTGATTGATAAATACCGGGTAGCGGAAATCATGGATGATACCGGTTGTTTCCCCGCGGGCGGCTGGCTGAAGGATTTCTGCGCCGGGGTGATTAAGCGCGGAATCAATAAGAGGGTATACTTAGATTGCAATATGCGTTTTGGCGCGTTGAAGGAAGAGGATTTCTCTCTGATGAAAAAGGCGAATTTCCGGCTTTTGCTTTTCGGCCTGGAATCCGCTAATCAGGCCACGTTGGACCGGATTAATAAAAACCTAAAAAAAGAGAAAATCATCGAAGATTGCCGGTCGGCCACCCGGGCGGGTTTATTCCCGCATATCACGGTGATGTTCGGTTACCCCTGGGAAAGTCTGGCGGATGCCCGCCGGACCTTTGAATTGGGAAGGCGGCTTTTAAGGAAAGGCCTTGCCTATACCGCGCAGGCCACGATCGCGATCCCTTATCCCGGTTCGCCCCTTTTTGAGGAGTGCCGCCGGAATAATCTATTGCGCACTTTAGACTGGGATGATTACGATATGAAGCTGCCGGTGATGCGCACCGAGATCCCGGATAAGATATTGCTCGGCCTGGCGCAGGGTATGTACCGGGTAAGTTTCCATCCGGAATTTATCTGGAGGAAGATTTCCGCCTTGAGGGATATGGGTGACTTGAGGTATTATTTCCGTTCGGCAGTAAAGGTCTGCGGGCACATCTTTGATGGTCCGGCTTAGCTCACCATTAAAGGAAAGGGAGGGAGTATGTTCATAACCGCCATCGGCTTAGGCGCCGCCATCCTGACCATGTTCTCTTTTTTGCCGCAGATTTTTAAAATTATCAAGACCAGATCGGCGCAGGATGTCAGCTTAACGATGCTGCTGCAGCTTTCGGCGGGAGTGACATTGTGGATTATCTACGGACTGTTCCGCGGGGACCCGATCCTGATTATCGCAAATATCGTTACGTTGTCCACCCTGGTAATCCTGCTGTATCTTTATTTTAGTTATAGTGCTCCGTCAAGTAAATTTCACAGATGATCACAGATGAAAAGATACAAGATGACCACAGATGAATCCGTAAAATATCTGTGATCATCTGTTTCTTTCAATCTGCGCTCATCTGTGTTTAGATAGGAGGAAGAAATGAGAGGCATAATTTTAGCCGGCGGCAAAGCGACGCGGCTGTATCCTATTACCAAAGGCGCCTGCAAGCAGATGCTCCCTGTTTATGATAAACCGATGATTTATTACCCGCTTTCCACGTTGATGCTCGCCGGGATCAGGGAGATTCTGGTGATCTCTACCCCTAAGGATACCCCCCGGTTCAAGGAGCTGCTGGGCAGCGGGGCGGGCCTGGGGTTAAAGCTGTCTTACGCCGCGCAGCCTTCTCCGGGAGGCATAGCGCAGAGTATCGTCATCGCGGAAAAATTCATCGGCAAGGAAAATGTCTGCCTGATCCTCGGCGATAACATCTTCCATGGCCATAACCTTACCCAGCTGCTGCAGGAAGCGGCGGCGCTGGAGGAGGGCGCGCTGGTATTCGGCTATTACGTGAAAGACCCGCGCAGGTACGGGGTGATCGATTTTGACGAAAATTGCAAGGCCGTTTCCATCGCGGAAAAGCCTGAGCGGCCCAGGAGCAAGTGGGTAGTGACCGGGATTTATTTTTATGATAACCGGGTAGTCGGCATTGCCAAGAAACTCAAGCCCTCCCCCAGGGGGGAATTGGAAATCACCGACGTGAATAAGGCTTACCTGAGGCGCGGCGAACTGCGGGTGAAGCTATTAGGCCGCGGCTACGCCTGGTTGGATACCGGGACTTACGATTCCCTGATCGAGGCGTCGATGTTCATCAGGACGATAGAAGAAAGGCAGGGACTGAAGATCGGCTGTATTGAAGAAATAGCTTACCGGATGGGTTATATCGGCAAGAGCAAACTGCTGGGATTAGCAAAAGGGATACCTACCAGCTACGGGGAATACTTGAGGGGGGCGCTCTGGAATGAAAAATAATAAAATTTTGATTTTAGGCAAGGGTTTTATCGGCAGCCGGATCCGGGAGGCGCTGGATTGCGCCATCTCAGAGGAAAAGATCCGCACATTTCAGGATGCCGAGGCCCAGGTCGAGCAATACCGGCCTCAGGTGCTCATCAACTGCATCGGCTATACCGGTCTGAAGAATATCGACCATTGCGAGCTGGATAAGGATAAGACGCTGGCCGCCAATACCTTTATCCCCATCCTGCTGGCGGAGATAGCGTTAAGGCAGGGCATTAAGCTGGTCCACATCTCCAGCGGCTGTATCTACCAATTCGATTACTCCGCGGATCAACCGATCAGGGAAGAGGAAGAGCAGGATTTTTTCGATCTCTATTACAGCCGGACCAAGATCTATGCGGAAAGGGTGCTCGATTATTTATCCGTCAGATACGATATCTTAATTCCGCGCATCAGGATTCCCTTGGATGAGCGGCCCCATCCGAGGAATATCCTGACCAAGCTCCTGGAATACAAAAAGGTGATTGACCTGCCTAATTCCGTGACCTATCTGCCGGATTTTTTTGCCGCGCTGGAACATTTGCTTGGCATCGGGGCCCGAGGTATCTATAACGTGGTGAACAAGGGCGGCTTAAGGTTTCCGCAGCTGCTGGAGGCCTACAAAAAATATGCGCCCGGTTTTAATTATGAAGTGATCGATTTTAAGCAACTGAACTTGGCAAGGACTAACCTGCTTCTGTCAACGGAAAAACTGGAGCAGACGGGATTCAAGGTGAGGGCCATCGGGGAGGTCCTGGAAGAATGCGTAAAAAAATATCTAAAATATTAGTTACCGGCGGCGCCGGTTTTATCGGCAGCGAATTTGTCCGGCAGGCGGCGTCCCAGGGCAGGAAGGTCTTTGTTATCGATAAATTGACCTATGCCGGTGATTTAGGGCGCTTGAGGCCGGTAAGGGGCAGGTATAAATTTTACCGGGCGGATATCTGTGACCGAAAGCAGGTGGATGCGGTCTTCCGCCAAGTGAGGCCGGAGGCAGTGGCGCATTTTGCCGCCGAAACGCACGTCGACCGCAGCATCGTTGAACCGGCGAGTTTTATCCGCACTAACTTCGAAGGGACACAGGTGTTAATGGAGGCCTGCCGTAAGCAGCGGGTAAAAAGATTCCTGCATTTTTCTACCGACGAGGTTTACGGCGAGATCAAAATAGGCAGATTCTCGGAAGGGGACCGCCTCCGGCCAAGCAGCCCCTATGCCGCTTCCAAGGCCGCCGCAGACCTCCTGGTCCAGGCCTATTTCCGGACTTACGGTTTCCCGGGGGTAATCGCGCGGCCGTGCAATAATTACGGCCCCTGGCAATATCCGGAAAAGTTGATACCTCTAGCGATCACCAGGGCGCTGCGCAACCAGAAAGTCCCGGTTTTTTTAAAAGGCCAGCACCTCCGGGAATGGCTTTATGTCTCGGATTGCGCCGAGGCGGCATTGGAGCTTTTGGATTACGGAAAGTTGGGCGAGGCCTATAATGTCGGCAGCGGCCAGCATAAGACCAATATCAACGTAGTGAAGGCAATACTTGATCTATTGGCTAAACCCTATACCCTGATCGCGTTTGTCAGGGACAGGCCGGGCCATGATTTCCGTTATGCCTTGGATGCCGGAAAGCTCACTAAGGAGCTGGGCTGGCGGGCAAAGACGAAATTTAGCGAGGGCCTAAGAGCTACGGTGTGCTGGTATGTCAACTATTGTGGCAAGAAAAAGCAACATATATGACCATCCAGTGGCATTCGGTTACTAAAACCAAAAGTATATTTTTCGAGCGAGCCGGAAAATTTATCTTCTCGACCATGCTCGAAGAATAAATTTTCCGGCGAGTCGAGAATAAATATAGGATACTAAAATTATGGATTTACCCTCTGTTTCGGTAATTACCCCCACATTGAATTCCGCGGCTACCTTGCGCGATTGCTTGGAGAGCATTGCCCTGCAGGATTATCCCCGGGAGAAGCTGGAAGTGATTATCGCAGACGGCGGTTCAGGAGATGCTACGGCAGAGATAGCCGAACGTTTCTCTAAGGAGTTGAAGATAAAACTTGTTTCTAACCGGCTCAAGACCGGAGAGGCCGGCAAGGCTGAAGGGTTAAGGCACGCCAGCGGGGAGGTGATCGCCTTGATTGACAGCGACAATATCCTTCCGGATAAGCTCTGGCTTAAGGGAATGGTCATGCCCTTCCAGGATCCGGGGATCATTGCCTGCGAGCCGCTTTATTATACGCGCCGCCAAAGCGACGGTTATATTACCAGGTATTGCGCCCTGCTGGGGATGAATGATCCGCTTTGCCTGTTTCTGGGCAATTATGACCGTTATTCCTGGTTGACCCGGAAGTGGACCGAGGCGCCGGTTACAGAGCGGGAGCGCGCCGATTATTTAGAAATAAGTTTTCCTTCCGAGGCGCTGCCCACTATCGGCGCGAACGGTTTTTTAATCCGCAGCGGGGAACTACGGCAGTGCCTCTTAAGAGGCTATCTTTTTGATATCGACGTGATGCAGTATCTGCGGGAGAGAAATCCGGAATTGAGAATCGCTAAGGTGAAACTGGGGATCATCCATATTTTTAGCGGGAGCATCTTTGGTTTCGCCGCTAAGCAGAGCAGGCGGTTTTGTGATTATGCCTATTATCGCGCCCAGGGCCTGCGTAAATTCAAATGGGGAAAATCCAGCAGGCGCAAATTATTGAAATTTGCCTTTTACACGTTGAGCGGCCTGACCGTTTTTCAGGCCGGCAGGGGTTACCTGCATAAGAGAGACCCGGCGTGGTTCTTTCACCCTCTTGCCTGTCTGATCACGTTTGGTGTTTATGGGTATTTGAGTTTAAGGAATTTAGTATTTCCCTTGCAGCCGAAAAGAAGAGGTAACTAAGGGGTGTGCATAATCGGGTTTCGTTTATCGGTTGCGGCTACGTATCGTCTCGTAAATCGTCTAAAAGGGTTTTCGTTTAAGAAGACGACACACGAAACCGAAAACGATTTACGATACGTAGCCGAAACTGAAACCGTTTAATACGATAGACGAAAGTTGAATTATGTATACTACTCAGGTAACTAATGTATATCCTCGGGATTAACAGCGGCCACAACTCCACTGCCTGTTTGCTCAAGGATGGCAGGATAATTGCCTGCGTCAGCGAAGAGCGCTTTAAAAGGATAAAGAATTACGCCGGCTATCCGGAAGAATCGATTAAATACCTGCTGGAGTTTGCCGGGATCAAATCTCAGGAGCTGGATTTGGTAGTTTTGGGCAATATTATGCTGCCGCCTTTTGCCAGCGCGCAGACAAAAGGCGCGCGGCCGCTGATTGTTTTGCACTGGATGTTTTCTCGGCTGCGCGCTATTTGGGGAACTGTTGAATTTAAACTGCCGTTTCTGCGTCCGTTTAGTGAATTTGTTTACGACAGGGCCATGGACTTTGGCGGGCCGATAATTTTAAGAAGGGAAAAAAGGTTAATTTCTCTTAAGTTAGCCGTACCGGAAGCAAAGGTTATGGCAGTTGAGCATCATACCTCTCACGCCTTCGCCGCCTATTACGGCTCGCGGTTTAACCGCCAGCAGGCGCTGGTCTTTACCTTGGACGGAGAAGGGGATAAGCTTTGCGCCACGGTGAGTATTTACCACAACGGCAGTTACGAAAGGATTGCCGCTACCCACCTGGGGCATTCGATCGGCTGGATTTATATGGATGTTACTCAATTATTGGGGATGAAGCCGATGGAGCATGAATATAAGGTTATGGGCCTGGCGCCTTACGCGAAATCCTTTGGCACGGACAAGGTTTACCATTTGATCGCGGATATCATCGGCCTGGATAAACGTAATCCCCTGGTTTTCCGGTCAAAGTTTGACACCCACCGCACGCTCGCCTACTTTCAGAAAATCCTACGTTACAAAAGATTCGATTTCATTGCCGCCGCGGCGCAAAAATTGACCGAAGCAGTAGTGGTGAAATGGGTCAGGGCAGCGATAGAGCAGACCGGTATCGGGAGGATCGCCTTAGGCGGCGGGGTGTTTATGAACGTCAAGCTGAATATGAAAATCATGGAGATGCCGGAAGTCCAAGAGATGTTTGTCCTGCCTTCGTGCGGAGACGAATCTACGCCGATGGGCGCCTGTTTCTACGGTTATAAATACCTCTGCGCGCAGCGCGGGGAGGTATTTTTACCGCAGCCGTTAAAAGACCTTTACCTGGGCCCGGAATTTTCCGCTGCGGCCATAGAAGAGACGTTAAAACGCGCCGGTATATTTTCGAAATATGAAGTCAGGAGAGAGACGGAAATTGAAAAAGAGATTGCCCGTCTCTTGAGCCAGAATCAGATCGTCGCCCGGGTCTGCGGCAGGATGGAGTGGGGCGCGCGGGCATTGGGTAACCGCTCCATCTTAGCTAATCCTTCGGATTACGATAATCTGCGGGTTTTAAACGAGTGGATCAAGGACCGCGATTTCTGGATGCCGTTTACCCCCGCGATCCTAAGAGAAAAAGAGCCGTCTTACATCGAAAACCCAAAAGAGATCGCCGCTCCGCACATGGCCCTGACCTTCCGCACCAAGGACTTGGCGCGCCGGCACCTGAAAGCCGCGATCCACCCCTATGATTTTACCGCCCGGGTGCAATCCCTGCAAGAGCAGGATAACCCCGGGTTTTATAAAATCATCAAGGAGTTTGAGCGGAGGACCGACATCGGAGGCGTCTTAAATACCTCCTTTAATTTACACGGGGAACCGATGGCCTGTTCTCCACGGGATGCGCTGTTGATCCTGGAGAAATCGGAACTGAAATACCTGGCTTTGGGCGACTTTTTGATTTATAAAAAATGAAGCTTCATCCTTTTAAAGGATTAATCGGCAGTAACCCCTGGCTTGCCCTGATTGTTTCGCTCCCGGCGGCAATATTCGTTCTCACCCTGGGCAGGTATTACGGTTTTTACTACGATAACCACTATTTTAACCTTTTGAGCCAGGAGCTCATCGGGCATTTTAAAGTCTACTTTTATCTGGGCTCGCATTACACCGTGCACTCCAGTTTTTACTCCTACCTGCTTTATCCCTTATTTCTGATCTTTGGTCCCAGCAACTTTAGCGCGCAATTATTATCCGCCTGTTTTCATCTTCTGGCCGTCTTGGTCTGTTACAAATTAGGTGGGCGATTCTTTAGCCGCGGATTAGGTTTAATCTTCGCCGCTTTATTCGCCGCAGCGCCGTTTTTCCTGATCAATGTTTACACCCTTAGCGAGTACTCCTTGACCGTTTTTCTTAACTTAACCTGCCTGTATTATTTCCTCTTGGCATTTGAGGAGAGGTCGAGGCAGAAGATGGTTGGGGCAGCCGTCATTTATGCCTTAAGTTGTTTTCATACTATTTATTCCCTGCTCGGTTTCCCTTTTTTTGCGCTTTATTCCTGCGCGCAGTTATTCCCTAAGAGAGATGACGTCGTTCTCTCAGGATGCGGGGGGTGCAAATTTTTTAGATGGCCGGTATTCGCCGTTTTTTTCCTGGCTTATCTTTACGCCGTCTTATTGCTGAAGGAAATGTTCATGCCGGCCATGGGCGCCCTTTATGGCAGTTCACTGATCGTTTTTGCTGGCATTTTTTTCTGGTCAGTCAAGCGGCTGAGCGGGGCAATCAGAGAGAGGATTAAATTCTCTTTTCTCTTTATCTTTATCAGCTTAGGGATTCTTTTACTGCTGGACCTCTTAGTGCAAATAGATATTAATTTATTCCATCAACGGTTTGGTTATTACCGCGACACCGGTTATGTCGGCGGTTTCGGCACAGCCAGGGTATTCTTTTATTTTGCCGGCCGGCAGATCAAAATCCTCGGACAGAATATTTATTTTTCCGTGATCAGCTCTTTATTCGCCTTTACCGACAGTTATACCCGCGGTAGTTTAAACCTTATCGAGATAAACCGGGTGATGCTGGGGTTCTATAAAGGATGTTTCCCCCCGGTGATAAATATCTTTTTTATTGCCGGGGCGTTAGGCGCCTGCCTTGAATTCGTCCGCAACGGATACAAGAACAGCGGCTTCAAGGTAAGGCTGATTTTCCCTCTAGTCTGGCTGATTGCCACGAGCGCTGCCTTTGTGAATACCGAACCCTTGAATGTGCGCAGGATTGCCCTGGCGCCGATGCCTTATCTCTTTGCCGGGCTGGGGATTCTTTATGCCGGCAGCGCCCTCAGATTCATCGCCGGCATAATTACTAAGGGCAGTTACCAAAATAAGGCGGCCCTGGCGGCTGCCGCCGGGATCACCTGTAGCGTTACTTTATCGCAGCTAGTATTTTTAAAAAGGGAAGTATTCGATAGCTATAAATATCAAAACTTTAATCAAAACAGTTACCATTTTTTTCACAATTGGCCCTATGGTCGGACTTATCAGGAGGCGGGCGATTTTCTGCTCAGGGATGCCCCTTTGAAAAAAGGGCAGACCTACCGGAGCATCATTGTCTCGATTATCCCGCCGAATTGGTTTTATGGCAGTATTGAATGGTACACCCGCGATAAAATCAAGGTGATTTATGACTTAAGGTACGCCGCTTATATCAATTATGGGACGAAGGCCGCCTTAGCTCTTTATCTAAACGGCGCTTTCTTAAGCAGCCCGGATATTGAGGCAGTCTATTTTCTGGATGTTGTCGATCCAAAGGGCGAGAATAATTTTTTCTCCCGGCTCCACGGCGATATCCCGCCCTACAAGGTGATCGATACAGGCAAAGCTGCGGTTTATGACTGCCTGTTGTATAAATTCTCAAGAGAAAGCTGGCAGGAACAGCTGGGGGTGGGTATAAGGTGAAAATCAGCATTATCAGCCCTAATTTAAGCGGCGACGTTTCCATAGTGGATATGGGGATCACCTACCTGGCTACCTACCTGAACCAGCGGACGCACCACCGCGCCTTGATCATTGATTTTACTTACCACCGGAAGGACTGGAAGAGGCATCTGGAGGATTCCCTGCGCAAATACCAGCCGGACCTAATCGGGATTACCTGCGTTTCCATGTATATGCGGTATGTCTCTGAGTTTATCCGGGAGGTCAAAGAGAGATACGGTTTGCCGATTATCCTCGGAGGGTATCACGTGACATTAATGCCGGAAGAATCATTTGCCATGGAAGGCGTGGATGCTATTTGCATCGGTGACGGGGAATTCTCGCTTTCCGAATATTTAGACTGCCTGGAGGCCGGGAAAAGCCCGCAAGGGATCAGGGGCATCTGGGCTAAGTACGGCGGACATCTGGTCAAGAATCCCCAGCGGGAATTGATCCAGGATATAGACAGCCTGCCTCTGCCTGACTACGATCTCTGGGAGGAGATCGAAAAATTTATTTACTACAACGGGGTGATGTATTTTGTCGGCAACCGCGGCTGCCCCTTTAACTGTACTTATTGCTCGGAATTTCCGATGAAGAACTCCACCTCCGGAAAATACCTGCGCCGCAGGGACCCGCGCGCCTATGCCCGGGAGGTCAAGTACCAGTGGGAAAAATACAACCATCGGGTAAAGATCAAGGTTGCGCATTTCTTTGACGCGGTCTTCCCCTTTGACAAGGAATGGCTGGCTGAATTCTGCGGCGAATACAAAGCAATCGGCTTAAACAAAAGATTGCCGTTCTCCTGCTTTACCAGGGCCGATACCATTGACGAAGAACGTATTGAGCTGATGTCCGGGGCGGGCCTCAAGATCGCCAGGATCGGCATCGAAGCCGGAAACGAACGGATCCGCAGGGAAATCTACGAAAAAAACATACCCACTGACCAATACCGCAAGGTTGCGCGATTATTGCATAAATACGGGGTGGTCATTACCGGCTACAATATCCTGGGCGGCCCAGATGAGACATACTCTACCATGCGCGATACCTTTAATCTGGTGAAAGAACTAAAGATCGAACGGCCGATATTTTTTACCTACCGGCCGCTGCCCCGGACCGAAGGGGCGCGCAAAGTCCTTGCCTACGGCGGCAGTATCGATACT
>MHHD01000009.1 GCA_001805895.1 Omnitrophica WOR_2 bacterium RIFCSPLOWO2_12_FULL_51_8 | reverse complement strand
TAGTAAAGTTGGGAATTTCCAAATCCTTGCCAACGGAAATCTCAAACTTCTTGTGTGCCGCCCGCACTTCGGAGCGACGTGATGACTTCGAAGGTGCAGTTCTTTCAACTTCCAACTGTGAACTTCCAACCTGCTTTCCCTCCTCTTCGGAGCGGTTTGGACTTGAGTAATTATCAATTATTCCTTGACTTAAAATATTATTATCTGTAAAATTCGGATGGGTTAAATGGTCCACAGGAAAGCGGAGGGTCTTACCACTTTGGTAAGTGGGCCAAGTTGAGACCTTGGATTCCCTTTTGCGGGAAGCGGGTTCGACTCCCGGACCCTCCGCATGACCTGCGACCTTGACAAGCATGGGATACTGGGCTATTATTTCAGCGGGTCTCAACTTGGTCTCTACCAAAGTCATGGTAGGGGAAATACCCTCGGTTCCCATGGAACCGAGGGTATTTTTTATATCAGGATCCGAATGATTTTTCTCTTCTAACTTCCGCGCCTCGGAGCGAGTATCGGAATTCATAAAAACTTGCCAGAGAGCTTGTACCAACGGATCATGAGTTGCAACGTCAAGAGGCTTTACATTTGAAGCAAGCGCCCAATGTACCGTTGACGACAAATCGACGGATCCTGGCTTTAAAGCTTTGCTGAGGATCTTTTCTGCCAAATTTTTCCCAAAATAGCCTTCCAAAAAGGACCTCTGGAAAAGGGCTTTGTACTGCTCATCAAAATGCTTATCTGCCTTGATCCCCAAGATGGCATAGTAAAGGTCGCGCAATTGATAGCCAAAGGCTTGGTCTCTTGGCATTTCTGATTTGATGTGAGCATCAGACAAGTCACGAATGGTGACCTCACCCTGCGCCATGACGAGCCGTCCTTTGTCATCTGTCAAATGAATTTTCACCACCGCATTATCCCTAGCGAAATTACCGTGGGTATAGCCACCCTCCCCTTGAGGGCTTCGAGCATCATGAAACTTGCGCAGCGCGGATCCATAATTTTCATAAAACTGCACGTACTGGTTATGGGCATTGTCTATTGATATGGCATTTGATTTGTACAAATAAACAATTAACCGGTGAAAATCGGTGTATCTCCACTCCCATTCCGTCTGGGATTCAAGGGAAATTCTGACGCGTTCGTCTACGGAAGCATCCGTTACCCGTAAGGGAGAAGCCATCACAACAACCGCAAGATTTCCTAAAGGACCCTTATCTTCACGGTAGCGCACAAGCATAACAGGAAGAATGTCCACCGGTGCCAACGGATTGTAAAAAGCATGCCGACCGACATCATATTCCGTTTCGGCGTGCTGAAGGTCCAGCGCGTTTTTCAGATGGCTGACGACCGGTTTTTTATACGCCCTGCCATCTTGATCAAATTCCAAATGCACAAACCCTGCTTGTGTCATTCGGTCAGCAATAGCCGACGTATGCAAAGTCCGAATGTCAAAAACTCCCTTTTCTCCTTTCACAAACGGTGCACCTTTTAAAATGATTTCCTTCATCTCGCGGCCACTGATTTCGACGGGATTAGTTAAATGGATATAAACACTTCGGCCGACATGGGCATCGTAATCCTTACCCTGAATCAACGGCTGTTTAGGTGAATCAAAATAAGTCGCAAGGACTTTCTTCACACGTTCGAATGTTCCAGGATTGGTCCTCTCTGCGAGTTCCCAGAAGGACGCATCATATTGATAATCTGCAGCTCGCTCAACCCGTCCCGATTGAAGCTCTAAAGGATGCATACCAGGTTCAAACTGGGCTTCCTTTAATTGCTGACGAAGAGGTTCTGGTTTTTCCTCTCTAGAAGGTTCTTTCAAACGCGTCTCTGCGTCGCGGCGCAACTGGCTCAAATGCTCCAGCAGCGGTTCCACACGCTCAAAATCCTTCCTTCCCTTCCATGCCCTAAAAAAACGATTCTGATAACCCGTGAGCTCACGGATAACGCCTGGCAGATCTCCGCGGCGGGTTTCATGAAGCCGGGACTCATACGCTCCTATAGCTTCTCGCAGTTGACTCAGGTCCGTTAGGTCATCTTCACTTGACCTCGTCCGCACTTCGGAGCGGTCAGACAGCGGGGCGTCTTCAATGACGCGAATCTCGGCCGTTATCTCGTCACGTAAAGCATTCAATCTCTTTGTGGCATATTCCAGCCCTTCGTCCGAAAGGCCCTGAAATAAAAACCCCGATCTAGGCAAACCACGAAGACTCTGGTGGGTATAAGAATCGATCGACCCTAGCTCCTGCGCAATCGCTCGATCATCCATCGTCAATAAACCATATAGGGCCTCTAAGTTCATTAATATCCTTGAAACTCCATGATTCCACTTTTTTCCTATTCCTTGTACTTTTTGTCGGCGATTGAGGAAAGACAAGTTCTGAGGTTGAAGAGGTTGAGTAGGAATTCCCCAAGCATGAATCTGGTCTTTAAGCTGTTGCGTAGAAATCCCCATCACCTTAGCCAGGGCCCTCAAGAAGGCATGTTCTTGAGAAAGATTTAACAACACAGCCCACTGATCCCGGTTGGCTTCGTTCAAAGATGAGAAATAGGATGAAAAAATCAGGTTGTCTAACTCTTGTTGACTCAGACGAGATCCTGAGGGGAGCAGATCATCGATTTTTAGAAGCACATAATCTAAAACTCCGCGAGCGCTCAAAAGTTGATCGCCAGGAATTCCATAATCGGTGAAAAGATCGGCAAACCGCACTAGCGTAGGCCCTTTTTGAAGCAGTTGCAGCAATCCTTCCTTGGTATAGAAATCTTCGACATCCGTTTCCTCCGCCCCGAAGGTGTAATCTTGCGCGTTAATCGTTGCTTTATAAAATCCTAGGTTCTGCGCTAAAGCAATATTTTTTCCTATCTGCCGAGCTAACATCCGCAATAATTCAGCAGGCGTGATACTTTGGCCAGCCGGATAGTCCGAAGGATTTACATATCCTAATGCGACAAGCGCGGGCATGATTCTGCGGTGTAATTTTTCAAGGCCGGGATCCGCCTTTAAAAGCTGGGGTAACTTGATCCATCGATGCGGCGATGCCACGCGATTAAAGATAAGAACGGGCTCAAGAACTTTCCCGTCAGCCGATCGAAAGGTATCCGTCGCGACCCATCCTCCGCGGCCGTCGGGAACTTGCGTCAGACGCCGGTAAGCAATTGGTTGCACAAAACGAGCCCCCAAAGTCTCAAGCACGACGTTCGCGTTCTCCACGTTGCGTGCTTCTTCAATCACCGCAAGACCGACGTGATACCTATGAAAGGTTTCCGTCTCATCTAAATATACAGGCGGCTTCTCGGCATCAATGTTTTGCCCTGATCCTTTTACCCCCAACCAAGTGCCATCGGACAGTGGAAAATACACTTGACGTCCGCCGGCTACCGCAAACGTGTCTCCTTTTAACCCATATTCGCGATATAAATCATCGCGGCTCCAGCGGTCGGTAACTCCTACCGTTATCCGATAACCTAAAGCCGCCATTTGTTCAGCAACTTCAGGTTTTCCCGCAAGGAATACGCTATGTTCTTCTAACAGTCCCTTACCGCCTATCTTTTCCAGAATTTCAGGGCGAAGTACTTGCAGAGGCATTAGCATGGAATCCTTAAGCGTAACCATAAATACCGGACGAAGCACTCGATCTTCCAGTAAAACCCCTTTCACCCGTCGGCTTTCTGGATTCTCAGAATCAAAAAGATGATGCAAATGCGGGTAGGCATCGATCCCTTGATCGGTCAGATATTTTCGAAAATCTGCTTCTGCTGACTCATCCAAATCCCCCCGCGCCTCGGAGCGGCGGGGGTCAGGAGAGGTAAGGTTTTGCAAATGGGCATGGACGGCACTCATCAAGCCGATAGCCTCAAGGTCCCTTCGGATCCTTGTACTGAGAGGCGCATCTTGAGGTACCTGATTGCGCAAATCTTGTAACGCATCCCTAAAGAGTCTAAGGGCTGGGATACCCTCCAAAGAAGAGTCAAAATAGGGGATGATGTCACCGTAACCATTTTGGTTGCTGGAATGAAACGCAAGGCTCCACTGGCCGACAATCCCAGAGTGCCGAATCAATTGAAAACTGTGTAGGAATCCTTGCAGCCCGGGCTTGCTTTCCCAAAAATGTTTTTCCCTGACCCCCTCTTCCTTATATCCCCAAACAAAGGAAGACCAGCGGTCGAGCCTAGCCAGTGGGTCTTTTGCATCCTGCGGGGCGAGATCCAATCGGGAAAGAATTTCAATGGCCTTTCTCGCGCCTTTGTCAAAACTTGGGCTTCTCCAGGGCCATCCCTCCTCAGGAAAATGGAAGGAGTCATCCACACCCGCAATACGCTCAAGCACCGGAGGAAGCGGCAGGAGCGGGTGCATCAAGAGGTAATAAGAACGCAGGAGCTTGAGGATTTCGGCGTAATTTGGAAGATGAATCAGCTCCTTGACAAATTCTTTCAGCGCTTCCCAAGGCCTAGAAGAGAAATGCGAGAAAAACACCAATTGCCCGGCATCCGTCCATTCCATATCAAACAATAAGTTGTAAAACATCGCCCCAAGTTCCTCGCTTAGATTGTGCAAAGCATAACCGGACTGCAAGGCCGCTTCCTCCCATCGGAATAAAGCCGCCGTTAAAGCCGATGCGTTGGGGGTCCTGTAAATTAAATCTTGAAGATATCCTAATAGAGGATAGGTATCCAGACCCGTCACATCCTGCATTGCGTGGACAAATTCATGCATTAAGTTTTGTGGCAAATTACCAGAGACAAGGGCATAGATAAAATGTCCAAACGTATTGGATCTGTGGAGGGCATTACCAGGAAGACTGAGGCCGGCTTGCCGCCAAAAATCATCCCACAATGCCTTGCTAGAAAAAATGATCAGGCGCAATTGGGGAGGAAGAATTTCCAACCATCGCGCCGTGAACAAGTTTCCCGGGTCGGACGTCCACGGCCCGTACTGAGACAGAACATCTAAAAGGAGCCCAACAGGATAAAGCGCGGGATTGAAGCGAGTCAGGGGTCCGCTTGGCTCGATCACCTGCCCTTCAATGCCTTTGGGCGAATGCACTGGGATGTTTAAAGTGGCAAGCAAGTCGAAGAGGCGTTGAATGTCTCCGGAACGAAACAGCGTATCATGGTTTAATCTGCCCTCCCTGATCTCGCCGTTGATGAAAACCTGCACGACTCGCTTCATGCGTGCAAAGGTCTGCTCGTCTATTTCAAAGACCTTGGATGAATCAGGAAGCCATTCCCTCCCACCAGGATCCCCTCCGTATTCGCGGATTAATAGATAAAGTAATTCCAGGAGATGATGCCTCTCATAAGTCAGGCGAATGGCTTCCTGCCTCAGTTGCTCCCGCCGATCCCCTTCGGCCGTCGCAGAGGCTTGCCGAAGTTCGGAGCGCTGGTCTGGGGCCTTCCACGAGATCTTCCAATTTAATTGTTCATCCACCCAAGCCTCCGCTAGGGATTGCGTCTTACCGGCCACGTTCACACGAAATAGATTAATCTGAGCCGCACTGCCGGGCGCCCATAATACGAAAAACAGATTGTCATAACCGTATTGCTCCGCTTGCGTTTTAAGCAATTCCATTTGCCGGCTAGCAGATTCCAAGACCTCCGCTATTTGATTGCCCACATTCCACGGACTTTCCCGCCATGTGGTTCCATGCGCAAGGCGCTTCAAGTGCAACCATCCTTCCAAAATGGAGTCCAAGTCGAGATAGACAACGCCTTGAGTGAGTAAAAGATCTATCGCGCGCTTATTGCGGCCGTGAAAGAGAAATGGAGTCCGTGACTTAAATCTGAGTTTCTCAATCCAGAAATCTCCCCTGTAATAAGCGAACTCCTGCTCAATTTCAAAGATAGGGGTGCGATTGAAATAGCCTTCAAGATCATCTCCTCTATTCAAACTAAACAACCCTCCAACAGGGAGAGTTTCGTTGCTGAAATGATAAAGTTGATTACTATGTTTAGGATCATTTGCTACAACTCCGTAATGAATGACACGTGCTATTGTCTTGTCCGATCCCGCGCCCTTCTGACCGGCTTGGGCAATCACGTCCCGTGCAAAATCATCCAAGACTCCTCCAGCCTCCGAATAAGCTCCGCCTTCAAAAAACGCCCTTGGCATTTTGAGCTGGTATGAAAGAACATCGCCACGACGATTACGGAGCCACCGCTCTTGGGAAATCCACTTCCAAGGATCGTTTTCTCCGGTGTGTTTTGAGACCGCAAGGGTCAATCGGCTTGTCAAGCTGACAATGGTTTCATCCGCCAGATAATCAATCCATTCCTTAACAGGGATCCGCTTGCCAAACACCTCGTCTCCCACGCGCACGGGTACCCTTAAAGAATGAAGCATTAACGCCAGAAAACTGATAGCGCCCGGCAGCGACGGTTCAGGGTAAAGAGATCTCAGAAGCGCCAGCGCTTCGAGAACGATTTTTTTATCTTCTTCGGTTTCGTCTTGCCCCAGTCGCGTTTGTACATCATCGCGGAATATTTCAAGATCTCTTAGAGCTGCACCTAGATTTAGCAGGTGTTTGATCAAATGTTGCCAGGCAGCTTCTTCCCAGGGATCAACCAGCAATTCGGGCGTCAGGCGGCTCATGATGGCCTCGTTTGCATTCCCCTCGTCCTGACTCCCCGTCCGCACCTCGGAACGGGGCGACAAATCTTTAAGCAAGTCCCGTAATGCCGCGAAATACTCTGCCCTTTTCGTCCCCGGCTCTTCGGACTCTAGAGATGTTTTTTTCGATCGAGCAGTAACCGGTTCAATCTCTTGTGCGATTTCACTATCTTGTAAATAATCTTGAATGATACGAGCTGCTTTCTTAATCAACTCGTGGCTGACATCACTTGATAAGCTTTCAAGATAGATCACAAGAGGCGTACCATTCCGAACAGAAAGTCCACCATAAAAAGCGCGGTTGACCAATCGAAAATCTTCAGTCGCAACAAAAGAATGAATTTTGAAATCGGACAATATTCCTAAAAGCCTTGATAACACAAGATTGGGGCGAACGTGGAATCCCTCTAATGCTGGGTAATTCAACACCGCTCTTTCGAAAGCCACGACGCGTTGAGATTCATCTATCAACCGCTCTTTAAGCGCTTGGTAGTTCTTGTGCGCCGATTCGTGCTGCTGGATTTCTTCACTCCCAGAAGTAGACTTAAGACGTTGGTGGGCATCAAGGTCTTCTTTGGAAAATGATCGGTCTGTTAAGCTACGCGTCATTACATCGAGCTGTTGCAAGAAAATCTCATGTGGAGTATTCACCATGAAATCAGAGTCGAGGTCGTCGAAAAGTTTTACCCTTTCGTTACGGGCCAATTCTGTTGCCCGCTTTAAAAGATCGTCATCACTCCGCACCTCGGAGCGGATTGCAATTTGCTTGACAGAGACAACGCCTAAGCTATCATCCCTGCCATGCTTGAATACTCCAAACATATCCGAAAGAGAATGCGTCAAAGAGGTTTGACGGAAGATATGATTAAAGAGACGATAACCCATCCCGATCAGACCATATCCGCCTACCAAAACCGGTATTTGGCTCGCAAGCGTATTCATGGTAATATGCTGGAGGTTGTCTATCTCCCCATGGGCGACCGAACGATTCTGATCACGGCTTATTGGTCCGAGCAAAACAGCGATCAAACGACTCACGAGAGAGGTTAATCTGCGATGAAGATCGAATACGACAGAGATGTTGATGCGTTGTACATTCAATTCCAGCCAACGGACAAGGTCGCGAAGTCCTTCAAAATTCAGGAAGGTATCATCGCGGACCTCGCTCCGGACGGTCAAATCTTTGGGATCGAGATACTTGACGCCAGTAAGCGCATGCCCCTGTCCTCCATCGGGCACATTGATCTGACCTTCCCTATCACGAAAGCTTCCTGATTTCTCCTTCCACTGCCGCACCTCGGACCTTCGGCTTCGCTCAGGTCGAAGGGCTTCGGAGCGGAGTGATAACTTCGAAGGCGCAGTTCTTCCAACTTCCATCTGTAACCTTCGAACCTGCTTTCCCCGTACTTCGGAGCCGGTGGTATTCCGCGCATTGACTCGGGATGGCCTGTCTGCTAATTTAGCGCTGTGCAAAAGCCGATCCAGTTCGGCTACGGAGGCACCATGCGGATTAGTTACGATTCCAAAGTCG
>MHHD01000008.1:26030-26250 GCA_001805895.1 Omnitrophica WOR_2 bacterium RIFCSPLOWO2_12_FULL_51_8 | reverse complement strand
CCGGATTATAAACAGGTAGTCTCTGTTCCTTCGGAAAATAAGATGGGGATAGGGAGAGAAAGGTTTTTGTTAGCGGTGAGAAGGGCGGCCTTGCTTTCTACGGTAGATTATCAGGCGGTCAAATTAGAATTGTTTAAAAATAAACTGGTGCTTTCCAAGTCTACGCCCGATGTGGGGGAATCCCGCGAAGAAATAGACGTAGATTATCAGGGCAAGGAAA
>MHHD01000008.1:0-26007 GCA_001805895.1 Omnitrophica WOR_2 bacterium RIFCSPLOWO2_12_FULL_51_8 | reverse complement strand
AATAATACTAATTTCCCGTTCCGTCTCTTGAGAAAGTTTTTTTTCCACTACTGCCAGCCTTTTGCCGTCCGTAGCCACTACAATCAGGTGGTTTTTTAGGATTTTAAACAGTATCCCGTTTAAAATATAACGGGTCTCGTCGCTCGACACGGCAAAAGAAGTTAATTGCAATATCTTTTTTAACCCCGTTTGTTCCAGTTTAATCACTTCACTGTCTTTAAATTCGGGGAGTTTGGGGAATTCTTCGCGCGGCAGCCCCATAATTTTAAATTGGCAGGCCGGGGTTTCTATAACCACTAGGTTGTTTTTTTTGGTGGTGATTGTAATTTCATTATCGGGTAATTCCTTGATTATATCGCTGAATCTTTTTGCGGGTACAGTAATCGCCCCTCCCTCCTGAATATCCACAGGCACTACACAACTTATCCCGATATCCAAATTCGTGGCGATCATTTTAATTTTATCTTGCTGGGTTTCCAATAAAATATGAGAAAGTATTGGCAGGGCAGATCTTACATCAATAACATTTTGCACTGCTTGAATACCTTCTAAGAACACATCTTTTTTAACAATTAATTTCATTGGCCGCTCCTTTTATTTATATTATAAAATATTAAAATCGTAATCGTCGTAAGGGATTTTATATTTGTGGAAAAACGGCTAACTATAAATTTTTCAAATAATTAGCTGAAAAAGTTTGAGTGGATATCTTATGCAATTACTGTTTAATTACCTGGATAACCCTTTCCACCCTATCTTTAAGCGCCTCATTGTTATTTATTTCAACTTTAATCTTATTATAAGAGTGTAAAACCGTGGTATGGTCTTTCCCGCCAAAAAAATTACCGATTTCCGGAAACGACAAATCCGTTAACTCCCGGCTAAGATACATAGCAATCTGCCGGGGTAAAACGATTGTTTTGTTGCGGCGCCGGGTTTTCAGGTCTTGCAGCGAAAGCCCGAATTCTTCGGTCACGCAGCGCTGGATGAAATCCACAGTGATAAGCTTCTTAGTCTCTTTTAATAAGTCTTTTAACACTTCTTTGGCGAGGTCTAAAGAAATGGGCTTTTCCTCTAACAAGGAATAGGCGATAGTGCGAATCAGCGCCCCCTCTAACTCGCGGATATTGGTTTTGATCAGCTGCGCGATAAAAAAGATAACCTCATCCGGAACAGATACCGGCTCCCGCTCTATTTTCTTTTTCAAGATAGCTACCCGGGTTTCTAAATCAGGCGGCTGAATATCGCAGGTCAGCCCCCAGCCAAAACGAGATACGAGCCTGTCCTGTAAATTCGCGATTTCTTTAGGGGGGCGGTCAGAAGAAAAAATAATTTGTTTGTGCGCGTCGTAAAGGGTATTAAAGGTGTGAAAAAATTCTTCCTGCGTGGACTCTTTGCCGGCGATAAAATGGATATCGTCTATCACTAGGACGTCCGCATTGCGGTATTTGCCGCGGAAGCTCGAAGTAGAGTGCCGCTGGATGGCGTCGATCAGTTCGTTGGTGAAGCGCTCAGAGGAGATATAGCAATTCTTTAAATTTTTGCCGGTATCGTTTTTGATCTGATGGCAGATGGCCTGGATGAGGTGGGTCTTACCCAAGCCCACTCCGCCGTAAATAAATAAAGGGTTATAGGCCTTGGCCGGCGCATTGGCCACGGCCAGGGAATAAGCGTGGGCATGGCGGTTGGAAGGGCCAATGACAAAATTTTCAAAGGTATAACGAGGATTAAGGTTGCCGGGGTATGGCGCGGGTGGGCGCGCCTCTATCTTCGCGGCGGGGGCCGTTCCCTGCCCTCCGGCACAAGCCACCTCAAGCCTGAGCGGCAATTTTTGCTGGGGGCTTAAGGAGTCAACCGTCTCTTGCAAGACGGGCCGGTAATATTGTTCCACCCAGTCGCGGAAAAAACTATCCGGCGCTTCCAGAGTCAAGCCGCCATTTTCCGTTGCCTTGGGTTTCAGCGGCAGGATCCAGGGATCGAAGATTGCCGCGCCCAGGCGCGCCTTCAATTGTTCCTGCGCCAGCTGCCAAATTTTGACGGTATCAACCATAAAGATTATCTTGCGGGCCGCAATTCACAGCTTATCCACAACTTGCATAACTCTGTGGAAAACAAAAACGCGGTAAAAATTATAGCGGAGTTAAAACAACAAAGCCTCCATATTATACAACAATATTCAGTGGCGTCAACAAAAAAAGAAGCGCAACAAAAGAAGCGTAACAATTCCTTGACTTCAGTCCGCTTTCTGTTATAATTTTATGCCATGAAAAAGAACCTCAAAACGCCAACTAATATCGTCGGAAAGCGCCGGCACGGGTTTCGCAAAAAAATGGCCTCAAGGGCTGGTCGTCGTTTGTTAGCGCGCCGCCGGCGCAAAGGGCGTAAACGCCTGAGTATCTGATGCTGGGTAAACTAGCTCTCAGCGCCTTAGGGATTTATCAGCTTTTCATCCGGGGATTGCTGCCACCCTCCTGCCGTTTCAGCCCGAGTTGCTCAGAGTACGCGCAGCAGGCGATCTTAAAGTATGGTTTTTGGCTGGGCAGCTTAAAAGCCAGCCAAAGAATATATCGCTGCCACCCCTTATGTAAAAAACCCGCATACGATCCGTTAACCTGAAACAAAATGGAAAAACGACTGATTTTAGCCATCGCGCTATCATTCTTAATTTTGCTAACTTGGTCAACTTTTGCTTCTAAGGCATATCATCTTGAAAACAAAGGAGTTGCATCGAAGCCCATCACTCTTCCGATCACGCAGAAGGAAGATGGCGCTGCCCCGCCCCCACACGCCTTTTCTAAATTTCAGAATCAAAAATATGCAATTACCTTTATTGAGCCATGGGCGGCGATTCAAGAAGTCGCATTCCTCAAGTACCAGAATGCTGTCTATAGTTTAAAATCCGGGTTTTTATTAGCAGACAAAAACCTGACTTTTAAAAAAACAGGCAGTACGGAAAACAGCATTACTTTTGAAGCAAGAGACGCAACTAAAAAGATTAAAAAACATTTTACATTCCATAACGACAAATATATCATTGAGTTAGAAGTAAATGTCCAATCTGAAAATGTCCAATCTGAAATTTTGAATATGCCGGTAATTTTAGCTGCCTTGACTTCGGATGCCAAGAATGCGGATGCGCGTTATCAAGACGTAGCAGTGGGCAAACAGGATCAGACTGTCCATCTCAATCCACTGAAAGATGCCTCTTTCAGCGACGCTAAATTTTTAGCGGTAAGGGACAAATACTTTTGCGCAATTCTGGAATCTGCTGCCGGGCCGCGCGATGTTTTTGTAAAGAAAATCAATAACTATACATCCGAGGCAGGTTTTGCCGGCAAAGCAATTATTTTGCCGGCAGGCGCCAGTATCAGTGAAAAATTTTATATTTATTTGGGACCTCAAGAGTTACAGCCAATTGAAGCAGTAAAAAAACAATGGGCTTCAGTGATTCATTACGGTACCTTTGACTTTATTGCCCAATTGCTCCTGCAACTTTTAAGATTTTTCTATGCGTTGGTGCATAATTGGGGCTGGTCGATTGTATTATTAAGTTTTGCAGTTTATCTTATCCTCTATCCACTTACCTTAAAACAAATGCGTTCGATGAAAGAAATGCAAATTTTACAGCCAAAAGTGGAGGCATTGCGTAATGCCTATAAAGACAATCCGCAAAAACTTAACCGGGAAATTATGGATCTCTATCGGGAGCATAAAGTAAATCCACTGGGCGGCTGTTTGCCTTTGATTTTACAGATGCCCATATTTTTCGCTCTATACCAGGCGCTGATGCGCTCAGTGGCCTTAAAAGGCGCGCATTTCCTTTGGATCAAAGATTTATCTGCGCCGGACCGTTTATTCACCATGCCTTTTTCTCTGCCTGTGTTAAATAACGAAGTGAATATTTTGCCGATTTTAATGGCTATCGGGATGTTTATCCAGCAAAAAATTTCTTTGACTAAAAACAACGTAGGTGCGGCTGCCGAACAGCAAAAAATGATGTTGATCCTGATGCCATTATTATTCGGTTTTATTTTCTATCGCATGCCATCCGGATTGGTGTTATATTGGTTTATTAATAGCGCGCTTACCCTGGTTTATCAATTACGGGTTAATCGTGGAATATGAAAAATGGCCGGCAATAAATATAGTATAGAGATAGAGGGGATGACAGTTGCGGAAGCAGTAAAAAAAGCGCTTCGAGAATTAAAATTGCCGCGCCATAAAGTTAAGATTGAAGTGCTCTCTGAGGAGAAAAAGGGGCTTTTTGGCATGCCTGGGGCAAAGCCAGCTAAAGTGAGAGTAAGTCTGATTGAGGCTAAAGAAAGCGCTTGACAAGCGCCAAAATTATTAGATAATAAAGACAAAATGAAATTCTGCGATGACATTCTGTAGAATGAGTAGAGCCTTGTTCCTCAGGGAACTCGTTAACTATATCTCTCGTAATGGGTAAAATAATCGCGGTCTGTAACCAGAAGGGCGGTACCGGCAAGACAACCTCCGCGATTAATTTAGCCGCCTACCTGGCTTTAGCCCGCAAGCAAATTTTATTAATTGATTTAGACCCTCAGGCCAATGCTACCAGCGGCATTGGCATTGACCGGCACAGCATCCAAAAAAGCACTTATCATGTCTTGCTGGAAGAATTAGATATAAAAGAAATTTTCCAGTCATCCCTCATCCCTAATCTTTTACTCGCCCCTTCTAATTTGGATTTAACCGGCGCAGAAGTAGAATTGGTAAGTGTTTTGGGCCGCGAATACCGCCTGAAAAGGGCGTTGCAAAGCCAGAAGCAGAGCTTTGATTTCATTATTATTGATTCACCACCGTCTTTAGGTTTATTGACTATCAATGCGTTATGCGCTGCGGATTCGGTGCTTATCCCAGTACAGTGCGAATATTATGCCTTAGAAGGAGTAACGCAACTCGTTAATACTATTAGACTTGTGAAGGATAATCTCAATCCGGAGTTGGCCATTGAAGGAGTTTTGCTGACCATGGCAGATTACCGCACTAATCTGACTAAGGAAGTAATCCAGGAGGTAAAGAATTATTTTAAAGAAAAGGTTTTTGAAACGATTATTCCCCGCAGTATCCGTTTGACTGAGGCGCCCAGCTTTGGCAAGCCAGTGGCGCTCTATGATAAGGATTCCAGCGGCGCGCAGAAATACGAAGAGTTGAGCCGGGAATTGCTCGGTATTCACCCCCATAGTCAAGCTACATGTTAACACCCGGCCATATGGCACCTTGCGCTTATGCGGAATTGCGCAAGTGTTCCCTTGTGGGAAATTGGCCGGTGTTCATTTGCTATGAAGGAGTAGCCTAATGGAAAGAAGAGCTTTGGGAAAAGGCCTCAGCGCCTTAATCCCAGAAAGAGAGTCCCTCCACAAAGATGAGATTGTTTATGTCCAGACTGGACAAATCAAACCCAATCCTTTTCAGCCGCGCGAGGACTTTGATTCCCAGAATATCGAAGAGCTGGCGCAGTCGATCAGGGAAAAGGGGGTAATCCAGCCGCTGTTAGTGCGCCGCAAAGGCGAAGGTTACGAACTGATTGCCGGCGAACGCCGGTTAAGGGCAGCAGCGATCCTGCAATTAAAAGAAGTGCCGATTATCGTCAAGGATGTCGAAGACCGCGATTCCTTGGAAATGGCGCTCATCGAGAACATCCAGCGCCAGGGCCTGAATCCCATTGAAGAGGCGCATGCCTACCAATACCTGATCGAAAAATTCCAGGTTACCCAGGAAAAGATCAGTAATGTGATTGGCAAGGCCCGAGTCTCGGTGACCAATACCTTGCGCCTGTTGAAATTGCCGCAGGAGATCCAGGCAGAGATGAAGCGGGGCAGGATTTCTTTTGCCCATGGCCGGACCCTGCTGGAATTAGATGACGCCAACCAGCAGCGCCGGTTAGCCCAGGAAGTGATTGCCAGGGGCCTCTCGGTGCAAGAGTTGGAGGGTTTGATTAAAATGCACCGGCCGAGGCTGCCTAATCGCCGCATCGGCGCTTCCAACCGCGAGCCTTACCTGGCGGCTTTGGAAGAAGAATTACAGCATCTCCTGGCAACCAAAGTCAGGATCAGCAAAAGGAAAAAACGCGGGCACATCTTGATTGAATTTTACTCGCCGGAAGATCTGGAGCGGATCGCGCAGCGGATCAGAGGGGGGGCGCAGTAATGATGAACAAGAGAGAAGGTGCGGGATGAACCAGGCGGCCTTGATTTTGATTAAGCCCGACGGCTTGAAAAAATCTTTAACCGGCAACATCCTGACCCGTTTGTCGGAAACCAAACTGGAGATCGTCGCCGCCAAAATGGCGCGCGTGTCCCGGGGGCTGGCCGAGGAACATTACAAACATCTTAAGGACAAGCCGTTTTTCGAAGAAATCATCAGGTATCTCCGCGGCGAGCTGCATGACCGGCGCAAGGTGATGGCCCTGGTGTACTGGGGCAAAGAGGCGATCAAAAAATGCCGGGAACTGGCCGGGGCCACGAACCCGGAAGAGGCGGAACCGACTTCCATCCGCGGCTCTTACGGCAGGATCACTACCTCGGGCGTCTATGAAAACGTGATCCACGTCTCTTCCAATGAATTAGAGGCGGAGCGCGAGATCAAACTGTGGTTTGCGCCCGAGGAGATCATCGTGGAATTATATCCCAAGAAAGAAGTCAGCGAGAGAGATTTTAAAAGAGCGGTTTGGGCTTAAAGAAACGAAAGGGATGCGCGGATGAATAGTATGACCGGTTTCGGCTCAAAAGAAATTGAGATTGCGCCTTTTGGCAAGGTAAGCGTGGAACTGCGCAGTTCCAACCATAAATTTTTTGAAGCGGTATTCCACCTGCCGGAGGGGCTATTGTCTCTGGAGGACAAGCTGAAAAAAGAAATCGAAACCAAGATCAAACGCGGCAGGGTCACTTGCGCGATCAACTTTATTGGCGGCAGGAACCCCGGCGTCTTTATCAATAAAGCGCTGTTAAAGGATTATTTAGCCGTACTGCGGCAGGTCAGCAGGCAGTGCCGGCTCCGGGCAGACGTAGACTTGAACACCCTGGTGCACCTACCCGGGGTCCTCTCATCGCAGGCAAGCCGTATGCCCCGGGAGGCTCTTTGGCCAAAACTTAAATCCGCCCTCTCAAAGGCGCTGGAAGAGCTGGAGAACACCCGGCATAAAGAAGGGCGGGCGCTTTACGGTTGTCTGAAAAAGAGGGCGGAGGGCCTGAATGGCCATCTGGAGATCATCAAGGCGCGCTTTCAGAAGGCGATTAGAGAAAAACTCAAGTCGTTAAATACTAACGAGGAACGTTCCAGTTTCCTGAAGAATTCGGATATCTCGGAGGAAATCGAACGGCTGGCCTTCCACATCCGGAACTTTAAAAATAAATTGAGCAGAAAAGGCCCGATGGGCAAGGAATTGGATTTTATCGCCCAGGAGATGCAGCGCGAGGCCAATACCCTGGGCGCGAAGTCCTTTGACGTGGCGATCTCTTCCCGTGTAGTGCAGATGAAAAGCCAGATCGAAAAAATCCGCGAGCAGGCGCAGAATATAGAGTGAGAGCCAAGGCAGAACCAAAAGGAATGATCTTTGTAATCTCCGGCCCTTCGGGCTCCGGGAAGACTACGCTCTTGGAGAGGCTGCTCAAGGAAGCGGGCCTAAGGCGCCTGCTGCGCAAATCCATTTCCTTCACCACCCGGCCCAAGAGATCAGGAGAGAGGCAGGGCCGGGACTACGTTTTTCTTGCGCGGGATGATTTTCGGCGCGCGTTAAAAGCAAAGAAAATTCTTGAATGGACCAATTTTTTGGGATATTATTACGCCACGCCCCGGGATTTTGTCGAGGGCCAGATTAAAAAAGGCGGGAATATCGTCCTCTGCTTAGATTTGGCCGGGGCCAGGAAGATAAAAAGGCTCTATCCGCGCAACACCGCCACTATATTTATTGTCCCGCCGTCGCTTGAGACGCTGCGCCGGCGGATAGCCCAGCGCTGCCATCGGACCAAGAAAGAAGAAGTCTCCAGGAGGTTAGAGCTTGCCCGGGCAGAGCTGCGCGCCTCCCGGGAGTATGACTTTACCGTGGTAAATAAGAATTTGCATCAGGCAGTAAAGGAGCTGCGGGGCATTATGTTAAATGCCTTATCTCAGCACAGATGCACACAGATATAAAAAAAGATAGACACAGATAAAAGAAAGATACACGCAGATATTATGTATCTGTGTGTATCCAAAAAAATCAGTTGCCCGGCAGCCGTATCTGTGTGAATCTGTGTATAATTATCAAGGCATGATTTAGTTGACGGGACATTATACCAGCGAGGAGGCAAATGGGATACGTTGCGCGGGAAAAGCTATTGGATCAGAGCGGGAGTTCGATCTATAAATTAGTCATCTTGGCCTCTAAGAGGGCCTTGGAAATTGCCGAGGGCCAGCCTAAGCTGGTGGAAATGAGCCAGTCGGTCAAGCCCTCTACTGTCGCCCTGTACGAGATTGCCGCAGGCAAGGTGCGGTATGTCAGGAGCAAGGCGAAAGATTGAATAATTGAGGGGTGCGTATAATTCAAATTTCGTCTATCGTCTTAAACGGTTTCGGTTTCGGCTTCGGCTATGTATCGTAAATCGTTTTCGGTTTCGTGTGTCGTCTTCTTAAACGAAAACCCTTTTAGACGATTTACGATAGACGATACGTAGCCGCAACCGCTAACCGATAAACGAAACCCGATTATGCATACTGCTCAAATAATTATGTTGCAGGTTAAAGGCGGATATTAAACGAAATAAATAAATTTACATACCCTGTTGCACAGATGATCGCAGATGAGAAGATACAAATGAGCACAGATATTGTTTGACGTTATCTGTGATCATCTTGCATCTTTTCATCTGTGCCAATCTGTGTATATTCGCTGTTATATAATGTAAGAATATTTAATGCGCTTGTATTAGGTTATCGGGAAATCAGGAAAGGGTAATTATGGGGAATGGGATATCAGGGATAAAAACAAAATCCGAATAACCTAATATCCCGATACCCAAATCCTGATTGCCTAATATCCTGATACCCGCAGTTAGCAGAGCTGGAATAAAATATTATGCAAAGGAAGAGGGGCAGGGAGGTTATTCTGGGAGTTACTGCCAGCATCGCGATTTACAAGGCTTGCGAGATTGTGCGCCGGCTGCGCAAGGAGGATTTCCGGGTCAACGTGGTGATGACCCGGGAGGCAGAAGAGCTGATTAAGCCGGTGGTCTTCCAGAGTCTTTCCGGGAACAAGGTTTTTCGCGGGTTGTTTAGCGAACCCGAGGCCTGGGAGATAGAGCATGTTGCGCTGGCAGAAAAGGCGGGGTTAGTGCTGGTGGCCCCGGCTACCGCGAATATCATCGCCAAGGCCGCTGCCGGCATCTGCGATGACTTATTGACCTGCGTCATCTGCGCCACCCGGGCGCCAGTGCTCTTCTGTCCGGCGATGAATGAGCAGATGTACCTAAATAAAATCACGCAGGGCAATATCAAGGAACTTAAAGAATTGGGATATAAATTTGTGGAGCCGAGAAAAGGTAAGCTTGCCTGCGGCAAGGAAGGCATCGGCTGTCTGGCGGAAGTTGAGACGATTATTAAAGAGGTAAAAAAGGTTCTCTGATATGGCGACGTAGCCAAGCGGTAAGGCAGCTCTCTGCAAAAGAGCTATTCAGCGGTTCGATTCCGCTCGTCGCCTCTTTAATGGCGTTTGGGTTTACTAAACGCAATTATACTTGCATTTAGAAAAATTGCATGGTATGCTCTGGCTATGTACATCAGGCATTTTTGGTTAAACAAGATTGAGCAATTATGGCAAGAGAAATCCATTATATGGATTTCCGGCGTCCGGCGGGCGGGCAAGACGTTTCTCAGTAAAGCTATTAAGGACGCGGTTTATTTTGACTGCGAACTGCCGCGCGTGCGCCAAATGATGGCAAGCCCGGAAGGATTTCTTGATGGTTTTAGGAAGCAGCGGATTATTCTTGATGAAATACACCGGCTGGATAATCCCTCCGAGCTTCTTAAAATAGCAGCCGATCATTATCCGGATATTCAGATTGCGGCTACGGGCTCTTCCACATTGGGGGTTTCCTCAAAATTCAGGGATACGTTGACCGATCGCAAGCGGGAGTTATGGTTATGCCCGATGCTGACAGAAGACCTGAAAGACTTTGGCCATCAGGATATCAGACATCGGTTTTTAAGGGGGGGGCTACCCGCTTTATTCATGGCAAAGCATTTTCCTGAAAAAGAATTTCAGGAGTGGGCGGATTCATATTGGGCCAAAGATATTCAGGAGCTTTTCCGTCTGGAGCGGCGGCATTCCTTCCAGAAGTTTTTTGAGCTTTTGATGGTGCAAAGCGGAGGGATGTTTGAAGCGTCTTCCTTTGCCTCGCCCTGCGAAGTGAGCCGGACTACCGTCACCAATTATTTAAACGTGTTAGAGGCGACCTATGTGATGCATGTGGTCAGGCCGTTTCATACCCATCAGGCTGCGGAAATTATCGCGGCTCCCAAGGTCTATACCTTTGATACCGGTTTTTTTTGTTACTACCGGGGCTGGGATCGGTTACGCCAAGAAGACATGGGGACATTGTGGGAGCATTTTGTTTTGAACGAGATTCAAGGGCAGTTACAGACTAGAGATATCCACTACTGGCGCGATAAACACGGCCACGAGATGGATTTTATTTTAAAGCCGCGGGGCAGGCAGCCTATTGCCGTTGAGTGCAAATGGGCTGCAGGCCGCGCGGATAGCAAGAATATCGAGATATTCCTTAATCATTATCCTCGGGCGAGTGTGCTGGTAGTCTCGCATGACATCAAGCAGCCATATTCCAGGAAGGCCGGCCGCAACATTATTAAGTATGTAAGTCTTGCTGACTGCGTTGCTATTTTACAGCAATAATTTCTCGGTTTCGCGCTAATTATTTGAGCAGTGTGCATAATTCTATCGTCATTGCGAGGCACTAAGTGCCGAGGCCCTGAGCGTAATCGAAGGGCTTCGGCGCCTGCGGCTTCTCGCAGTGGACAGAGTATTGTTTTAATGAGAGAAGGCTAAAGGCAATTCAAGCGGGTGAAAAACCGTACGTAAAGTATCTTGCATGATAATGTCGGACAGGTGATGGAATGGCTGAAATGAGCAAGCTAAATAATAAGAAGCTGTTCGACAAAAATAAATTTAAGCCTTGGGAGCAGGAGAAGAGGCGGCGGCTGAAGAATTTGTCTATGAAAGAAGCCATAGCAATCGAAGAGCGCCTGCTTTCGTCCGCGCTTATCTGGGAATTACGGAAGAATTTTTTTGAAGATAACCCTGTTTGCCTGAAGATGCTCCTGCAGAAAAAGGCATGAAAATCTTAGTGGAAGATGTTTATAAAAAGGTAGCGGGTTTTTTAAATAAAGAAAGATACGAATATATAGTTATCGGAGGAATCGCGGTAGGGCTTTTAGGAGAACCAAGGGCTACGGGAGATGTAGATATCGATATACTGTTAGAAGCAGAGCAAATACCCGTTTTTTTAAGTAAGGCAAAAAAAGCTGGGTTTAGATTTAATGCTCAAGAGTGCCGGCAGAAGGCCCTGGCCACAGGTACATTCCAGATACAATATGGGGCATTCCACGTTGATTTTATTATTGCCTCCATTGAACTGGAGCGCCAGGCATTTAAAAGAAAAAAAACCTTCAGGCTTTATAATACCAATGCATTTTTTCCCACGCCGGAGGATATGGTGCTCTTAAAGATAATTCCGGGCAGGCCTCAGGATCTGGCGGATGCGGAAAAAATAATTATGCGGCATAAAGGGCGACTGGATATAGGGTATCTTAAAAACTGGGCCCAGGAGATATCTGCCGAGGCCCAAAATCCACGTATCGCCGGCGATCTGGATAGGCTTTTAACAGTAAAATATTAGTATTTTTGCCGGGGTGTTGGAACTGGCAGACAATGCGGACTTAAAATCCGCCGCTCGTAAGAGTGTGAGGGTTCAAATCCCTCCCCCGGCATTTGAAAAGATCTTTGGCGCAGGCGAGAGGGTTCGAATCCCTAATAACCCGCCAGTTTTTGAGGTGAACCGTCCGACGACAGCCGCTTGCGTTTTTTGCTTAGGTTGTCGTGGACGCGAACCCTAGAGAAAGGGTTAATTATATGGATGTTCTGCAAAAGCAATTGCTAAAAGATGAATCAATTTTATGGAAAGGCCAGCCGGAAGCAAATATCCTGTTTTCTGCGTCTGACGTTTTTCTTGTGCCTTTTAGTTTATTGTGGGGAGGGTTCGCCATATTTTGGGAGTCCTCTGTCCTTTTTATGAAGGACAAGGCAGGGCAAGGCGCGCCAATATTTTTTGCGTTATTTGGTATCCCATTTGTATTAATTGGCCTGTATTCTATCTTTGGGAGATTTTTTTATAAAAAGTGGAAGAAGCAAAGAACATGGTATGCCGTAACTGATAAGCGAGTATTAATTGTGACCAGCTTATTTGGTGAAAACATCCAAGCGGCATACATTAATACTTTGCCGTGTATTAACAAGAGCGTTCGATCGAATGGAATAGGTGCCGTTAAATTTGGCAACCCTTCATTTATGGTGGGCATGTATGAAAATACCGGTATGGATTTTTTTGCGTCATTCTATGGGAAGGATGTTCCGACCTTTTACGATATTAAAGATGCAGAAAAAGTTTACCAAATAGTAAACGATCTGCGGAATAAATAGAGGAGGTGCAAGAATGAAGAAATTCTTTATTGGTCTAGGAATTACGTTTTTGGTAATAATAATTTTATTTGTTGTTTTTGGTGGCTTCGCCTTTTTAAATGCCAGTAAATTCACGCCATCTGTTGAAAAATTCATTGCAAGCTTCTATGACCATTACAATAAACAAGATTTTGGCTACATGTTTGATTCGATGGCTGATGAAAAATTCAAAAAGAGTGGCCCCCGCGAAAGTTTTGATAAGATAATGAACGGCGTTTGGGGGAAATTAGGTATTGCTAAGGAGCGGAAGAAGGGCGCTTGGCGACTTAACTATGCCCCAGATGGAGTATATTTTAGCGTTCAGTATACGGTAATCCATGAAAAAGGCGAATCTACAGATTCTTTTGTTTTGAAGAAGTATGGCGATTCTTGGCTGATGATCAATTATAACGTTAATTCTAAGGAACTTTTTTAAGGCAAAATGCTGTTAGATGGCATAATTATAGTTAGGCTCTAACTGTTTTGGTTCTTTAGGTTTTTCAGGTTTATTGAAGATGGGTTCGTCTAGGGCGATGAGCCAACCCATACCGCGTTTCTTATAAATTTTTATAAGTAACGGTATTTCAAGGGGTTGTAGGGTTCGCCTACCGTCCACGACTACCCGCCAGATTTTTAGGTGAACCATCCGTCGAGAAGCAAAAGCAATTTTGCGCACAGTAATTGTGGACGCGAACCCTGAGCTGGAAAAGAGATGCTTATGAGTGTAAATAAAAACTTGAGTACGAAAACTTTTTGAAAAGGTCATCGTTTCTTTTTAGAGAAAGGATTTTTTTGTTATGGCTTTTAAGACGGATGTGAGTTTTTTAGAAAAGATTTCTATTGGCGCTACTGGCACGAGGAGGGTTTTTGAGGATTTGAAGCGGCTTGGGCATCGTCCTGTTGAGCTTGAACGTGGCAGTATGAGCTTTAAGATTTGGAAGGAAATCAAAATTAAGAGGGTGCGAGTTCCTGATGTCTTATGCGTTGGCTGTGGCAGGAGGGTTGAGTCGAGGGCTAAGACTAAGCTGCTTGTGACGATGTCGCATAGCGTTGTCAGTCCTGAGCGAGGATGGGATTTTGGTTTGGATGATGGCGACATGGTTGCTTTTGTGAAGTGTAGCAAGATTGGGACTGAGCCTGTTGATTGGGCTGCTTCCGGGTTTGTTCAGTATGTGTCGGCTAAGCCTTTGAGGGCTGCTGTTGTTGACAAGAAGGTTTTTTGGGAGAAACCGAAGGGCACTGAGGAGGGCTTTGAGGCAAGGATTACCTGGCCTAGCGCAGTTGCCAGTTGCGCAGGCGAAGTCGTGGAGGTTGGCAAGGAACGGCTTAAATTAAAGCGTAGAGGTGATGGCAGGCTTATCAGTCTTGCCTTGGAGAAGAAGGGTATCAGACTTAAGCCTCTTGTGAAGGCTGGGGACGTTTTTGTTGAAGATCAGATTTTGGCAAGCGTCGTTCCTGTTTCGACGAGTTTTGACTGTGGTAAGGGCATGGAAGCCAGGGATTACGTTAGGATGATTAGGAGCGCTTCTTTGAGTGATCGCTACGGCGCAGCAAAAGCGTTGTCGTTTTTTAAGGGGGCGGATATTCATGGAGCCCTGGTCAAGAAGACTGGCGACGCAAGAGACCACATATATATCCGTTTGGAGGCTGCGGCTAGCCTTTTGAAGATGGGCTTTAGTGACAGCGTAGATTTCTTTAAGTCTGTTTTGGCTGATGAATATTTGGAGAATCGTTTGGAGTGTGTGATTATTCTTGGAGAAATTTGTAGCGATGTCTCATGCAGACTTCTAATCGAAGTCTTGCTTGATAAGGCTCAGCATTCAGAGATCAGGGCTGGTGCTGCCTGGGCTTTGGGCGAGCTTAAGAACAAGGTTGCGCTTGACGCCTTGGTTTCTGTCTTTGATGATATTGATTTGGGTGTGCGGTCTGAGTCTGCCCGTGCTTTGTTTAGGCTTTCCGGCTTGTTCGGCAAGGAAATCATCAAGTATTTTCCGAAGGGGAGCGAGGATGTGAGAGCCGGTATTTCATGGGCTTTAAGCAAGAGCGGAAATTTCTCTGTCAAGGATTTACTTTCTGTCATGGCTGATGATGGGGCGAGGAAGTGGGTTGCCTGGGTTGTTGGCACGCAGAAGCAGGAGAAGCTTGTCGCCGAGATTGAAGACTTGAAGGATAAGGATAAAGAGGTTTATTTTGCCGTGACTGTTTTGTGGAAGATTCTTTCGAGTTGGGTCGGCAACCTCGAAATATATTGAGCCCGGCTTGGTTAGAGGAGAGGATTTTTTTGTCATGAGTAATTTGCCTGTTCCAGTATATAAGACGAAGCATGGCAGGGCGTTTGTGGGTGATTCGCTGGAGCTTCTTGATTGCCTTGCTGCGGACAGCGTTAATCTGGTGGTAACTTCCCCGCCCTTTGCCTTGCAGCGCAAGAAGGAGTATGGGAATGAGTCTCAGGAGGATTATGTTGATTGGTTGATGGCTTTTGGCAGGAAAGTCTTTAGGGTGTTGAGGGAAGATGGGAGTTTTGTTTTGGATTTGGGTGGTGCTTACGAGAAGGGCAGGCCGACTAGGTCACTTTATAATTTCAGGGTACTTGTGCGTTTTTGTGACGAGCTTGGCTTTTTCTTGGCTGAGGAGTTTTTTTGGCATAACCCGTCTAAGCTGCCATCGCCGATTGAGTGGGTGAATAAGAGGAAGATTAGGGCTAAGGATTCGGTGAATACTGTCTGGTGGTTTTCTAAGTCGGAGTTTCCTAATGCCGATGTTTCGAGGGTGTTGGTTCCGTATTCTGAGCGCATGAAGGAGTTGTTGAAGAATAGCGAGAAGTTTTATACACCGAAGGAGCGTCCTTCTGGGCATAATATTTCTAAGAGTTTTGGGATTCCTAACGGGAATGGGGGTGCTATTCCTTCTAATCTTTTGCAGATTTCCAATTCGGAGAGCAATTCTAAGTATTTGCGTTTTTGCAAGCTTGTCGGTGCCGATCCTCATCCTGCAAGGTTTCCAAGGCAGCTTCCTGAGTTTTTCATTAAGTTTTTGACTGCCCCTGGGGATTTGGTGCTGGATTTTTTTGCTGGTTCTAATACGTCTGGCGAGGCTGCCGAGGTCCTTGACCGCAAGTGGATTGCGTTTGAGAAAGACAGGACATATCTTGCTGCTTCTGCGTTGAGGTTCGTTGACGAAGGCACTGAAAAGGATGTCATAAAGGAGCTTTATCGTGATTTACTAAAGGATGGTTGTGACGCAGTAAAGATTGAGAGTAGTCAGATGGAGTTGAGGTTGTATAAATAAATTTCTAACCTAGATTAAAGGTCAAGCTAAATAACATAGTCGCAGTATGGCTCTGGGTTTGTCGGTTCTTTGGTTTTTGTAGGTTTATTGAAGATGGGTTCGTCTAGGGCGATTAGCCAGCCCACACCATGTTTCTTATGAATTTTTATAAGTAACGGTATCTCAATGGGTTGCAGGGTTCGACTTTCGTCCACGACTACCCGTCATTGTTGACGAGTGGCCAAGTAGAGGGCGTGGGGCGTTGCGTGGACAGGGAAATTTACTTGCGAGTAAATTTGACAGCAGTCAAAATTAATGCAGTAGTTTGTTAAAAATGGGGCAATAGAAGAAAAGAATGCCTTTGATAGATTATGTAAAAATTACTTGACAAGTCATTTTTTTATGATAAAAAAGACTTATGTATGCACGATTGCTCAAACCCCCTAGGCGGCAGAGCTTCTTTCTGTTCGGGCCCCGCGGAGTAGGCAAGACCGCCTGGCTGCACGATCAATTTCCCAGAGCGCTCTTTTTTGATTTGCTGGATTACCGGATCTATAGCGAGCTGCTGGCTGAACCGACACGGTTGGGAGAAAGAATTCCCCAGGATTACAAGGGCTGGGTAGTTCTAGATGAGGTCCAACGCGTGCCGGAATTGCTGAATGAAGCGCACCGTTTAATTGAGTCGCGGCGCTTACAATTCGCGCTGACCGGATCAAGCGCGCGCAAGTTACGCCGCCGCGGTGTTAACTTGCTGGCAGGTCGTGCGTTGACGTATCATATGCATCCCCTGACAGCGTTGGAATTGGGCAAGGACTTTGATCTCAAACGCGCCCTTCGTTACGGTGGTCTGCCGCTGGCCTGTACGAGCGCCAAGCCAGAAGGTTATCTGAAAAGTTACGCTGCCACCTATCTGCGCGAAGAGGTCCAACAAGAAGGATTCGCCCGTAACCTCAGCGCCTTCAGCCGTTTTCTGGAAGCCGCCAGCTTTTCCCAAGGCGGATTGCTCAATATGGCGGCCGTGGCCCGCGAGTGCGCCGTGTCGGCCAAAGTCGTCGAAGACTATTTCAGCATTCTTGAGGATTTATTGATTGCCATCCGCCTGCCGGTTTTTACCAAGCGCGTCAAACGGAGACTCATTACGCACCCCAAGTTTTATTACTTCGACACCGGAGTATTTCAGGCTATCCGCCCGCGCGGGTCACTGGATGCCCCGGAAGAAATACACGGAGCGGCGCTCGAGACCCTTTTTTTGCAGGAAGCGCGCGCTATCAACGACTACAAAAATTTGGGGTATCGCTTGCATTACTGGCGGACAGCCACGGCGGATGAGGTGGATTTTGTGCTGTATGGCGAACGAGGTTTGCGCGCTTTTGAAATCAAAATGGCTGAGAAGATCCGCCCCGATGATTTCGGCGCCTTACGGCGATTCCGCGAGGATTTTAAGGAAGCAAAGACTTGTCTGCTTTATCTCGGACATCGCCGGTGGCATGACCGAGGCGTTGAGATAGCGCCGTTTGTTGATTGTGTTACGCATCTCGATCAATGGTTATGACCTTCTCCGGCGAGGTTGACGGACGAGAGCCATAGCTATTTTGGGCGTGAGTTGTAGTGGACGCGAACCCTGTAGGATGCTATTAATAGCAGGATGGAGGTAAAGGATATTTTTGGGATTCATGGCAGGGGCATTGTTTTTGAAGGGACGGTGAGCGGTGGAGCAGTATCTTCAGGGGATAAATTGGAATATTTTGAGAACGATGGGACTAAAATTGTTGCTGTGGTAAAGAAAATCGTAATAAAGGATAAGACAAAGATATTTGGATTTATCCCATCTACTACTGGATAATCATTCTTTGCTTTTAATGGCACGTTTTCTTGCGGAGGGTAGGGTTGATGGGTTCGCCCAGAGAAATTTGCCAGCCCACACCGCGTTTCTTATAAATTTTTATAAGTAGCGGTATCTCAAAGGGTTGTAGGGGGTTAGCCTGCCCCACGACTACCCCTCATTGTTGACGCTCAGGCGAGTTCTACGATTATATCTGGTAAAGTTCCTTGAGCGGTAAAGGCGCTTATGAATAACAAGGCAGTTTACATTATTGCGGGACCTAACGGATCGGGCAAGACGACGTTTGCCAGGATGTTTTTACCTGATTACGTGAATTGTCCGAATTTTGTCAATGCCGACCTGATCGCTCAAGGATTAGCTCCGTTTGAGCCTCGCGCTGCCGCCATTAAAGCCGGCAAACTCGTATTGCAGCAAATACACGAATATGCGAAACGGGGCGTTGATTTTGCATTTGAAACTACTTTATCCGGTAAATCCTACGTAAGCTTGCTAGAGGAGTTCAAAAAGAAAGGCTACGCGCTGCATCTATTCTTTCTTTGGATCCCCAGCCCCGGACTCGCAATCGCGCGTATTAAAGACAGGGTTGTAGAAGGCGGGCATTATGTTCCTGCTGAAGATGTGCGCAGGCGTTTTACCCGCGGAATTAATAATTTCTTCGATCTATATGATCCCTTGCTTGATTCTTGGATGTTGTTTGATAATTCAAAGGCAAGGCCTATATTGATTGCGAAAAGAAAGAACTGGCATAGAGAGATTGTTAACAAGGAATTATTTGAGGCGGTTCAAAAAAGCGCGAGGCATCAATGAAAAAACGGATGTCTTTGCAGGATAAAGCAGAGGCGGCGTTAAAAAAAGCGGTGCGGCAAGTTGTGGAGCGGCATAAGAAGACGGGCCGCCCGCTTGCGGTATGGGAAAACGGCAAAACCGTCCGCATTTCGCCAGACGCGGTGAAGTAAGCCGCCAGATTTTTAGGTGAACCGTCAGAAGAGAAGTAAGGTAAGTTTTTCCTTGAGTAGTCGTGGACGCGAACCCTGAAAATGGATCTTCTAGAAAATCATCACCGCAACATTAAACAACGATGAAGTGGAGCCCCCTCGGCCTAAAGGCCTGGGATTTTGCGGAAGGGATTAAAAATGAGGCAGGGGGCGTTGAGATAAATAATTTGGCAAAATGAAATACCCAAGCGTGTTTCATCTAATTTCTGCTGTCTGCGGCAAAGAAAAAATACCTTATGTTTTAATCGGTGGTTTTGCAGTGAATTTCCATAAGGTAACACGCCAGACTGCAGATGTAGATTTCTTAATCACCAAAGACGATTTTGACAAAATAGCCAGCCGGTTAGAAAAAGAGGGGTTTAAGCAGGATTATGGGCAGGAGGTATTTGTCCGGCTGTCGGCAGAAAAGCCATTTTTTTGGGACATTGATTTCATGTTTGTGGATAGGGAGACGTTAGATAAAATTATTAAGGAGGCAAAAGAGGCTAATATCGCGGGTCAAAAATTTCTCGTGCCGTGCCTTAATCATTTAATCGCACTGAAGTTGCATGCCATCAAGTATAATCCTGGCATCCGCGAGTATAAAGATCTGGCGGATATTATAGAATTGATCAGAGTTAATAAAGTGGACGCCCAGACAGGCGCCTTTAAAACCCTTTGTTTACAGTACGGCACAGAAGAACTTTACCGGAAAATATTGGAAAGGACTTGAAATGCCAAAAGAAGAGAAGCTAAGATTGCCTATTATGCAAGGGGCGCCTCCTGCCGCAAAGCAGTTGTCAATGAGCGATTATCTAAACTTTGTTACTTTAAATTTAAAATATGTCATCAACAGGAAATTAATCAGGAAACAGAAGAAATTAGCGGCAGTATCTGCGCCGTTTTTTCTATAGCTTATGAAAATCATCACTGAGATAATAAGCAACGACGAGCTTAAGCAGATGGCCGCGAATATGTTTGGGAACTTAGTTAAAGCGGTTGTGGATGTTGAGAGGGGCCTGCTTGCGCTTGATGCCGAGCTTCATTCTGATTTGGAAGCGTTGCTTTTGGAAGACGGCTCAAAACAAAAAAGCCTTTGGGGGATTAACCTTTATCCGGAAAAGCAAGGCGATGACTATATAGAATTTGATTCCTTGATAAATCTGCGTCCCTCTCAGGGCAATAGCAGCCGCGGCGTGGATGACGCAGGCGTGCGCCAGAAGGTCATTGAGGTCATTAACAGACGGATTAAAGGATGAGCCAGCAGCATAAGGAGCTTGCCGCGGGAAGATGGGGCAAAATGCCGTTTATGGAACAGATGGCCAACATTGGCAGCGAAGTAGAGCGGGCTTTGAACTGGAAGGCAAAGCAGGATTCTGATTACAGCCGGCAGGCGTTTGCGCGGGCGCTGGAACTTACGGATTTAACTTTAGACAGCACAAGGGGCTTAGCCCGGCGCAAAGAGATTGCCCGGATGCGCGAGGCGCTGGTGGATTTTTTTGCCGGCGCAAATCAGTTTGGCTCCAGCGACGCATCCTGGAGGAGGTATTTTTTGCCTTTTGCCTATGCCGCGCGCCGGCAGCATTAGGTAAAACTTTTTGGATTGTGGGCTCATAGCTCAGCTGGTTAGAGCGTTGCGTTGACATCGCAAAGGCCAGAGGTTCAAGTCCTCTTGGGCCCACCATTCTGCTTCGCCTTTCAACGAGAAAAACTAAGGTATGGCTTCGCAGGAATTGCGGTAGTTGAAGGTAGAATGTCCTGCTTCGCCTTTCAGCAGACAGACTGAGGTAGGGCTACGATGAGAAAAATTTGGGAAAGAATAGTTCCTTTGGAAAAGGCCGATCGCAGCTGGGATATCAAATTCTGGCAGAGACAAACTTCTAGTGCGCGGTTTAGGGCTGCTTGGCAAATGGTGGTAGACTCTTAATAAGATGAAAGGGAAAAATATTTCTGCAGATACTTTCCGACTGAAAAAAACCGTTGAGAGACTCCGAAAAGTAAAGTGGACTTAGATATCTTACGACATTCCTGTGCGCATGTGATGGCTGAAGCAGTAAAGGGCTTATGGTCTGAAGCCAAGCTGGGCATTGGCCCTTCTATCGAAGATGGATTTTATTATGACTTCGACACTTCGGCTGCGCTCAGTGCAGGCAAAAAGGAGCCATTTTCCGACGAGGATCTGGCCAAGGTAGAAGCGAAGATGCGCGAGATTATTCAGGCGGATAAGCCGTTTGTGCGGGAAGAATTAACTAAGCAAGAGGCCCTGGAATTATTTCGGCAATTAAACGAAGATTACAAGATAGATTTAATCAAGGCAATTCCTGATGAGAGAGTATCCATTTATAAAACGGGCAGCGATTTTGTGGACCTTTGCCGCGGCCCGCATATCCGCTCTACCGGAGAAATCAAGGCCTTTAAATTATTGTCCGTGGCCGGGGCCTACTGGCACGGGATAGAAACTAACCCCATGCTGCAGCGGATTTACGGCACGGCCTTTGCCGGCAAAAAAGAATTAGAGGAATATTTAAAAAATCTGGAAGAGGCAAAAAAGCGCGACCACCGGAAACTGGGGCCGCAATTAGGGTTCTTTGATATTTATCATGAAGAGGCGGGGGCGGGCCTGGTGTTTTACCGCCCTAAGGGCGCGTTGCTGCGCACGTTGATCGAGGATTACGAGAAAGAGGAACACTTAAAACGCGGCTACCAGATGGTGATTACCCCGCATCTTATGCAGGCCGGGCTCTGGAAGAAGAGCGGCCACTATGAATATTACCGCGAGAATATGTACGCCTTGGATATCGAAGGCAAGGAATTCGTTTTAAAGCCGATGAACTGCCCGGGCCACATCCTGATTTACAGATCGCAGACCAGAAGTTACAAGGATTTGCCGCTGCGGCTCTTTGAGCTGGGCACGGTCTACCGGAATGAAAAGGCCGGGGTGCTGCATGGCCTGCTGCGCGTGCGCGGCTTTACCCAGGATGACGCGCACATCTTTTGTTTGCCTGAGCAGCTGGGCCAAGAGATAAAAGGGATTATAGATTTTGTTTTTGAGGTCATGCGTGCGTTTGGTTTTACGGAGGTCGGTATAGAATTAAGCACCCGGCCGGAAAAATATATCGGCACTGCGGACGACTGGCAGCGTGCGACCGCAGCGCTGGAGGATGCGCTCAAGGAAAAAAACCTCGCTTATGCGGTGAATGCCGGCGAAGGCGCCTTTTACGGGCCAAAGATCGACGTCAAATTAAAGGACGCCTTGAAAAGGTCGTGGCAGTGCGCGACGATCCAGTGCGATTTTGCCCTGCCCAAAAGATTTGATCTGGCCTATATCGCTGCCGATGGCAGTAAGCAGCAGCCAATTATGCTGCATCGGGTACTGCTCGGCAGCTTAGAAAGGTTTATCGGGGCGCTATTGGAGCATTATAACGGTGAGCTGCCGTTGTGGCTGGCGCCGGTGCAGGCAGTGGTGATCCCTGTGGCAGATGCCTTCGTAAAATACGCAGTGGATATTCAGGGGGTTTTACGGGATAATTTAATCCGGGCCGAGGTGGATAGCCGTAATGAAACTTTAAATAAGAGAATCCGCCTCGCCGAGTTGGAAAAAATTCCTTATTGTTTAGTGGTGGGCGAGCGCGAGGAGAAACAAGGAACGGTTTCTGTGCGCAAAAAAGGAAAAGGCGATTTGGGCACGATAGCAGCAGGGGAGTTTGTAAAAAAGATCTTGGAAGAAATAAAGCCTATGGGCTAGGGGAATATCTATCCCGCTCGTAACCGCGCCAAAATTCTCTACGATAATTTTGGCGCACTCGCGGGATCAATTCGCCCGCCAAAGAACTATGGCGGGCTCATTGAGGAGGTGTGCCATAAAAAAGTTTATCCGCACTAATGAAAGGATTCGCGTCCCGCAGGTAAGGCTGATCGGTTCGGAAGGTAATCAATTGGGGGTAGTGCCCATCCAGCAGGCGCTGGAATTAGCCAGCCAGAGCGAACTGGACCTGGTGGAGGTCGCTCCCGCTGCCAGCCCGCCGGTCTGCCGGATTATTGACTTCAGCAAGTTTAAATACGACCAGGAAAAAAAAGAGCGCGAGGCCAAGAAACACCAGAAGCAGAGCCGGCTCAAGGAAATCCGGCTGAAGCCCAATATCGACAGCCACGACTACGCAACCAAGCTGAAACAGGCGGTATCCTTCTTAAAGAAAAAAGACAAAGTAAAAATCAACCTTTTCTTCCGCGGCCGGCAGATGGAGCACCAGGACCTGGGGAGAAAAATTCTAGATAAATTTATCCTGGATACCCAGAATGACGGGCAGGTGGAACGCGGCCCGTCGATGGAAGGCAGGATAATGTCATTCGTAGTAGCGCCGAAATAACACCCGGCCATATAGGATTGGCCGGTGTTCATTAACTATGAAGGGTAAAGATGCCTAAACTCAAAACCAAAAAAGGAGTCGCTAAAAGATTCAAGCTGAGCAAGAAAGGCAAGGTGAAATATTCGCCGGGCGGCAAGAGCCACTTAAATACCTCTAAGCAGCCGGAGAGGCTGCGGGCTTTAAGAAGGCGGCATACCTTAGCCGGAGGCAAGGCAGCGCAATATATCAAACGGATGCTGCCGTATGGGTGAATATCAAGGTTACCAATAGTTACTAATGGTTACTAAAGCGAGTTAAAATAACGTATCTTAGTTACTAACAGTTACCTTATGCCGGCAGGCATTTTAGCAACCAATAGTAACCCTTAGTAACAAAACCGCAATTTTACTTATTGTATAGTAACCTTTAGTAACCTAAAATAAGGAGTTACAATGGCAAAAATCAAACACAGCGCCGCAACGCGCAGGAGAAAGAAGAAGGTATTAAAAAAAGCCAAGGGTTTCTGGGGCGACCGCAGCAAGCAGTTCCAGCAGGCGCGCCGCGCACTGATGCACGCGCTCAAATACGCTTATCGCGACCGGCGCAATAAAAAGCGCGCCTTCCGCCGGCTCTGGATCAGCCGCATCAATGCCGCCTGCAGGGAGACAGGGGTCACTTACAGCGTTTTTATGAACGGCCTCAAAAAAGCCAAGGTCGGCTTAGACAGGAAAATCCTCGCAGACTTGGCAGTGAGAGACAGCGCGGCATTTAAAAAGCTCGTTGAAATAGCCAAGAAATAAATTCAAACGGTATTTTTTAAGGAGCCACAATGTACATTATAATTGTCGGATGCGGCAGGGTGGGTTCGGAATTAGCCAAGCTGCTCTCCAGCGAGGGCCATGACGTGGTGGTGATCGATAAGAGCCCGGGTTCCTTTGAGCGGTTAGGCGGCACCTTTAACGGCCTGACCTCGGTCGGCAACGGGTTTGACCTGCGGCTGTTAAGGCAGGTGGGGATTGAGAAGGCGGATGCCTTCTGCGCAGTGACTAACGGCGACAACACCAATTTGATTTCGGCGCAGGTGGCGAAAAAAATCTTTAAAGTCTCCAAGGTCATCGCCCGGGTCTACGACCCGCAGCGGGCGCATATCTACGCCGCCCTGGGTTTAGACATCATCAGCGGCACGGTGCTGTTTGCCTCGATGCTCAGGGATAAGATCATTGAGAGCCGCTTTTCCAGCTACTTAATCGAGACTAAGGAGCTGGGGGTGCTGGAGATTGAAGCCAAAGGGCCCCTTGTAGGCAGGGCGGTAGGAGAAATCAATCTGGCCGGAGAATTCTTGGTGGCGGCGATCAGGAGGATGGAGGGGGTAATCATCCCCGAGCCCAAGACCACGGTCAGAGATAAAGACGTGTTAATGGCGGTAGTAAAAGTGGAAAGCCTGGCCAAGGTCCGGGCGCAGTTTAATCTATAATACCTTGTCTACAAAATAACAATTTTTATTACACAGATGATCATCTTGTATCTTTTCATCTGCGCTAATCTGCGAAGATAACGAAGCATTATTTAGTTGGCAGGGTGCTATAACAGGGGGGCGGCAAGATGCGCATATTGTTGGTCGGCGCGGGGAAGGTGGGTTATTTTTTGGCCAAAAGGCTTTTGTCCAGCAGGCATACCGTGAGTATCGTGGACAAAGAAAGGAATCTCTGCGAAGAGATCGCCCGGGAGCTGGAGGCCTTAGTGATCAGCGGCGACGGCTGTGACCCGCGGATACTGGAAGAGGCCGGGATTGAGCGCGCGGATGTGGTCGCCGCGGTTACCGGCGATGACGAAGATAACCTGATCATCTGCCAGCTGGCCAAACAGAAGTTCAATGTGCGGCGCACCGTCGGCAGGGTGAACAACCCCGATAACGAGCATGCCTTTTCCGAGCTGGGCATCGATGTGCCGGTAGACTCCACCACTATTATTGCCAAAATTATCGAAGAAGAGGTTTCCTTCTCGGACTTCGTCAACTTGATGAGCTTCAAGCGCGGCAAGCTGGCGATCGTGCGCCTTGACCTGCCGGAGGATTCCCCGGTGATCAATAAGGAAGTCAGGGATATCGAGCTTCCCGCGGACGCGGTGCTGGTTTCGCTGGTGCGGGGGGAAGAGGTGATTGTCCCCAAAGGCAGTACCGTGCTTCTGCCCGGAGACGATGTGATTGCCCTGACCACCATCGGGAATGAGCCGCAGCTCTTGAATTTACTGGCCGGTCAACTTTAAAGATGCGGATAAAACTTACGTTCAACGCTATATTGGGCATCGCCAGCGAAATTTTCTATGCGCTGGCCATCATGCTGGCGGCGTACCTTGCCTGCCTGATATTTTACCCCAAAATATGATCCTGAAACCTCGCCGCGAAGACGTTCAGATTATCGGGTATTATTTAGGCAAGATTATTTTTGGCCTGAGCCTGACTATGCTTGTGCCGATATTAGCCGGCCTGGCCTTTGGCGAGATTAATCCGGTCCTGGATTTTGTCATCGCTATGGAAGTGGCCCTGCTCTTTGGCCTGGTCTTAACCAAGGCCTGTTATACCGAGAAGGACTTGAACTGGATGCAGGGGATGATCGTGGTCAGCCTCTCCTGGCTGGCGGCGATGCTCCTGGGGGCAATACCGCTATACTTAAGCGGCCACTGGCAGAGTTTTCTCGATGCCTGCTTTGACGCTATGTCCGGTTTTGCCACTACGGGATTGACCCTGGTAAAAGATTTAGACCACATGTCTTACACGCATAACTTCTGGCGGCACCTGACCCTGTTTATCGGTGGGCAGGGTATCGTGATCGTGGCGCTCTCCTT
>MHHD01000007.1 GCA_001805895.1 Omnitrophica WOR_2 bacterium RIFCSPLOWO2_12_FULL_51_8 | reverse complement strand
GCGGTAAAAACCCTTGTTCGTAGTAATACGAAACCTTTTTGGTTTCTTTATCTTCCTTATATTGCTGCCAGCGCGCTAAAGGCGAAAAATCTTTCCAGCCCGGCAAGTCAGAGGACAGTGGTTTGGCTTCCTTTAGCCAAAGCCACAAATCGCTTAAAGGATGCCTTAGCGACAAATCGCGCAAAGAGAATAATGTAGCTTGCCCGTTGCCGGCTTTGCTGGCCCAGAATTTATAACTGGCGGAGTTTTTATCTAACTTCCTCCAGCTGTGGTCCAGGCTGAATAAGGCCATTATGCCTAAATTGCCTAAGCTGTGATAGTTAGCCGCGGCGCCCAAATACCCGATTCTCGCCCTGTCCTGTGCTATTTCCGCTAAGCTGCGCCGTAACTCGCTGCGGTCGCGGCCTTCAGGAGAAAGGACTAAGAATTTTTGTTTCTCGCTCCTTGCCTTTGCTCTCAAATCAACCTTTGCCCCGTCTAAAATCTCCCAGCGGGCTTCCAGCCGACCGACTAAGTTCCGGACCAGGCCCTCGCGGATAAATTCCGCTCTTAAAGGCGCAAGATTCTGACCTGACTGGATGACTCCGCCAACCAATAGCTCCCTTACCTCAACATCGCTCAAGGATTCTGCCAGGGCCTGCTGGGCAGCCAGGGCTAATTCCTGGTTATGGCTAAAAAGGGCAATCCGCTGCAAGCGCTCGCGCCTATTTTCCCCCTGATAATACCGCTCAATAAATTCCCGGTTGCGCAGAATTTTTAACTCGCTGAGGCCGCTGTCCTCCGGCTCTACCTCAATATACTCCTGCTCTTTGGGCCTGGCTGCTTCGCCAAAAACCACTGCCCCGCCGCGCGCCAGGGCGCGCACTAAATCCGTATCAACTGCCTGACGCTCTTCGGGAGTAAGGATTTCATAGCGATTCAAACGGTTGGCTAAATTCGCCAGCCAGGCAGGGTCGCTGTAAGGGGCGCGGGCCGGAGTTTTGTTAGGGTCATTATCAATGCGTAAAACCGGGGCAGTAAATAAACCCTGATTGGGATTAGGCGCAGTGGCCTGGCCTGCCCAAACCGAGCCTGCAGGGGCAGTAAACACGCTCACGCTTCCCGGCAGCGGGGTCGGGCTATATGCCCGGAAGCGCATACGCATCCAGTTGGCTAAGCCGGAGCTAAACCCGCCGCGGTCAAAGGATTCCTGGAACCACTCCATTATCTGCTGGTAAGTGGAAAGGGCGCGGAAATAATCCTGCTGGGAGGAATAATCCGAGCGCCGCGGGGCAGAGGCGTCTCCGCCAATCAAGGCAAAAATAGAGCGGAATGCCGCGTTGGTAATCTGCTCGCGGAAATTTTCCTCCACCACGAACTTCTGCCCGCGCTGGGCTATGTTAATAATACGTTGAATCCTTGGGTTGAGATATTTGTTCGCCCGCTCCAATGGCACAAAGCGGTCGCCAAATACCTCCTGAATCAAGCCCTGCGCCTCGCTTAACAGCGGCATCCCCTGCAAACCCTCATGCAGCAGCGGCCGCACAAAGTGCATAGTCGGGCCAAAGGTCAGGGCTACTTTCGCCCCTTCCCAGGCCGCCATTGGCGCCTGATAAAGCAGGGTATATTGCCAGAAGGACATCTCTTCTAATTCGGCAATCCGGCGCACTAAGCGCGCCTTTTCTTGGCCAGCAGCGCCGGCCAGATTATCTTTTAATTCCTTTAATTCAATTTCCCGGGTGAGGTCTAAGAGCGTGGTGTTTGGCCGGTTAGGGTTAAGGCCTAATTCCAGGGCAGTGCGGGCAATCCCGCCTCCGGTAAGCCCTTTTTTATCTAACATTGCCGAGGCCACGGCCTCCTGCATCTGGCGCAGGCGGTCAACAAAAGGCATTTGCCTGAGCTCTGTCACCCGGCTTAAGATCCCTTGCGGGTCCTGCAATAACTGACCGCTCTGCCGGATAAAATTTTCTATTTCATCTTCCTGAAGATTAAATACCTGCAAGCGGATAGCATCCGCGCTCTGGTTATCAATCCGCTCTAAGTCAAACATATCTCTGGCCTGCTTGGACCAGAAGCCGGCGCCGGTAACATTTTCATAGAGCCAGCCCTGGATCGGCGCGTAAAAAGGCATCATTATGGCAAGCTGAGGGATAAGCCTGCCGGATTCGCTGGCCAGATGGCTGGTAAATTCCCAGGGCTGCATTACCCTCTTCTCGCGCATTACCCAGCGCCGGAACAAAGCCTCTGAGTTTTTTAAGGAAGGCGCTAACAGTTTGCTGCCTAAGAGCAGCCAGCTGGCGGCCTGGTACCAGGGTTGAATCGCCCTGGTTGTTTCGCTTTCGCCAAAATATTTTCCGGTCTTTAAGTAATACCAGTAAGGCGTGAGCACTACTCCCATAGTAACTAACCATTCCACAGGGTTAGTATATTTTAAGCCACTAATGCCCCGCGATTTTTCTCCGATATAACGATCAATATGTCCTTGGTTGAGATCCCGGCCGTCTTTAATTTGATTCCATTTTTCCTTAAGCCATCCTTGCTTAGGCGCCGCGCTTTTATTTATTGCGGGATTCTTCGCCTCAATTTTCGGCCCCAAGGACCAATCCTTGAACTTTTCCCATTTATCCTTAAAATAGCCCTGCTTAGGCGCCGGGGCTTCCTTTTTTGCCGGATTGAAACGCCGGCCTAAACCCCAAAGCGCCCAGACATTATTTATATTATGCAGGCCTTCGGCTTTCACTTCTCCGATTAAACCTCCGGGCTGGAATTCCCAGCCCAGAATTTTTCCCTGCTGCAAAACATCAATCGTGGTATCTGCGGCCAGCCACAAAGGCAGGCCGGTCTTAGCCAATGCCCAGTGCCCTAAGTTGCCGAAGATAACATTGCGGCTGGCTATATTCTTTCCCAGCTCAAGCGGGCCATCGTTTGCTAATTTTTGTGCCTGGCCAAATTCCTTGTTCCAGCGCAAGGCAGTATAACCTAAGTAGCCGGCCATATAACCGCCTAAGAAATCCTGCACAAAGATTACTGGCTGATAGGAATTCTTTTCGTTTTCGGACTTCAACAAATAGCGGTTAATTAATCCCGGCACAGCCGCGGATAAGCCGGCGCTGATAAACCCGGCCTGGGGCCGGCTCATCAATGCCTTGGATAAAAGCGGATAACCGCTGGCAAAAGTAAGCGCGCCTAAACCGGCCTGGCTCCAGAACTCTCCCTTAGTTTCGTCAAAGGGGCTGGCTCCCCGCGCTAATGCCCGGCCAGCGCCCAAACCCGCGCCCAAGCCAAAGCGGCTGAGATTGTTTACTGCTATTTGCTTAGCCGCGGGCCAGGCCTTGACTGACTCGCTGACTACCTGCGCTGCCGGAGAAAAGACGCCTAAAACCTCCACCCCGCCGGAGATCAGCGCGGTATTGCGGAAGAGCTCGGCATACAGGGAAGTGGCGGCAAGCGGGTCCATCACATGGCCGTGGATAAACACATTCTTTGCCTCGCTATAGCCGGTGTAGCCCGCAGCCACCCAGTGCCCCCATTTAGCGGCATTGTAGGCCCGTCCCACTAAATTGGAAACAGTAAATATTTCCTTGAAGGTGCGGGCGGTTTTTACTGCGGCTGCGCCGGTAATAAACTCATCCGGAATAATTAACCCTAAACCCACGCCATTTAAGAATGCGTTTGCCGCGCCCAAGCCAGCAGTACCCAGGGCCTCTGCGCCTAATTCTACGCTGTTCTTAAACAAATCCCGGGCATAGTAATTGGCTGACATTGTCTGGGAGAGCAGGTCAAACACCTGCGTGTTCTGCGGCTGATAACGGTATAAGCTGATCAGCTTATCCTCAAAAGTATCGCCGTTAATATAAAAAGCCTGGCCATTACCGAGGATTGCCCAGTTATGCCGGTTAATGCCGGAGTCAATATTACGGAAGGCCAGCGCAGTTATTGGCTGGGCTACCCGTTCCAAAGTCCGCTCAAATTTGGAATTAAACCAGCCGGCGTCAAGGTATTTAGTGCCGCCAGCCCCGCGAATAATCTGGCCATCATCGCCTAAGACATAAACTGTGATATCATCTCCGTCGGTATTCCAGAAACCCTCTCCGGAGTAATTTAAAAACCAATCCCTTCTTACCGGCAGTTTAATATAGCGCTCGCCCTTTATAGTCACATTGTTTTCTGCCACCTGCTTATAACGTTCCCAGTTCTTGCGGTCTATATCGCTGTCCGGGGCCTGTTTTTCCGCGTCGCTTAAGCGCACCAGGCCGATGACATAAGGCGCCTCCGGCAAATCCGCGCTGCCTAAGCCAGGGCTGGCTTGTCCGGACCGGCCGGTTGTTTTTTCTAAATAGTTAAAAAGCTTAGCGGTATTTTTGTATCCCGGCTCGTCCTCCCACTGCGGGTTAGCCGAGTTTCTTTTCAGGATATTTTCAAAATCACCCTCGCCAAAGAACCAGCCAGAGCTGGCCTTGACCCCGGCAAACCTGCCGTCAGAAAGCTTACCAATCACATAGCCCTTGCCTTCCAGGGCCTTCCTGTCTGAGCTGATCTCGCTGACCTGATTTGACTCTACTACCAGCCGGTAATCGCCGCCTCGCTTGACCCGGAAATGCTCTAAGGTCATGATCCCGGCTTCGGAAAACTTACCCTGCATCTGCGCTACATCGCCGACGGAGAAATCCAGCAAGAGATGCCTTTGGCTTCCCTCAGGGTCATTGCCGCGCCGGCCAATGCCCGGGACAGTCTTTAAAACCTTGACCCAGTCGCTGCCTAATAAGTTCCCGGCATCAAAATTTATGCCATAGACCTTACCGTTATCAGCCAAAAAGATAATTTTCCTGGCAAAGCCGCGCTCATCGCGCTTGGCCTCTTGCGCACTCGGCGCAGTATCCAATAAGGACAGCGGCGCCTCTAACCAGACCATTTCTTCTTTTTTGCCGCTTGCCGGGTTTACCTTTTTAGCGCTGCGGCCGGGGTCTATCAGGGCCTGTAAACTGTCTCCGTCGCGCCAACGCACATACCCGGCTTCCATCTCCACTGCCCATTTCGGCACCCGGCCCCCGGTCTTAGTGGCAGTGCCGCTAAAATCGCGGTAGGTACTTTCCAGGGCGCGCTCCAAGGCCGAATTCCAATGTCCTCCATCAAGATATTTTTTCTCCCTGGTCGCGCCATTTACAATCACCGCGACGTTATCCGCGTTCCTGCCTTTTGCCGGGTCGGAAAATAAATCCTTTTCCCTTACTGGCAGGAGGTAATAATTTTTGCCGTCTAACTCCACCTGCCTGCTCAGGAGAAAATCATCCCCTCCCTGGTTTAAGCCGTCAGTATGGTACCTCTGCTCATCTACTGCCTCCTGCGGCACTAAGGCCAGCCGGGTATAATCAAAATCTTCCTTCCAATCCTGCGGCAGGGCATTTTTGTCAATCCGGTATTTCCGGAAGCCATCTGCCTTCCAGGCTAATCCCTGCTTGGTATAAGCAGCAACGTCGCCGTATTCGTAATTCCCTTTTCCCAGGGTAAAGAGCTCGCCCAGCACCCAGCCAAAAGGCATACGGTTAATCCCCATTTCTTTCCTGCTCTGGAAATCCGCCACTTCTTTAGTTAGTTCGCTCTGATGCACAAAGGTCCACCTGCCTGAGCCGTCCACCGCCACCGTTAAATCTCCCGGCTGGCGCTTAGCATTTTTATGGCGCTCAAACCAGCCCTTGCCGTCCCAGCCGCTTAACAGCCCCGGTGTTGTCTTCCAGGAAAATGCCGGGATAAAGTTTAATACCTCAATCTGCTGCTGCCGCCTTTCTCCGCCGGCATTGACCTCTGCTAATTGCTCTTTGGTAATCTCCAGCCCCTGCTGGCTGGGCAAGGCAGGGATATATTCCAGAACCTTTCCCGCTTTATCCTTATTTACATAATAGAAGAAGGCGGTGTTTGTGCTCTGGTTCTGGCGCATTAAGGCCAACTGCTTAGCCAATTTTTCCATCAAGGCCGGCTGGTCAAAAAGCAATTCTGTGCCTTCCATACCGATGGTATTGGCTAAAGTAATCCCCTCTAAATCAAAACCCTGGTGCAGGAAGAAATGCTGGCCTTCTGCCCCCAGGCGGTAAAACCCTCTGCGGCCTTCCATCTTCTGCAGGTCAAAAAGCGGGGTAAACTCATTCACATAAAGGCTCTGCCGAATGGCCGGCGCGCCTTGCGGGTCTTTGGCTTCCTGCTGGTCAATAACATAGGTAAAGAGGTTTGGCCTGATGCCTAAAGGCAGGTTGAGATTAGCTAAGAGCGCCGGCTCGCCTACTTCCTTAAAATCAAACTTGCCGCTTAAGACTAAGCCCTCGTGCACCGGCAAGCCCAGGAAATAAGTGGCCTGCCAGCCAAGGATATCATGAGTCTTTTGCTGCTGTGGATTGTAAACTGCGCCCTGCGCGTCAATTGTGGCTTCGGTGCCCACAAACTGGTAATTGTTAAAACGATTGCTGGTTTTGATGCCAGTGTAGCTTAAATCTAAAGTGCTTCCCTGCAGGTCGCCGGTTTTAATCAGCCCGGTTTCTCTGTGCCGGGCAATGTTCTTGGCCAAGGCGATATTCAGCGGCATTATTCTGCCGTCTTCGCCTTTGGTAAAGGCCAACATAGGCTCGGCGCCATTGGCAAAGATAAAAGCCGCTTCCTCAACATCTATTTTTTCCGATTTCAAATTAGTATTGGCAATAAATAAATCATTTTCGCTCACACGTAAAACCGAACCTGGCGCGCGGAAATAAAGCTCTGGGATAAGATTATTATTCAGGCTAAACACCAAGCGATCAGCAGGCGGTAAGGTGCGATAGAGGCTGCCGCCAAAGAAGTCATCGGTTTGAAAGATGCCTCGGGAAACCAATTGCGCTAAAGTAGGAATTTTTTCCGCGGCAGTAAAGATGTTTGCCTGCGGATTCTCTTGATTGCCGGGCTGAAAATCCCAAGGTGACTTGGCCTGCCAGTAATCCCCGGCGCCGATGAGCGCTGATTCGGAAAGCCGGCTGCTCTCTGTCCATCTTATGCCGCTGATTAAAGCGGTAAATTCCATGCTTAAGCCCGGATGCAGCGCAGAGCTAACCTTACTGCTGAAACTGCCTAAGACATCGCTCTTAGCGCCAACAGGAGCCAGCCAGTCATTATCAGCGCGCCTCAGCCAGCCGGCGCTTGTGCCGTCTCCCTGCCGCGCCCCCCTTGCCGTAACCACATAGTTGTCTTTCCTCTCCTCTGTAAAATCTACGCTTGTTGCCGTTGCATTCTTTCCCAATTTCACTACTGCCTCTTGCAGCAGCGCTTTCTGCTGTTTTAACTTATCTAAGCTGATGCCCTGCGCCTGGCCTAAACACCCGCGTAACTGGGTCATTTTTTGCCCTAACTCCCTGTCCTTTGCCTCTCCGAAGAAATCTTCTAACTCTGCCTGCGCTGCTGGCCCGGCCTTCTTTAGCACTTCTGCCTTGAGCGCCTGCAAGTCTTTGTCTTGCCAGCTGCGGAATTCCTGCGCCAGGTAATCATTCTTTCCCCGGCTAAGGAGGTTATGCAGGAAATAATAAACTGCCGGAAAGACCTGCCAGCCTGCCAGGAAGCGGGAAATCTCATGCGCAGCGCTGTAATCTTTCAAAGTCTTTTCCACGGTTAAGGCCGCATCCTGGTGTTGGTCAATAAAGCCCATTACTGCGATTAACCCGTCGGTGTTTTTAATTGTCTGCTGGAGCTCTGGCAAAGTTATTTTTTGCTCTGCCTTGCTCTCAAAAGTAAGCGCCACTAACTTGGCTTCAAACTGGTCAAAGGAAACGTAATCCGTATCTCCATTCCGCTTATAGAACTGGCCTAAGCTCTCCTGAATAACCGCCCTGTCCTGGCCGGGATGGATAATGCTTGTTTCTAACATCCCGCTCCCGGCATCCATCACAATGCCGCGCTTGTCAATGTTTAAGCCGGCGCCAAAGAAGGCGCGCGATAAATTTTCGCTTTCAAAAGTAAGCCCGATAGCTTTAATCTCTTGAAAAACCCCGTCTTTAATCCCGCTGTATTTTTGGTAAATCTCCGGGAACAAGGCGCGCAGGGCCTGCGGATTTATACTGCCATCCTGCGCATACAGCAACATTGCCAGCGGGATGCTCATCAAAGGCGCGGGGATGCTTAATCCCTTTAATTCCCCGGCGATGAATTGCTGCAGGTCGGTTCTTGCAAAGGGGTCGTATTCCGTAGTATAAGGCGCGGTAACGCGCGTGCCCGGGAGGCCAAAGGTGGATTGCCCGAATGGAGAATCCACCTGCGCGCTGTAAGTTATTTTCCTTAAGAGGCCGGTCTTAGGGTCAATGCCGGTAACATTCACCGGGATAGTTGCACCCTCGCCGATTACTTTTGTCCCTGGCAAAACCTCTGCGATATTGCGGTAATCGGCAAATTTAGGCAGGAGCTTTTCGCGCTTGAGCAATTCATTTGCCTCTTGACACGCCTGGTCGCTGGCAGCCATTGAGCTAATCAACTGCGCTGCCTCTTCGGGTTTCAAGTTGTATTTCTCCGGCTTAGGTGCGCGGCTGAGCGCCTCTGGCTCAAACGGGGCAAGCCGGGTAAAATAATCATTAATGTCGCTGACTCCTTCTTGCCTTAAGAAGCTGAGGAAGACCCTGGTGTATGCCTCGGCATCTGAGAGATTGAGAAAATTATTGCTTTCTGCCTGCTGATTCTTTAATCCCTGCAGCAGATGTTCGCCTTGTTTTTCGCTTAATCCTAAGCGGCCTAAAACCCCCCAGCCCGCTAAGTCTTTGACTGTTATCTTGCCGATGTCTTTTATTTTTTTGCCCCTTGCCTCGCTTAAAACTTCCTGCCCCGGGTTATAAAAAGGATTGTGCGTATAGACGGGAAGAAAATTCTCCGCCATCCCCTTATTTTCAAAAATCCCGCCCCAGGTGTGCTGCAGACCAGATTTATCGTCCCAGGTTGATTTCTGATAACCGAGGGCAAAATAATTCGCCGGATTAGCCGGGTCGCGGTAAACTAACGGCCCGGCAGCAATCTGACGCTGGTCAAAAGTTTCCTGGGTGGGTTTCCAGAGGCCAAATTCATAAGTCAATAAATTTTTATTCTGCGTAAGGATGCTCTCGCTGATGCGTTCTTTAAATTCTTTGTCGCTTAATCTAACCGCCTCTTCCTGGAATTGCTCCCGGGCCGCGGAGTGGAGACTCTGCCCTTTGCGCACAATAACCGGCTTGCCAAAAAAAGCCAGGGTCTTTTCCTCTTCAAAAGCCGTATTGACATCAATCAGACTTACCCTTTCAAAAACCGCATCCTGTCCATGCACTGGCGCCCATTCCTTCAGGACAAGAAAATTATTTTCCTTTAATAAGGCATAAACCTTCTCGAGGTTCTTGCTTAACTGGCGGCTGGCCCGCGCCACAAAGTCATATAACCCTTCCCTTTCCACCGCAGCAACGGTAACCGCGCCGACACTGAGTGTCAGCGACCGCCTGGGGTCAATAAGCTCATAGGCGAGCTGCTGGTTAATCTCAGCATATACCGGGCTGCGCTGGCTATTGGGGCTGTATTTAATCTGCCGGGCAGTTTCGGCAGTGTCTTTTCCCGCGGCATCTTTTACCGGCGCTTCGGAAATCTCAACTACGCTCCCCGGTTTCCATTCGTGCAACCCGGCGCCTAAACTAAAAGGCGCCCAGTTCTCCTGAAGGTTGCTGTCTTTGCCGTTAGTAGCCGCGGTAAAATAGCGGCTGTAGTTAAAAAGCTGAGCGCTGGAAGGCGCGCCATTAGTTAATTTAAAGCCGTCTTTCGTATCGGCAGTGAAATTTACCTTGCCGGTCAAGATGTCTCCGCTTAAAGCGCCTAAGGTAAAGCGGGTGAAATTATCAAACCTGTTTCCGGCCTGATCAAATATCGCCTGCAATTGTACATCGCCGGCAGCCAGCTTCTGCTTTTCACCCTTGCCTGCCTGGGCAAAGGAAAAATAAGGAATGTGCTGGGCATTTATCACTGCCTGGCCCATAGAGCTAAACTTTCCATCCAGGATGGTAAATTCTCCTGGCCGGTTAAATTGCATTGTCCGGCCATCCGGCAGGTTAATGATGCCGCTGGTTTCGCTTCTGGTTCGCTCATTTAAGCCCAATTGCTGATTCTGCCAGCCGGCAAAAGTTTCCCCTAAGTCAATCTTCATCCGGATTTCAACCACCCGGCCTCGTGCTTGTCCGTTAACCATCAACGGGCTGACTGTAGGCGAGGTAATCGTATCTGGCAGCGACCCTGCCCCTATTTCTGGTTTTACTTTGGCAGGCTCGGCCAATAAATCCGGCAGCGATTTTTGCGGCTGGAGCGGCAACCCCGGTCCTGCCGGCAGACTGCTTGGGGTAATCTCAAACAGCCAAGCCTCTTCGTAACCAGTGGACCAAGAATCAAAGTAATGGTCAATGAGCAGATAATTTTTGCCTGAAGAAAGCAATTTGCCTAAGTCCAGGCCTTTATCCCCTAACATGCCCTTAAGGGCGCCCGGAGTTACGGCCGGACCTGAGCTCTCCGGTTTTTCTATTTTTGTTTCCGGCTTAAACGCGCGGGCTTCTGCTCCGCGCTGCGCAGCTATGGCCTGGGTAACATTAGCGGGTTCCTGCAATGGATTCACCCGCCAAGCGCCAGCTCCCAGCATCTCGCCGCTGGCAGTGTAACGCGCCTCCTGCGGAATATGCCTTGCCCCGTCTAAGGCTAAGCGCGCCGCGCCTAAATTATCCACCTTTGCCTCAGCCGCATTCCAGAAGTTCCCTAATCCTACTGCCTTTAACGCCTCGGAGAATTTTCCCTTATCTGCCTTGCCGCCGGAGCTCAAATAACCTTCAATGGTTTGCCAAGACTGTAGGTTTTTCCTCGCTTCCCATCTCTGCTGCCCGGCAGCCCTGCCTAAAACAAAGAGGCCCAGCGCTGCGCCTTGCTCCGGGCTAAGCGCCGCGTCAGAGCCATAGTAGTCCAGATCCAGAATCGCAGAGGACAAGGTCTGAAGGAATTTCTCCGGCTCTTTTAAGTATAGATTTATACCGGCGTTCCGCTCCAAGATATCGGCAAAGACCTGGGCCTTATTAGTGGCGCGGGCTTTTTCCCATGCCTGAATGACTTCTGGAGTGGCCAGATAATTGCCTAATTTTTCCCCTATCTCTTCCCCGCCCGGGCCAAAGGTCTTGCGGAAAATATCCTTAGCGTTTTCTACCCTCTGCTCACCCAAACTCGTAGAGGGATTAATCCAGGCAGTGGTCCCATATTTGCCGTTGCCTAAATCCGCGTCATGCGCGAACTCCTCGCGCCGATTATAGATGAGCGTAGACCTCCCATCGGTATTAAAGGTGGCGCCTTCCTTTTTCTCGTCGGTAACCTCCCCGGCAACCACCTCGCCCTTAAGCATAGAATAAAGGTTTGGCTGGCCCGGCTCTAAGATATGGTTGTCCTTGAGTATTCCGGACTGCGCTGTCTTGGCATAGCCCGCAGGAAGTTGGTCAAAGGAGATAATTTGGTAGATGCTCTCTAATCCTCCCAAGCTGTATTTTCCTATATCGCCGAAACCAATCTCCGCATCTACATTGTAAATCTCTTTTAGCCCCCGGCCATAGGGAGTGCTAAACCCGTATCTGGCAGTGCCGCGCAGATCCACATTGTAACCTTCTTTGTGTACATTGTAATTTAGGCCGCGGCCTAAATCTGTCTGGCCGCTTAAAGGGTCCCAATGCACCAAGGCGCCTTCGTTTAAACGCGCGATTGCCGCCCTGCCCGCATACTGCTGCGGCAGGAATATTACTTCCGCCGCAGAAATATCCTTGGGAGTAACTTTTTCGGGGTTTTCTTCCGGCTTGCCGGCTAATGCCTGCGGCACCGGCGCAGTCCACATCTGGCTCATTGCCGATAAGAATTGGTTTGCCTCTGACGTGCCGGTGGTAAAGAGATTGGCGTCGCGGGAAATTTCCTGCAGTTTCTGCCAGTTTTCGTTTATCTGCCTGTATTTCTCTTTTACGCTATTATCTCTCGCCGCTTGCAGCTGAGCAAAATTTTCGGGGTTGCTCAACTGTTTAAGCAAATTCTCATTTTCTTTGGCTAATTTTCTCTGCTCTACATTTAACACCGGATTCTCTGCCATCTCTGCAAATCGCTGAATATTTTCCGGCACTGGCGCTACCCCTCTTAACTGCGCCTGTTGCAGCGGTCCGAGAGAACGCATCACCTCTCCGCCGTCTGCCATCAGGTAAAGCTGGTTAGGATTTTCCCGGCCTAACTGCTTGAGCAATTTATCTACATTTTCTTTTCCTGCCTCTGTCCTGCGGAAGCCTAACTGGCCGTCTTTGGTTATATCCAAAAGCCCGCTAACCATACCTTCTATTTTATTGCCCTGAGCGTCTTTTAATGCCGTCAAGGCCGCTACCGGCATCTCTTCCTGCTTGCGCTTTAATGACCACTTAACTTCGCCTTTTTGGTCAAAATCCGCCTGGAGGTGCAGGTTCCTGATATGGTATTCCCGGGCATTCTCCAAACCCTGCACTGCCGATGGGCCATATCCCTGATAAGAGAAAATTTTGCCTGCATTGTATTTGAACTCGCTGGACATATTTGCCCAGTTGAGCTGGTTGTTTAATAAACGCGCCTTGGCGTCAAAGCCGTTGCGGCCAAAATTGTGGGTATAGACCGCGTCTTGGCCAAGATTTATTTTTAGATTAGTGCCTTGCTGAAACTGCACAAAGCGGTTTAACTGGGTAATGTCATAATGCAGGCCCTGGCCTAAATTCATACTGCCGTCTAACATGGAAAATCCTACGTGCATCCCGCGCGCTCCGGCCGTGGCTAAACCATATTCTCCCATCGGGCTGATATACGCTGCCTGATGCTGAGTAAGCTGCGCAGGGACAACCTCTTCCCGCGCACCCTCAGGAAGAGGTTGTCCCTTAAGCATTGCCGTTGTAGGGACTGTCCCCGCTGTAGTTCTCTCAGGCGGGGACTGTCCCCTAAGTATTGCCGTCGCAGACAAAGGCCCTGCAGGCCTTTGCGCCTGAATTTTCCGGTTAGCGATGTGGTCGGCGTAAACCTCCTGGGAATAAACTTTTGCGTCATCGTAATCTAAAAATGTCCGATCTGCGACCTGCCAGCGCTTATTGCCTAAATCAATAATCCTGTGCGCAGGGACAGTCTCTTCCCGCGCGCCCTCAGGAAGAGGCTGTCCCCTAACTGCTACTGTTGTAGGGACTGTCCCCGCTGTCGTTCTCTCAAGCGGGGACTGTCCCCTAAGTATTGCCGGAGCAGGCAAAGGTGAACTCGCCTTCTGCCCTGGCAACGCCATTGGCGGATGCCATCCCCCTGGCAAGCTATTTCCCGGCTCACCAAAAATATTGTCCCGATCCAGTGTATCGCCAAAGACTTTGTCCTGCGCATAAGCGCTGTTAACTCTCTCCGGCGTCTCCCGGCCATGAGTAGCTAAATTCGGCAGAATCTGCTGGACTTCCTGTCCGTTAAAATAATATCTTGCGCCGGCCTCAGTCACTAACAGGGGCGTATAGTAAGATTTCTCGCTTGCCTTTTCCGCGGCAAAATCAATTCCTACGAATTTCCCGGCGGCGATTTTATCATCTAACCGGGTCTCATAGCCGCTGCCTTTGCTTAACGCTCCCTGCGCCTCTTTTTCTCCGGCAATTGCGCTAAAAAGCACAAAGCTGTCTTTGCCTAAAGTCATTGTCCGAGACGCGCTGCCGGTTGCAGCAGCGAATGACCTGTCCTCAGGCATAAATCCCTTGACCCAGCCGTTTTCTGCGCGATAACCCTCGTTGGCCTCAAGCACCAGCTCGGCCTTAGCCGAGTCTGCCATCCAGTTAAAAATGCCCTGTTGCGCCGTAAACGCGGGGTTAGTGCTGAAATTGGTAATTACCCCGTGGTCGCCTAATTTGGGGTCGCCAAAAAGATTGCCTTGCGAGGTCACGCGGAATTGGTAGCTGACATTGTCCGGGGCAAAATATACCTGCTGCTTAGCTGGGTCGCTGGTGCCAAACCCGTGGATACTCTGCCGGCCTTTGCCGTATAAGATATCTCCTGGCTGCACATATGCCCCGGCCATATAATTCCAATGGATAAAATCTGCGGGCCTATCCATATACAACGCCGCATAACCATTAGGCAGCGAGTGATAACCCATAGTTGCCTGAGCCAGAGAGATGGGTTCATCAGGGTTGCGCCGATATTGCTCGGCATAACGGCCGGAATGAGCAATGGAATTTTTTAAGTTTTCATTGATAAATGCCTGCGACTGGATAGTGGAATCAGTGAGCGTAAAACCAGTCGCGGTTTGATAAACCGGCCGCTTGTCTGTATAAGTATTGCCATACCTGTCCAATGCCATGTATGGCATAGTGTCAACCTGAGTTACTCTATTCAGGCCCAGCGGTTGGACAAAGGCCGGGTCCATCCTGGCGATATAGGGGCTGTTGTGCGGCACGGCAATGGCGTCTAAACCATTATGGAACCACACTGCCGCCCTATGCTCTGAACCTTGATGAGGAACAGCTGTAGTATAAGCAATCCCCGTAGGATTGACAAACCCGCCGGCTTGATTGGTAAAACCGGCGCTATTCACATACATCCCCTGCGGGAAATAATAAGTCGGAGTAATGTTATTGGTGCTAAAGGAAGGCATTGCCGGAGTGGAGTATCCTACCGGAACATAGTAACTGCCAGGGCTATAGCCGCCGTTTGAGCCGTCATCCCAGGAGCCGGAAATGATGCTCCCGGCGCCGGAATAGTTGTCGCCGGCGCCTTTAACTGACAGCGCCTCTTGGTCAGTTAAAAGGTGGAAGGTGGAAGGTGGAAGGTG
>MHHD01000006.1 GCA_001805895.1 Omnitrophica WOR_2 bacterium RIFCSPLOWO2_12_FULL_51_8 | reverse complement strand
TTAGAAGACAGGTAGTTATTAGTGGCTTACTACGTGCAGGTAGGCGGCGGGTTTTTCGCTGGGCCGGGCGGTGATGCAGTCATCTAACTTAAAGGTCTCTGCTTCTAATTTACGCGGGCGCAGGCTTAAAAAGGCGTTTACAGCTAACATCAATAACACCAATAATAACAATACATCCCTGAAATCCCATTTCTTCATCATTACGCCTCCTGGGTAACCCTTAACACTTCCGACAAGCTGGTGACTCCGCTCTCTAATTTGGCAATGCCGTCGTCGCGCAGGGCCTTAATCCCCTTGCGGACAGCAGTTTCCCGGACAATGTTGGCCGGAGCTTTTTTATTGATCAATCCCTGTATCTCGCTGTCCGGGATAAGCATCTCAAAAAGCCCTAATCTGCCGATAAATCCGCTCTGGTGGCAGACCCGGCAGCCCTTTTCGCGGTAAAATTGCATCCCGGGCTGGGCTTTTATATTCAACTCATCCAGCAGCTCCTGGCCCGGGGCATACGGCTCTTTGCACTTCGGGCATAAAACGCGGATCAGCCGCTGGGCCACGATGCAGATCAGGGCTGAGGAAACCAAAAACGGCTCTACCCCCATATCAATTAACCGGGTGGCGGCGCTAAAGGCGTCGTTAGTATGCAGGGTGGAAAAGACTAAGTGCCCGGTAAGGGCGGCGTGGATGGCGATCTCCGCGGTCTCGAAGTCGCGGATTTCCCCGATCATGATGATATCCGGGTCCTGGCGCACAATCGAGCGCAGGCCAGAGGCAAAGGTGAGGCCGGCCTTGACATTTACCTGCGATTGGCGCACCCGCTCCACCTCGTATTCTATGGGGTCTTCCATAGTCATAATATTTTTCTCGGTAGAGTTAATCTTGGTCAGCACCGCGTAAAGCGTGGTGGTCTTGCCTGAGCCGGTAGGGCCGGTAACCAAAATGATCCCGTGCGGCCGCCGGATCATCTCCTCAAAGACCTGGCGCGAATCAAACGGCATGCCCAATTGCTCTAACGTCAGAAGCGAACGGCTTTTGTCTAAGATCCGGATCACCACATTCTCCCCGTGCATCGTCGGGAAGGTAGAGATCCTTAAATCAATGCTCCTCTTGCCGATGACAGTCTGGATGCGGCCGTCCTGCGGCAGGCGCTTTTCGGCGATATCCATATTAGCCATGATTTTAATCCGCGAGGTGGTCGCCCCTTCGTATTGCTTGGGCAGTTTGGGCATATCATGCAGAAGCCCGTCAATGCGGTAGCGGCAGTAGAAATTAGCGCCTTGCGGCTCTAAGTGAATGTCGCTTGCGGCCATCTCCACCGCCTTGGCGATTAAGTTATCGACGATGCTTACTACTGAGGCAAGGCTGGCGGCGTCCGCCGGGCTCCTGGAGGAAGCCTGCAGGTCCTCGATGTCCCGCGCGACTTCCGGCGAACTGGACTTGCCGTATTCCTCTTCGATGCGCTTTAAAATCTGCGAGGCCGCCGAGAAAACCGGACGGATACGGGTCTTCATCGCCTGCTGGATCTCCTGAACCGCATCCTTATCCAAGGGATTGCTCATCGCCACGGTAATGGCGGTGGCGGATTTAAAAAGCGGCAGGGCAAGGCGCTTTCTGGCTAAATCCAGCGGCAGGGATTCGGTGATCCCCGGCTCAGAAGCATACTTGGATAAATCAAGATACGCCACGCCCAACTGTTCGCTCTGCGCCTGCGCTAACTGCGCCTCGCTGACAAGGCCGTTACTTATCAGGACCTCGCCGAAGGGCCGCTTGATTTTTTTGGCCTCCTCCGCCGCCTTTTCCAACTGCGCCTCGGTAATGATATTCTTGCCGACTAATAATTCCCCTATGGTCTTCGGTGGCATTGTGTTAGTCTCCCTTTTTTTAAAAAGTACAGTTGCAAGACTATTAGAGGCATACAGGGCATTCAGGGCTATCAAGGCAAAACGGCAACAGGGCTATAAGGGCAAAAAGGCTACGAACGGCTTTCTGCCGCGCAGCCATGTTAGCCCTTTTGCCTTTTTAGCCTTTTACCCTTCTCCCCCCGGTAACCCTGTTTGCCTTGCCTGCCTTTGTAGCCTTGTCTTTGGATTTAACCCAATCATTATTCCGCCACAAACATAAACGATGGTTCCTGGATTGCCGTCTGGTTGGAAAATTTAAGCGCGCCCTTAAGGGTGACATCGCCGACATTCTGCAAAGTGAATATTCCGTTTTGCCTTAATTCTAACGCCGCGTCAGCGCTATTTTCCGGCGTAATCGCGCCGTAAACAAATTCCTGCTTGGTCAGGCTGATCTCGCTTTCTTTGCCACCTAATGCTAAGGATTTGACGCTGAAAGTTTTTTCCATAGTGACAGCGGTATTTTCTTTATCGATTAAGGCATCGTCGCTGGCTGCAGGGGCAGTTAAGGACGGTGACCAGTTAGCCGGGTCCTCCCAGCTGGAGCCGTCGCCCAGCCCTGACCACTGCTTAGTATCCCCGTAACCCGCGGCCGGGAAAAACACGATTAGCAATACTAAAACTAACGTTGACTGTCTCATAAGGGGACACCCCATTTCCCAATCGGGGGACACCCTTAGCTTTGGCTGATGGGGTGTCCCCATTAGGGACGGACGAAGACGCTGGCGCCGGCAATGTCCATCTTCTCCACTTCCAGCTCCACTTTGCCGGTTAAAGCGGTCTCGCCCGGATTGCCTTGGTTACCGTAATCATAAATCCCGTTTGGCCCTAAGCTAAGCAAATTCAACCCTAAGCTTGCCGGCAGGCGGACCCGCTCGGAATATATTTTACTGCCTGCCGGGCTTTCAATTTGAAAATATTCAATTAAGGGCGTGTTGGAATTAGGTGCCCGGGAAAATACCACTTTCAGGCGCCAATCCCTGCCGCCTGAGGAGGGCCGGGCATCCAGAACCAGCTCATCCTCATTATTTACCCCAGACATGTTAGTCAGGGAAAAGGCAGTTACTTCATTAGAATTCGGGATAGGAAAACGCGACCCCTGGCTTAATATCAGGTTTCCCGAGCGCATCGGAGCGTTGCGCAGGGCGACAAAAGTTACGGTCTCGCGCGCATTCCCGCCCTTGCTTTCCGCTTTAAAGGCAAGCTCTAAGCCGCTAATCTTAGGTATATCCGCCGGGCTAAGCGAGCCATTCATCCCGAGCTCATTATTAGTATTATCAAAATAACGGATAAGAAAATCAATAATTTTGACTCCGAAGGCATTCCGGGAAATATTCCGCGAACCATCCGGGTCATCGATAAAAATGGCCTTTTCCGCCCCATCGTAGCGAAAGGTAGTAAGGCAATCGCTGTCTCTTTTATAATCCGGATGGAAAGTAAAGCGCAGGCGCGCCCCGGGAGCAAGGTTAACGCTCAGGCGCGCCTCCGGGTATTCCTCATGTTTTCCCTTGTCAATGATGCCGGCAGGGATTACCCGATATTCAGCGGCATTGGGCAGCAGCGCCTCGGCAATCGGCGCGCCTGTGCCGGGCTTGATGTGCTTGTTTAAGGTATAATTGAAGATCCCGGAGGAGAAATCGTGCGTAGAATCAGTCCAGGGCATCACCACAGTTAACATTTGCGCTGACCCGTCAGTAATTTCCAGGGCATCGCGCAGGCCATAGGTATCCGGCAGGCCTTCAGTGAGCTCCTCCATCAGGCGCGCGGTAACATGCTGCAGGAGCAGTCTGTCCTCGGAAACCTGCCAGCTCTCCAAGGCGCTCTTCAGGCTCAGATACAGCGCGCCGCCGATCATCGTGGAGATAGAAACGGCAATGAGCAGCTCGATCAGGGTAAAGCCTATTTTTCTTATTTTATTATCCAATAAAACCTTTTCAGTTAGATACACACAGATTCACGTCAAATATCAACTTTTTTGATACACACAGATTACACAACCACCCGTTTAAATTCTAGCTTAGGCCTGAAGAAATTCAGGATCAGACCTACGTCGTAACCAGATGCTTTAAGATAATTCAAGGTTTGAGCTGTATGAATTCTAGTCAAAAACTCTACTGTCTTAAGTTCAACTATTACCCTGTCCTCAACAATGAGATCAGCGATATAGGTGCCTATATTTTGGTCTTTATAAACTATCTTTATTGGTTTTTGTATTTCCACTTTAAGGCCTTTTTTCTGAAGCTCATAGGTAAGCGCCTTTTGATATACCTTTTCTAAGAATCCACTGCCGATGTTATTCTGCACTTCAAAGGCACAGTTTAAGATTTGGCCAGTTAGTTCCTGATGCTTGTATACCTGGGCCTTTTTATCTGTGTGGATCTTTATTATATCTGTGTGTATCTGTGTTCCCATAACCTATTGTACCTCTTCCCGCGTTACCCATACATTATCTTCGATTAAGGTCGTCAGTGAAGCCGCCGGCTTTTGCAAATTATCCGCGCGGTAGGTTAAAACGTCTACCTCCAATGGCCCGGCGCCGGCATCCTTTACTAAGCGCAGGACGCGCCATTTACTGTGATTAATCGTAAACGGCGGCTCTGCCAGCGCGGGCGTCCAGACCTCGCCTAACTTAGCCAGCTGGGCCTTAGTCAAATTAAGGTTCTTCACCCGCTCCATTTCCCAGCGGCATAAGTTGACCGCGGTAATCAGGTCTCCGGAAACTGTGGCAGAATATAAGCTGTGCGAAAAAAGGCGCATCATCGGGATAAAGAGTATTCCGACCACTGCTAAGGCGATTAAGACTTCTATGTAGGTGAAGCTGCGCGTCTTGAGTATCATTATATTAATTGATGGATGTGCATAATTCAACTTTCGTCTATCGTCTTAAACGGTTTCGGTTGCGGCTACGTATCGTCTATCGTAAATCGTCTAAAAAGGTTTCGTTTAAGAAGACGACACACGAAACCGAAGACGATTTACGATACGTAGCCGAAACCGCTAACCGATAAACGAAACCCGATTATGCACACTGCTCATATAAATTGGTAACCTATTTCTTTTTCAACTCCCGCCACAACAACGTGCCGATGCCGGTGCGGCCGCCCTTGCCAAAGGTAACCGTCCCCCGCTTAACCTTAATCTTATAAGAGGCGCTGGCGCTGATGCCCACGGCCTCGGCCTCGGTATCTAAAATAGGGACCGTGGCCTTGCCGCCCTTCAAGCTCACGGTGAAGAAAGGCAGAAAAACGCTGGAGTTTTCAATATCTTCAAACACCCTGATCGTTACCGGCAGCTCATTCTCGGAGCTAATCAAATTCCCCAGCTCATCCACTAATTTTATCACTACCTCGCCTCTGCCGACGGGCGAAACCGTGTCCTCCACCACCAGGGTAGCGTCCTTGACTAAGATATCCGCGGAAACCGCCTTCAGTAACCCATCCTCCGCCCTTATCTCCACATTGAAATTTCCCGGACGCGAAGAACTCCCCAGGAACGTATGCGCCCCCTGATCCGCTAAGCTAAAGACATATTCCGCAGGCAGACTAAACCCGGCAGAAGAAACCAGCGCAATTTTACCCGGATAGTTCGGGATAGGATTATTCAGCGCATCCAGGACCTGCGCCTTCACCGCCACCGGCTCCCCGACATAAAAGAACCCCCGGTTCCCCGGCGCCGGGCTAATTTGCGCCGCAAGCTTAGCCGGGAGGAACTTTATTGCATCGCTATAGCCCTCCCGCAAAGCGTCAATATTATCCTGGGCCTTTAATTTAATGGTACCATAAAGATTGTAGGAGACCGGCACCTGAGCAATGCCGGCCTTAAATTCCCCGCCCTGGATTAGCGAGGGAAAAACTACGGCCTGGGGAATATCCTGCGGGCTGACTGCTATGGGATAAAGCCGCGCCGTGCCGTTATAATTTGGCGCAAGCATCCCCTCGGCATTGCGGGCGCTGACCTCCAGGCTGAAGGGCCGGGAAACCACCTGTTTATCTTCGGCCTTGACCCGGAAGCTTGCCGGCACAAAGTAAACCTGAGGGCTGCTGCCGGCCTGGGAAGGATTCTCGCTGTCTGCGGCAGTAATGGTGATCGAACCGCAGTCAGGATAAACAATGGTCGTCTCAAGCGCACCGCGCGCAAAACCGGATACGCTCTCCGGAGAAATCTTAGCCGCCCCGCTACGCGGGGAAACATAATCCGCGCTGAGATTCACCGTTCCGCCATAGGCCTCGTTTAAATTGCCGTCCTTGTCCTTGGCAATAATTTTTACCTTAAAGGGAACGCCGGCGACCTGAGGGGTATTGGCCTGCAGGTCAAAGAAGGAAACCTTGGAAACCACTTCCAACTGCTGCAGCCCCTTGACAAAGCCCTGCTCGGGAAATTCGCTGAAATTAATAATCGGCCTGCCTTCCTGGTTATCCTTATAATAAACCGCGGCCGCCTGCGCGTTCTTGGGCAGGATAATCTGCCGGATGTCGCTCCAGGGCTCGCGCCGGGCGGAAAATTTCCCCTTGTCGGAAGTGGATTTTAACTCCAAAACCATATCGCTAACCGCGGTCTGCGGCTCAGACAAAATATTCTGCAGCTGCACGGTAATCGGCCCGGAGGCCTGCCCTAACATCAATTTCTGCGGCGGGGTAATTACTTCCAAGCGGTAGATATAAATCAGGGAAATATCGTCTAAATAAGCGCTGGCTGAGCTGGCTTTAGAGTAGGCGCCCAGAAATTCTAAGTTGCTTAAAGAATCCACGTTAGGGTCAATAAATTGCAGGCCGCTTTTTAGCGGCAGGAATTCTACATCAGGGGTTTGGCTGGAGGTGCAATAAACATCGTAGCGGTGGGTGGAAAAGTTTAATTTGACGGCTACGTCATACCACTGGCCAAAATTAAAGCTCTTTCCGGTGTCCACCCACAACTGGCCGTCGCTGGCTAAGAGCTTTCCCGAGGGATCAAAGGTAACCGCCAGGATTCCTGCTGTAGGGACAGCCGGGGTGACCGCGGCGCGGGGCGGCCGCACCCGAAAACGGATCCAACTGGGCGTAAGGCTGCCGTAGCTAAATGCCCTCTGGACATTTGTGGTCGGGTTGGCGCCGGCTATTTGCAGGGCCTTGCCCTTGCCAAAGGGAGTGACCCCGAACTGCACCAGGGCGTTATTGCTTAGGCCCTGATAGACCTGCCAGGAATCATAGCCGTCAACCGTGGAGCCGTCGGCGCGCTGGTCAAAGGCCTCCAGCCAGCTGTCCAGCACCGCCGCCCGCGCCTGCCCAACGCAGGCAAAAAATAATAGCGCGCAGAGCGCCAAAGTAAATTTTAGCTTTATCATCGTTATTGTTCGAGCGAGCCTCGCCACCGAAAGTGGCGAGGCGAGTCGAGAACCTACCACTCACTTTTCCATTCTCCTTTTATCAACCTCTCCTTTTTCTCTTGACTCCAGCCTTTAATCTGTTGTTCTCTCTTTCTTGCAGTTTCCAAATCTGCCTGCTCCTCTATATAGGCCATCCGTTTAACGCCGTGCCTTGCTGTGTACTTGCCTCCTAAACCCGAAAGGTGCTGGTCGTAGCGCAGTTCCGGCTTCCAAGTCAGGCCGGTATAGTAGGTGTTGTCTTTACATTCTATGACGTAGACAAACCACTTCCAATCATGGGACACGATGCTTAGCTTCTCCACTCGGCGGCATTTTATTCTTCGAGCTATGTCGAGAAGATAAAATGCCGCCTCGGTCGAAGAATAATAGTTTCCCGCTATTTCTTTTCCCCCTGCGGCGCCTGTTCAACAAACTTGCCGAGGGCGTCGTCATAACGGTAGAGTCCTTTGCGGAATTTTTCCACATTCAATTTATACTTGCCGCAGAAGCTCTCCTCGCTGCCGCGTAATTTCGCCACTTCTTCGTTTAAGAGCTGCTGCAAAATGGCTACCCGCAGCTCAAAAGTGCGGATGGAGTTAACGTCATTCATCAGGGCCTGCTTGGCTTCCGGCGTGGCGACGCTTACCACCTGTGCCTCGGATTTCTCCTTCTTGGCCAGGGCCGGGGCGATTGAGAATAAAACTGCCAACACTGCAAAAAACACAACTAACTTCTTCATCTTATTCCTCCGTTTTCATCCGTGTATTCTACCCAAACACAAATTCCGGCTCGATCACCGGCTCATATCCGCCGGGAAAGGGAATCACGCAGGTTACCGTCTCATACACCCCCGCCAGCGTCCAGCCGCAGGCCTTGAAGAATCCGGTTACCGGCGCAATGAAGATGCCGGCGACATTGCCTTTCGCACTCTTTCACCTCCTCGCTCTCCATCATCCTCTGAATCTCCGGAAAAACCTTTTTCTCTATTATTTACATACCTTAAATATACTAAAAGTATTACTTTCTGTCAACTGATATCAATACTTCGACGCACCTCGACCTAAAGGCCGAGGTTTGTGGTTCGGCTGCGCTCACGACGAATGGTGAGCGTTAGTCGAACCATCCGCTCGCCGTGCTCAAAGCACGGCTCGCTCCGCTATGTACGCCGCCTCCAGCGCGCCCCTGCCCTGCGCAAGCGCTAGGCCAGCGTCGTAGGCGGCTGATTGCGCCGTTGCCGGAAACATTGTGCCCGACTTTTACAAGCGGCATTATCTCCTTGACTACCCGGTATCCTTATGTTATCCTTTTTTAATAAGAGGTGAATAGTATGAAAACTGAGAAAATTGAAGCCATCAAAAAACGCTTCCACCGCGAGTGGCTGTTGATTGAGCTGGATAAGGTTGACGAATCCACTACTACGCCTATTTCCGGCAGGCTGCTCTTTCATAGCCCGCATAGGGATGAAGTGTATAGCAGGCTTCTCTCTCTGCGCCGCCGTAAGGCCGTTCTGGTGGAAAACTCTGCCGACTCTCTTCCAAAAGGCTACGCAGCCGCCTTTTAACTCAATCCGGCCGCTTTCTGCCCAATTTCCGCGGCCTCAAGCGTAGTCTTGCCCTGCTCCAGCGCCAGGCCAGCGTCGTAGGCGGTGATGGCGCCATTGCCGGAGAGGTCGCCGTAAACCTCGTTGGAGATATACTCATATGCGCCGATATCAGGAGCAATGCCCTCAAAATATTGTGAATTCATCCCCGGCAGAGGGTTGTAAGATACTCCGTCAATGACAAACTGCCGGGACAAGTCAACGCCGGCATCTATAGCTGGTGAGCTGGATGGCAAGACAAAATCCGGCATACTTGCGGTACTCCAAATGGGACTCTGCACTTTTATGTTCTGGGCGCCGAACCAGGCAGGGTCATAAGTTATTGGATAAGTTGGGAAGGGGGCAGTAATCAAGTTGTAATCGAAAATACCCAGCATAGCCTTATTCGTCATTAATGTAAGAGTGGCCTGGTCAATATATACCGCTCCAGAGAAAATATTGTTTAAGAAACGGAAATTGGGGACTCCGCTTGCGAATTGAGTAGCAAAACTGCTCACTATTAGCCCTGCCTTGCCGCCAGAAAAACTGTTGTGATAAACCCAAAACTCAGGATTATATGCCGCTGGGTCATCATAAAAGTGAGCATAAATATGCTCTCCGGCATTTTGCGGAAGCCATAATTTGTTCCTATAGATATAGACTATCCTATCTGTCTCTCCGGCAGTATTCATGTGGTGGAAACGCATATTGATATTGCAATCAGAGACAAGATTGTCGTGCACCTTTGTCCCGGTGTGGCCTTCCGAGAGCAAGATGCCGATACTTGGTTCATTTTCTATGGTGTTGTCAAAGATGTCCGTATCTTGGGTCGGAGAATATCCAGTCCAGCTATAAACTCCGATGCCTGTCCCCAAGCCTTTAAATATGTGATTTCCTGAAATCACATTGCTGTTCCCAGCCCCAGACAGGTAGATACCACTGTCAAGAGTACTGCTTGCGCCCATGAGGAATTTAGACAACATATAATGGTGCCCCCGTATCAGATAACGATATTCAGATCCGCCTCCCCACGCCCCAGGGTCGTTATACCCGTAATAATTAGCGGTAATCTCATTGTTTCGCACCACGTTTTCATAGGCTCTGCCTGATATAGGAACGCGCGTATAACCGTTTGAGAGATGATTACTTTCAATTATGTTGTGATGAGTATTCGCGCCACTGACTAACACACACCCAATGGCCCCGCGCATCATGAAATTACGAAGAGTAATATAGCTTTTATCTTGAATTTTAAAGACGGGTTTGTGCATGTCGGGCATATCAGAACCATCTTTGTTTGGCGCAGCCCGGATATTCATCCCATTCGGATCCTCGCCATTCCTCAAGCGCAGATAGGTTGTATTTCCTACCGCACCATAAAGCGCCTCCACCCCGTCCCAGAACCGGATTTTTTTCCAGCTAAACTTAGACATCAATTGGGCATCCGCGGGCATGGCCAGAATTTGCGCCCCGGTGGTCAAACCCGAATTGTCGTAGGCATCGTTGATCTCAGGCAGCGCATCCATGGTGTACACAAATCCGACTCTCTTATGATCAATCGTGAGTTCATGCGTCTCAAACGGCACATTGGTTTTCTTGTAGACACCTGCACCGATTTCGGGGGCAGGTACCCAGCCCGTTGACGCGGGCGTGCTGGGGTCAATGATTGTAAGCCAATGTCCGTTCGAGTCCCGTTCGCCCTCAAAGACAATGGGTTTGTCAGCCATCCCGCTATTTGCGATACTTACAAATTCCTTGTACTCACCGCGTTTTACAATGACTTTATCTCCTGCTTGGGCAGTAGAAGCAGCTTTCTGTATCGTCTTCCAAGGCAAAGCCTGCGTGCCAGGATTGGTGTCGCTTGCCGAAGAGTTCTGATTATCCACATAAAACTCACGGCTGCCTGTTGTAAGAGTGTCAAAAAAAGCAGTTACAGTTTTTGCAGAATCTACCGTAACAGTACAAGCGCCAGTACCTGTGCATCCCCCTCCCGCCCATCCAAGAAAGACTGAATCTTCCGCAGGAGTAGCGCTCAACGTCACTGGGGTGGTGGTGCTAAACGTCTCGGCGCAATCAGACCCGCCTGCCTGTCCGGCAGGCAGGCAGTTGATTCCAGAACCAGACACACTGCCGCTTCCAGTGCCGGATTTCTGAATCTGAAGCTTGAGCGGCTCGGGCATAACAGTCACTTGCACATCTCGATAGCTGGAAAGAACCCCATCCGTGGCGCTTAATCTGATGGCGTATGATCCGGGGACGGAAAAAGCGGCGTCAGTCACAGAATATGTTTGGCGCGTGAAGGAAACTGCCCCGGCCCCGCTGATTACGCTCCACTGGGTGGTGACGGAAGCGCCAGTCGGCAAGCCATCATCGGAAACAAAGGCGGCCAAAGCCGCGGGGTTCGGCCATACAGCCGCCGCCGTGGCGGGAAGAGAAGAAATAACCGGCGCGGTATTTATGGGTGTTAGAGGGATTGAAGATCCCCCGGCAGTCAAGGCATACAACTCCTGTATCTCTGAAGCGGAAAGCGCGCGGCTATAGATCGCCGCTTCATCAAGAGAGCCGTTAAGATAATGATACGGCTGCGTCGGATAAGGATACTTGCCTATGAGAAAAGTGGAAGAGGTTTGAGGTGTACCGGCTCCGTTTACGCTGTAACTGTACGATGTTTCAATGCCGTTCACAAACATGTGTACACCCGAAGCCAGAGGCCCCCCATCCCAGGTGACCGCCACGTGCACCCATTGGTTGAGAGGAAGAGCATTGTTCGCAGAGCTTTTTGCAAGGTTAGTAGTATAATCATCAAAACGTAATTGAGTATTGTAGAATACGAACCTTCTAGGTGAATGAAAAATGTAACCGCTTGCTGCCCGCGTATTCACCCATGCGGAATAAGTCAACGGACCGAGATTATTAATCTCAGTAGCCGCGTTAACTTCTGCATAATCATCAGTTCCGTCAAACGAAAGCGCCTTGCCAATGAATCCATCCGTCCACGTAAGGCCGTTATAGAGGGTTGCGGTCTTCGGAGTCTGCGCAGGATACACCTCTATCGAGGCATCAGCGGCTGTTATGCCAACCCCCTCGTCAAACTTCCAGTAGCCCACCAGGCCGTCAGTGATCCCTGCCTGCGCCGGAAGGTGCGCGGCGATGAGCGCGGCTGCCAGGAGTACGACGATGAAGCCATATTTTTTCATCTTGCGCCTCCGTGACTAAAGGCTTTTTCAAAGCTTTCAGGAAGTGGGAAATAAAAATTCATAACCTGACCCCCAAGTTATGTTTGCCTTTACTTCACCATATAAGTATGCTTAATAATATGGGTAAATTCAAGGGTAAAACAGGAGATTTGGAAAGCGGTTTCTTTAATGAGCCCCCGCTGATTCGTTTTGCATTCGTCCCGTGAAATGCAAAGCATTTCTGGGGACAAAAGCGAATCAAAACGGCGGGGGGCGAGTGGAGGAGATAAAATGCCGCTGAGCGGATAAAGATGATAATGGCGCTGCTCGCCTACGCCTCTAAAAGACTGGAATTGTGCCTTTGCCTAAGAAGGGTGAAAGAAGTGTAGGCGGCCATGCAATTTGTGCTGTAGGTTACGACGATGAAAAAGAATTAATCAAGTTTTCCCGTAAAGCGGGCCCGCCTATAATTTATCGCTGAGCGGGAAAAAATTCTTGGTCCGAAAAATGGAGAGATAAAGGATTCTGATATTTACCCTCTATTTACATTGAGCGTTACATGATGGATGCCTGGAGCTCGGTAGATACTGAAGATCCTAACCCGCTTACGTTGGCGAGTGTGTTAAGTTATCAAAAGAGAGGGCGTTGGTTTGAGAGGCTCGACAGAAAATAATAATAAAATTTGCTGCAAAAATAAATAAATATGGTATAATTTTGATATGGAATTTGAATATAACACAAATAAATCAGCAGCAAACAAGAAAAAACATGGGGTAACCTTTGAAGAGGCCAAGATTCTCTGGGCAAGAGATAACGTTATTTTACCGGCGATTACTAAAGGAGAACAAAGGTATATGATTATTGGTAAAATAGGACCAAACTTATATTCCTGCATTTTCACCGCCAGAAGAGAAAAAATAAGAATAATCTCGTGTAGAAGGACTAGAGACAAAGAAAGGAGAATATACCATGAAAAGATTAAAGAAAGAAATAACATCTAAAGAATTTGATACGAGGTTTGATAGTGGAGAGGACATGGCGGATTTACTTGATATCAAGAAGGCAAAAGTAAATAAACAGGTCCAGAGAATTAATATTGATTTTCCCATTTTCTTTTTGAGAAGAATAGACAAGGAGGCAAGAAAAATTGGTGTTGCTAGAACAGCCCTAATTAAAATTTGGATGGCCGAGCGATTAGAGCCTATTGCGCATTAAAGGATTGCCCAAGACCTCAAAACTAAGGAATTGCCTTTTGTGATTATTCATCTCGACCTCCCTAAACCGCCTAAGCCAGAAATAGAAGTCTTTGCCAACCAGTAGCACTTCTTCGACCCTCCCAAGAATTCGAATTACCCACTCCAGCAGCGCTCAAAGCACGGCTCGCTCCACAATCAGCGCCGCCTCCAGCGCGCCCCTGCCCTGCGCAAGCGCCAGGGCAGCGTCGTAGGCGGTGACAGAGCCGTTGCCGGAGAGGTCGGCCTCAAGCGACACATACTCATAGGCGCCGATGTCATAGGCTGCGCCTTGCGGCCTTGCAGCGCCGCTAAAATCACTGGTTACCTCTGGAATAGCAATACCTGCATCAACAGCCGGGCTTGAGGCCTGGAGCTGCAAATCTCTATTGGCAAGGTTGGCGAATTGAGGATTAACATTAGGATCACCGACCAGGCCTAAGATATTGCCGGAAGAAACAGTATTTGTGCCGGCGTCATACAATATGTATCTACCATCACTTCTGCCCACCAGCAGATTGTTGCGTATTTCAGTGTCGGC
>MHHD01000005.1 GCA_001805895.1 Omnitrophica WOR_2 bacterium RIFCSPLOWO2_12_FULL_51_8 | reverse complement strand
ATTGAGGAAAAAGATATCGCGGCCTTAAAAGAGCGCGCGGGGATCATCCTGGAAAATATCATCCGCAGCGACGATATCCGTCTGACACCGGAGATAAAAGAGAAGCTTATCGCTGAGCTGGTGGATGAAGTCGCCGGCTTCGGCCCGCTGGAGCAATTTTTGCGCGACCCGCAGGTAACTGAGATTATGGTGAACGGTCCGGGCAGCATCTTTGTGGAACGCCACGGCAAGATGGAGCCGGCCGGCATTGCCTTCGAGAGCGAACAGCAGCTGATGCAGGTAATCTACAAGTTCCTTGAGCCTACCCGCCGCCGCGTGGATGAGGCCTTTCCCTATACCGAGATTGCCCTGCAGGACGGCTCGCGGGTGAATATTATTATCCCGCCGCTCTCCTTAGACGGCCCGGTAGTCACCATCCGTAAATTCCTCAAAAGTATCCGCACTGCCGAGGATTTGATCAAGCTGGGCACGTTGGATAACCGGATGCGTGATTTTCTGGTGGCTTGCGTGAAGGCGAAAATCAATATTATTTTTTCCGGCGCTACCGGCGCAGGCAAGACTACTACCCTGAACGTGCTCTCTTCCTATATTAATGCAGACGAGCGGATCATCACGATTGAGGATACGGCGGAGCTGAACTTAAACCAGAGGCACGTGGTCAGGCTGGAGACGCGGCATCCGACTATCGAAGGCAGGGGCGAAGTGGGCATCCGCGAACTTTTCTTAAACTCCCTGCGCATGCGGCCGGACCGCATCATTGTCGGCGAGATCAGGGGCAAGGAGGCCTTTGATATGCTGCAGGCGGTCTGTTCCGGCCATACCGGGGCCTTGACCCTGCTGCATGCTAGCTCCCCCCAGGAAGTAATCTACCGCTTAGAGGCGATGATTCTGACTTCCGGCATGCCGATCAACGTAGAGGCCATTCACCGCTTGATCGCCGCGGCGGTGAATGTCATCGTGCATGAGGAGCAGTTGGCCGACGGTTCGCGTAAGATCACCTATATTACTCAGGTCAACGGGCTCAAAGACGCGCAGGCAGCCTGCGAGGATATTTTCCTCTATGACCAGGAAGGGATAGATGCCGCAGGCAAGGTTAAGGGGAGCTGGAAGGCGACGGGGATAATCCCTGTATTCTATCCGTTGTTTGCCAAGCGAGATGTTAATTTAAACAAGGAGATATTTAAGCAGGATTAAATAGAAATGCTCTGGACTAAGACCTTCATCCCGACCTTAAAAGAAATTCCCCAGGAGGCAGAGACCGTCAGCCACCAGCTGCTGCTGCGCGCCGGGCTGGTGCGCATGCTGATGGCTGGAGTTTACTCGTACCTGCCTTTGGGCCTGCGGGCGCTGAATCACATAGAGAAGATCATCCGCCGGGAGATGGATTCCTGCCTGGCGGCGGAAGTGCTGCTGCCGGCCTGGCAGCCGCTGGAACTCTGGCAGAAGAGCGGCCGTGATAAGGACCTGGCCGAGATAATGGTCAGGTTTACCGACCGCCGGGGGCGCAAAGTCTGTTTAGGCCCTACCCACGAAGAAGTGATCACCGACCTGGTGAAAAACCACGTCGCCAGTTATAAACAGCTGCCCCTGGCGCTTTATCAGATCCAGACAAAATTCCGCGACGAGATCCGGCCGCGTTTCGGCCTGATCCGGGGATGCGAATTCATCATGAAGGACGCCTATAGTTTTGACCGCGACGAAGCGGGCTTAGACAAGAGTTACCGGGAGATGCACGAGGCGTACCTGCGGATTTTTAAAAGCTGCGGCCTGGAGATCTTAGTTACCGAAGCCGACCCCGGAGTGATGGGAGGGAGTTTTTCCCACGAATTTATGGCGCCGGCCAAGGACGGCGAAGACGTAGTTTTATCCTGCCCCGGATGCGGGCAGGCCAAGGCTTACCAGGCCCCGGGCGCGGAAATGGAAGCCTGCCCGCGCTGCGGCGCCAAAATGGAGCGGCTTAATTGTATCGAGGTGGGGCATATCTTTAAACTGGGCACGAAATACAGCAAGGCGCTGGGCGCGGATTTTCTGGATGAAAAAGGAAAATTGCAGCCGATGATCATGGGCTGCTACGGCATCGGGGTTTCCCGGTTGATTGCCGCGGTCATCGAGCAGAACCACGATGCGGCGGGGATCATCTGGCCGCAGGAGGTCGCGCCATACCAGGTGATAGTCCTGGCCCTGGATTCGGGCGATGAAAAAATCCGCGATTTAGCCGATAATTTTTACCGGGAGCTGGCTGCCGGAGGCATCGCCGCGCTTTTTGACGACCGCGACGAGCGCCCCGGGGTAAAATTCAAAGACGCTGACCTGGTGGGGATACCGCTGCAGGCGATCATCGGCAAGAAGGCCCTGCAGGACCAGGTCGTGGAAATAAAGGTGCGCCGGGGGAATAAATTAATCGTTAAGCCGAAGGAAGAAGCCCTGCGGGAGATCAGGGGGATCTTGAATGGATAGGGAAATAATCATCGCCAAGCTCAGAGATCTGCTGACGGATTTTTTAAAAGCCAGACAGGTGGAGTTGGTGGATATCTCCTGCCGCTGCGAAGGCAGGGATCTGGCAGTCCGTCTGCTGGTAGATTATCCCGAAGGCGGCATCTCGATCGGCGAGTGCGCCGCCTTAAACCGCCAGATCGGTTTGCTGCTGGATGAAAAAAATATTTTGCAGCAGCAATATATTTTAGAGGTTTCTTCACCCGGGATTGACCGCCCCTTGAAGGTCAGGGGCGACTTCTTACGCTGCCTAAACAGGAAAGTCAGGATCTTCCTGAATACCCCGGTAGACGGCAGGTGGGAATTCGATGGAATAATTAAAAAGATAGAGGGAGAGTCTGTTTTTATCGAAGATAACGGGGGAAGGGCCATCGGCGTGCCGATTGCCGAAATCGCCCAGGCAAAGCAAATAATGAGTTGAATGGAGACTTAAAATGAGCCAGGAATTGATAGCCATTATTGAGCAGATAGAAAGGGAGAAGGGGATTAAAAAGGAAGTGCTCATTGCGGCGGTGGAGAGCGCGCTGTTGAGCGCCACCAGGAAGGTGGTGGATATCAAGCCCGACGAAGAGCTGAAGGTAAGGCTTGATCCCGAGAGCGGCAAGATCACCGCCTCCCGGAACGATCAGGAAATCACCTCAATTGATTTCGGCCGTATCGCCGCTTCCACTGCCCGGCAGGTAATTATTCAGAAACTGCGCGAAGCCGAAAAAGACGTAGTCTTTAACGAATTCCAGGGCCGGGTCGGCGAGATTACCAGCGGCACGGTTTACCGTTTTGAAAAAGGCAATATCATCGTTGACCTTTTAGGCAAGGCGGAAGGCATGCTCCTGAAACGCGAACAGTCCCCGCGCGAGGAATTCAGGCAGGGCCAGCGCATCCGCGCGTATGTGGCGGAAGTGAGAAAAGAGGTGAAGGGGCCGCAGATTATGCTTTCCCGCGCCCACCCTAATTTAGTGCGCAAGCTTTTTGAGCTGGAAGTGCCGGAGATTTACGAAGGCATAGTGGAGATAAAATCCATCTCCCGCCAGCCCGGAGAGCGCACCAAGATTGCCGTCTGGTCAAAGAATGAAAAGGTGGATTCGGTGGGCGCCTGCGTCGGGATGCGGGGAAACCGGGTAAGGAACATCGTCAACGAACTGCAGGGCGAGAAGATCGACATCGTGCGCTACAGCGAAGACATCCGGGAGTACATCAAGGCCGCGCTTTCCCCGGCGGAAGTCTCGGAGATTAAATTGGACAAGGACCGGCAGAAGGCCACGGTGATCGTGGCGGATGACCAGCTGTCGCTGGCGATCGGCAAACACGGGCAGAATGTCCGGCTGGCCTCCAGGTTGACCGGCTGGGAATTGGATATCCGTACCAAGGCCACGATCGAAGAGGAAGAGGCCAGGGCTAAACAGGAAGCGGCAGCCGCCGCAGCAAAAGAAGCCGCGCCGGAAGAAGAGCCGGCAAAGAAAAAGAGGGCGGCTAAAGCCAAGGCGGTAAAGAAGCCGGTTAAGGAAGTTAAGGAAAAGGTTTCCTTAGCCAGCCTCCCCGGCGTGGGAGAAAAAACCATCGCATGCCTGAAGGCCGCAGGGATTAAATCCGTAGATGGCCTGGCGAAGTCCAGCGCCGAGGCATTGACTAAGGTTAAAGGCCTCGGTCAGAAAAAGGCGCAGAAACTGATTGCGGAAGCGAAGAAGCTGAAGGAATGAGGAAAGTGATGACAAAAAAAGTAAGGAAAACTAAAGTTGCGCTCAAAAAGGAAGCCAAGTTAAAGAAACCGTCAATTAAGGCCGTCAAGGCAAAACCAGCGGTAAAAAGACCCAAGGTTAAGCCCGGAGTTAAAAAACTTCTTCCCGCGAAATCTAAGCCCGCAGCGAAAAAAATAAAATTAGCGGCGGCGCCAGCGCAGCCATTGGTCAAGCCGGCAGCCGCGCCTAAAGTATAAACTAAACCTCAGGCAGCCGAGGTCAAGCCGGTAAAGATAGCGGAAGCGCCCAGGGCAGCCTTGGCTAAAGAGCCGCTTTTTCCTAATCCCCAGGTTAAACCCCCGGTTAAAGAAGACCTCAAGCCCGCGGTTGCCGAGGCAGGGAAGAAAGAGGAAATCAAGCCTGCTGCCCCGGCAGTAACGTTAAAAGAGATCGAATTGGAGCTGCCGATTACCGTTAAAGATTTAGCGGTGCGCCTGCAGGAGAAACCCTCGGTGGTTATCAAGATGCTGATGGGCCTAGGAGTGATGGCCGGCATCAATCAGAGTTTGGGGGAGGCAGAGACGGAAAAGATCTGCCTGAAATATGGCTGCCGGGTGAAGAAGGCGCCGGGAAAAGAAGAGCTTGTGCTGGGCGCGCATCAGCAAGAGGACCGGCAGGAAGATCTCAAGTCATGCTCTGCGGTGGTAACTTTTATGGGCCATGTTGACCACGGCAAGACTTCCTTGTTGGACGCGATCAGAAAGACTAAAGTTGCCGAAAGCGAGCACGGCGGGATCACCCAGCATATCGGCGCTTACCGAGTGGTGCTGCCCGGAGGAGAAATAACTTTTCTGGATACCCCGGGGCATGAGGCCTTTACGGCGATGCGCGCCCGCGGGGCCAGGATTACGGATATTGTGGTGTTGGTGGTCGCGGCTGACGACGGGGTAATGCCTCAGACCCAGGAGGCGATTGACCACGCCCGGGCAGCCAACGTGCCGATCATCGTGGCCATCAATAAGGTAGACCGGCCGCAGGCAAATATTGACCGGGTGAAAAAACAATTATCTGAGCTGGGATTGGCTGCCGAGGATTGGGGCGGCAAGACCATTACCGTGGCGGTTTCGGCGAAGACCGGGCAAGGCATCGATGACCTGCTGGAGATGATCCTGCTGGAGGCCCAGATGCTGGAACTAAAAAGCAACCCCCATCGGCTTGCCCGCGGAGTAGTCATAGAAGCCAAGATGGCCCAGGGCAGGGGGCCGGTGGTAACGCTCCTGGTGCAGAACGGGACTTTGCATTTGAATCAGAACATCATTGTCGGGAATTTCTACGGGAAGGTCCGGGCAATGTTCAATGACCGCGGGGTTTCGGTAGTTTCAGCCGGGCCATCGCTGCCGATAGAGGCGCTGGGGATTTCCGGTATTCCCGAACCGGGAGAACAATTTTTCGCCATTGAAGAGGAGAAGCAGGCCAAGGAGCTGGCCCAGGCACGTCTGGAGAAAGAAAGGCAGTCCCAGATCAGGGAAGTAAAAAGGATCAGCCTGGAAGACCTGCACGCCCAGATCGTCGCCGGTAAGATCAAAGACCTGAAGCTGATCATCAAGGCCGATGTGCAGGGGTCGTTGGAGGCGATCAAAAATACCCTGGATAAATTGAATGTCTCGGAAATCAAGCTGAATATCATCCACACCGGCGTGGGCAATATCAATAATTCCGACGCTGTATTGGCGATGGCCTCAGACGCGCTGGTCCTGGGCTTCAATGTTACCTGCGATGAGCTGGCCAAGGAGACGGCGGCCAAGGAAGGGCTGGAGGTCAAGATCTACAATATTATTTACGAGCTGGCCAGCGATATTAAGGCCGCGGTGGAAGGGATGCTCGAGCCTAAGATTAAAAAGGTTTTCCTGGGCAGGGCGGAGGTGCGAAAGGTCTTTAAATTATCGCGCGCCGGGACAGTCGCCGGGTGTTTCGTTACCAAGGGAAAGTTCAACCGTTCCGCTTCCGTAAGCCTGCTCCGTAACGGCCAGCCGGTCTTTGAGGGCAAGATCAGCTCTTTAAAGCGGTTTAAGGATGATGTCCGGGAAGTGGCCGAAGGTTTTGAATGCGGCATGGCCCTGGCCGGGTTTGACCAGTTACTGGAAGGCGATATCATCGAGGCGTATGAGATAGAGAAGATAGCGCGTAAATTATAAAATAATATTACACAGGTGTGAAAGATGATTATGTTAAAGAAGCGCATCTTAAGCGGGATGAGGCCGACCGGGAAATTGCACTTAGGCCATTTGGTCGGCGCCCTGGATAACTGGGTAAAGCTGCAGGAGGAGTACGATTGTTTCTTTATGATCGCGGACTGGCATGCCTTGATGTCGGAATACGAAAATCCGGCTGACCTAAAGGCCAATACCCTGGATATCGCCCTGGACTGGCTGGCCTGCGGCATCGACCCTAAAAAATCGACTATTTTTGTCCAGTCGCAGGTCAGGGAGCACCTGGAACTTTACATGTTTTTTTCGCTGATCACGCCGCTAGGGCCGCTGGAGCGCTGCCCGACCTACAAGGAGCAGCTGCGCGAGGTTAGGAACCGCGATTTAAGCACCTACGGTTTCCTGGGGTATCCGGTGCTGCAGGCCGCGGATATCCTTCTCTATAAGGCCGGGGTGGTACCGGTGGGAGAAGACCAACTGCCGCACTTAGAGCTTACCCGTCAGATTGCCAGAAAATTCAACCACCTCTATAAATCCACGTTATTCCCGGAGCCGCAGGCGCTTTTGACTAAAGAGGCGCGCCTCTTGGGGCTGGACGGCCGGAAGATGAGCAAGAGTTACAATAATTATATTTCTCTTTCCGAAGACGCGGAAACTATCAGGAAGAAAGTCCAGAGTATGTTTACCGATCCGGCGCGGGTAAGACTATCCGACCCCGGGCATCCGGAAAAATGCAACCTGCATAATTATTACGCGGTTTTTGCGCCGCAGAGAAAAAAAGAGATTGACGCGGCCTGCCGCGCGGCCCGCATAGGCTGTACGGAATGCAAGAAAGAGATGGCGGAGATCCTGGTAAAATTCTTAGGGCCGATACGCAAGAAGAGAGAAGCCATCTTGGAAGACAAAAGCGCTCTTATCGGCATCTTATCCGAGGGGAAGAAAAAGGCGGAAGAAGCAGCCAGCCGGACGATAAAAGAGGTAAAGGCATTATTACGGTTAGGGGATTAGTATTCCTAATATCCAGAGATGAGTTATAAGATTAAATTAGAGATATTTGAGGGTCCGCTTGACCTCCTGCTCTACTTGGTCAAAAAAGACCACCTGAACATCTACGATATCCCCATCGCCAAGGTAACCGAACAGTACCTGCAATACCTGAATCTGATGCAGCTATTGGATTTAAATATCGCCGGGGAATTCTTGGTGATGGCCGCTACCCTGATGCAGATAAAATCCAAGCTGCTCCTTCCGGCGCAGGAAGAGGCGGAGGTAGAGGCGCAGGAAGACCCGCGGGCCGAGCTGGTCAGGCGGCTGCTGGAATACGAAAAATTCAAAGAGATCGCCGAAAATTTAAGGCAGAGGGAAAACGGCCAGCGTGAAGTCTTTAAGCGGCCGAAGACAGAAATAGGCAGGGAGCTGGAAGCGGGCGGGGAGGTCTATTTTGAGGCGAGTATCTTTGACCTGATCAATGCCTTTTCCCAGGCCCTAAAAGATGTCCCCAGGGAAGTCTTTTATGAGGTTATCAAAGACGAGTTTAGCATCGAACAGAAGAGCCACGAGATCCTGCACCTGCTGTTGGTCAATCCGGCAGTCCAGCTTTCCAGCCTGTTCGTAAAGGCAAAGAATAAGATAGAGATCGTAGTGACATTCCTGGCCATACTGGAGTTAATCAAATTAAAAGAGATCGTTGCCCGCCAGGGCGGGTTATTCCAGGAAATCGAAATCGCCAGGAACATAGGGAATATCGTCCCCCGATGAAAGAAGAAATCAGGCAGGCGCTGATTAAAGGAGGCCCTCCGCTTACCGGCATAAAGGAATCCGAAGAGGATGTAGTCTTGAATATATCCCTGCGGCCGAAGAAGCTCGCGGAGTTTGTGGGGCATAAGGAGGTGGTGGAAAACTTAAAGGTTTCCATGCAGGCGGCAAAACAGAGGAAAGAGCCGCTGGAGCACGTCCTGCTGAGCGGGCCGCCGGGACTAGGAAAAACCTCGCTCTCGCATATCATCGCCCATGAAATGAGCTCTAAGATTACCGCGACCAGCGGGCCGGCCATCGAGCGGGCCGGGGATCTGATCGGCATCCTTACCAACTTAGAGCGCGGCGATATCTTATTTATTGACGAGATCCACCGGCTCTCCAAAGTGGTGGAGGAGTTCCTCTACCCGGCGATGGAGAGCTTTCAGATTGACTTCGTAATCGATAAGGGGCCGTATGCCAAAACCATAAAATTCAACCTCAAGCCCTTCACCCTGGTGGGGGCCACCACCCGCACCGGCCTGCTCGCCGCCCCCTTAAGGGGCAGGTTCGGCATATTTTACAATTTGGACTTTTATAAGATTGAAGACCTCGCCCGGATTATCCGGCACTCCGCCAGGATCCTGGGGGTGGACGTCGACGAAGAGGCGGCAGAAGAAATTGCCCGGCGTTCCCGCGGGACCCCGAGGATCGCTAACCGCCTCTTGCGGCGCGTCCGGGATTATGCCCAGGTGGGGAAAAAAGAGCGGGTTGATGCCCAGACGGCCAGCAAGACCCTCGATGAATTAGGCATTGATAAGGCGGGTTTGGACGAAATGGACCGCAAGGTGCTGAGATTACTCCTTGAGTCGTACGGCGGCGGCCCGGCTGGGATTGAGACTTTGGCCGCCAGCCTCAACGAAGAAGTAGATACCATTGCTGATACCGTAGAGCCGTATTTATTGAAGGCCGGCTACCTCAGGCGCACTTCCCGGGGCAGGACCGCCACCAAGTCAGCCTTTGAGCACTTCGGTATCAAGTATGAGAAACAAGAGGAATTATTCAATGCGTAAGAAAATATTTTTTTTACTCCTGTCTTTTTATCTTTTCCTCCCTGCCGCGGCCAGGGCAGAGATTGACTCTAATCAGCAGTTCAACGATTTTACCAGCTTCTATTACCGCAGCCCATCGCCCAATAACGTGCCTCAAGCGATGAAATACTTTATTTATTCCCCGCTCTTCCGGGAGGGCAGAGAAGAGAGAGGCGAGATGATCGAAGTGTCTGCTTATTTTTTTGGCCTGGCAAGCCAGCTCGACCCATTCTTATTAAGGAAATACGCGGAGATTTTTGAAACTACCGATGAGCCGGGGAAATTATTCATCTTGTCCAGCTTCCGCGTCTGGCGCGATAAGGAGACCGAATCTTTTCTCTTGGCCCATAAAGAGGGATCGCCGCAGGCAGTGCGCGATAAGATAGGCGAGGTCCTTTCCTCTGCCCCCGAAGGAAACTCAAGGCGCCTGGAAGGGGTAAAGAACTATTCCGACCTGAATTTTCTCTGGATGGAATTCTTTGTGACGGGCAGGAAGGAGCCGATTGAAAGGTTGATCGATGTTTTGAGCTGGGAGGATGTATTCCGCAGCAAGGTTAATCTCTGGTTAAAGAAAAAGCGCGGCAAAGATGATAAGAAAAGACTCTCCGAATTGATAAAAAATGATTTAAAACTAATTATCGATCTGGATAAGGAGGATTTAGGCTTTAGCGGGGACCTGGACTGCGTGTATGGCACGACAGTGATGGCCCTTTATTCCCAGGATAAAAGCAGGTCCGATTACGGGGAGGCAGTCAGAAAGAAGCTTGGGCTTAGCGCCGAAGACAAATTATATATGGCGGCTAAAGGCACGGTTATGTGGGCCCTGTATTCCAATTCCAAGCAGCACCCCAAGGTCCTGCAGTTCTGCAGAGAAGAACTCGCCGCAAGAAAAGATAAATCCAGGAATGAGCTGCAGATGATCGTGAATTTCGCCTCGCCCGCCGCCCCTCGATAGGGACTGTCTCCGCTTGAGGAAACGAGGGCGGGGACAGTTCCCACTAGCACGCGGGAAATATCCCGAGTAAAACTTAGTAGAACATTTCAGGCATTCTATTCTTCAAAATAATAGGACATATGTCCTATCGTAAAATTTAAGTATGAAACTACTACTCCACACCTGTTGCGCGCCGTGCGGGATTTACCCCTTAAGGGAGTTGCGCAAAGAGGGATTTGAGGTGAGCGCGCTATTCTACAACCCTAACATTCACCCGCTGGCAGAATATGACCGGCGCAGGGAGGCAGTGGAGCGTTGGGCAAAGGAGGAGGGTTGCGTGGTCAGCTATCCGGAATACCGGCCGCAGGAATTTTTTCAGGCGCTGGGCAAGGAAGGGGCCGCGCCGCAGCGCTGCTTTTTATGCTGGCGCCTGCGCCTTGAACAAACTGCCCGCGCCGCGCAACAAAGCGGCTTCGCTCAATTTACCACCACGCTTTTAGTCAGTCCCTATCAGGATCAGGATAAGTTAAAGGAAATCGGCAAGGAATCCGCGGTAAATGGCGGGGTGAAGTTTTACTACGCGGACTTCCGGCCGGGATTCCGGCAGGCGCATCAAGAGGCAAAGAATAAAGGAATTTACTGTCAGAGATATTGCGGATGCAGTTTTTCGGAGGCAGAGCGTTGCAGGAAATCGGCAAGACCTTAATTATATTCGGGATAATCCTGATCGTGGCTGGAATAATTTTGACTTTTTTCCAGCGGGTTCCCTTTTTAGGCAGGCTTCCCGGCGACATCTTGCTCCAGAAAAAGAATTTTACTTTCTATTTTCCGCTGGCGACTTCCATCCTGCTCAGCATTATTATCTCTTTAATCATCAGGCTATTTTCCAGAAAATGAAGAAAAAAATACGTTATCTTGTGACCGTCGCGCTATTTTTCACACAGATATTTTTTATTTGCCTTATACCGGCGTTTGCCCAGTCTTCCGCAGGAGTTAAGCGCGGGGTGTGGGTGCCGGTTTTTACGGCAAAGAGAGTGCTCTATGCCAAGAAAAACGTAGAGGAACTGGTGAATTTTTGCGAAAAGGCCAAGATAGATGAGATTTACCTGCAGGTGTATCAGGCAGGAAAGGCATATTACGATACCAAGATTTTAGAGCGCGGCAATTTTGAGAATATCTTGAAGTCTGCTGGCAGGGATACCATAGACCTTTTGCTGGAAAGGGCGGGCAAGAAAGGGATAAAGGTCTTTGCCTGGCTAAATCTCCTTAGCCTGGGAAAGAATGAGCAGGCAGAAATTTTACTCAGACACACAGATGCGGTATTGACCCGCGACCAGTATGGCAGGACATCCTTGCAAATAGATAGCCGCTACACAGAGCTGGATAAGCGCTACCTGCGCGAGGGGCAGCTTTTTCTGGAACCGGCAGACCCCGAGGTAAGGAAATACTTAGTTGCGGTAGCCGAAGAAATAGCTAACCGTTATCCTTTGCTGAGCGGCGTGCATCTGGATTATGCGCGCTATCCCTATATTGTGCCTTTTCTGCCCGGCAGCAGGTTCCAGCAATACGGCCTAAGTTACGGCTACGGGAAAAAATCATTACAGTTATTTAAAGAGAAGCACGGATACGATCCTTTAACCGGTTTGAACAACGAAAAAAGATTCCGGCAATGGGATGAGTGGAGAAGGCAGCAGGTTACGCAGTTAGTCACGGAGATTTCTCGGGCGGTGAAAAGGAAATCCGCGATGATGCTGGTCTCCTGCGCGGTGATCCCTGCGGCGGAGCGCGCTTATACAAGCGCCTTTCAGGACTGGCCGCTCTGGCTGGAAGAGGGAATCGCGGATTACGCGGCCTTGATGAATTACAGCTTAGACAGCCGCCTGGTATTAGAGAACGCCAAGGCGGGCCTTTCCTTCCGCGGCAGGGGCAGGGTTTATGTTGGGTTGGGGCTTTTCTTGGGCGCAGATAATCCGGATTTGATCCTCGCGCAGTACCGCGATATCGCCGGCCTTAAGCCCGACGGAATAATCCTTTTTTCCTATGATTACCTCAACGACGCCCTGGCCGCGGCCTTAAACCCCTGATGCGCAATTACCTTTCCTCCTTTGACTATGCCTTGCCCAGGGAACTGATTGCCCAATACCCCTTAAAGAGGAGAGAAGAGGCCCGGCTCTTAGTGGTTGACCGAAAGGGGCAGGGCATAGGACACCATTCCTTTCCAGAGATTAAAAATTATCTGCAAAAGGACGACGTTTTAATTCTAAATGACACCAAGGTCCTTACCTGCCGCCTGAAGGGCCGTAAGACTACCGGCGGCAAGGTGGAGGCGCTGCTTCTCAGCCGCAAGAAAGATTCGACCTTCCGTGCCTTGATTAAACCCAGCCGCACCAAAAAAGGCGAACAGATACTCTTTGCCGACGGCAGGCTGCCGGCAGTGGTGAGCGCCAAAAACGAGATTACTTTCCGCGCTCAGGATATAAGCAGTATTTATCGCGCAGGCGCTATTCCCTTGCCGCCTTACATCAAGAGGGAGGCAGAAGATCAGGATAAGATCTATTACCAGACCGTGTATGCCAAAAGGGAAGGGGCAGTGGCAGCCCCGACCGCAGGATTGCATTTTACTTCGGGGATGCTGGGGGAAATTGCCGCGCAGGGCACGGCAATTCGCTTTCTCACACTGCATGTTGGCTACGCCACCTTCAAGCCGGTCAAGTGCGAGGATATTACCCGGCACCGGATGGAGGCAGAGCGTTATGAAATCCCTGCCGCGACTCTGAAAAAAGTAGCAGAGGCGAAAAAAAGCGGCGGTCGGATTTTTGCCGCCGGCACTACCTCCGCGCGCGCCTTAGAGAGTTATGGCGTAAGTGGCAAAGGAAACGGAGCCGCCAGTCTTTTTATTTACCCGGGATATAAGTTTAGAGTTGTAGACTGTCTTTTGACTAATTTCCATTTTCCCCGCACTACCCTGTTTATGCTCACCTGCGCCTTAGCTGGAACGGAATTGGCGCAGAGGGCCTATCGGGAAGCGATAGATAAAAAATACCGGTTTTATAGTTACGGGGATGCGATGTTGATTGTGTAATTTTTCTAATGCTATGTCATTCACGCCGATCCACCAAGACAGGCAGACAAAAGCCCGGATAGGTAAGTTGTTGACGGCGCACGGGGAGATTGAAACGCCTTGTTTTATGCCCGTGGGCACCCAGGGAACGGTCAAGGCGCTCTGCCCCCGGGAATTAGCGGATTCCGGGGCGCAGGTTATTTTATCTAACGGCTACCATCTGTTTCTACGGCCGGGGGCAGAGGTGATCAGGAAGGCGGGCGGCCTGCACAAGTTTATTTCCTGGGCCGGGCCGATCCTTACCGATAGCGGCGGCTACCAGATATTCAGCTTAGCGTTGCTGCGGAAAATAAATGACTCCGGCGTGGAATTCCAGTCGCATGTAGACGGGACGAAGCATTTCCTGACCCCCGAAGACGTCGTCGCCTGGCAGCAGGATTTGGGGACGGACATGATGATGCAGCTGGATGAGTGCGTGCATTATCCCTGCTCTCGGGACCAGGCGGAATCGGCGGCGAAAAGGACGTTTGACTGGGCGAGGCGCTCAAAAAAGCATATCGCATATCGCAAATCGCATATCGTTGATAGCGATAGGCGATTAGCGATAAGCGATAAGCAACTCTTGTTCGGGATTATACAAGGAGCTACCTATGATGATTTACGCCGCGAGTGCGCCAGGCAGATTATCGATCTGGACTTTGACGGTATCGCCATCGGCGGAGTTTCCGTTGGCGAACCCAAGAATTTGATGTATAATATCGTCCATCTGGCAGCCGGGCAGCTGCCGCCAGATGTGCCGCATTACCTGATGGGCGTGGGCCTGCCCGAGGATATTCTGGAGGCGGTTGCCTGCGGGATAGATATGTTTGACTGCGTGATACCCACCCGTTACGGCAGGAACGGCACTGCCTTTACCAGCACAGGCAAGCTTACCGTCAGGAATGCCCCCTACACCGAAGACTTTAGATCCCTGGACGCGGATTGCAG
>MHHD01000004.1:14951-28727 GCA_001805895.1 Omnitrophica WOR_2 bacterium RIFCSPLOWO2_12_FULL_51_8 | reverse complement strand
AATTATACAAATTATTTCTTACAGTAATGAAGCATTTAGGGATCGGCAAGCAGCGGGCCGGTTGCTGGCGCAGGGGTTGAAGCATTTGTCCGGCAAGGGGGTTGTGGTGCTGGGCATTCCGCGAGGCGGTATTGTCGTAGCAGCGCAAATTTCCCGCTTACTAAAGGCGCAGTGCGATATTGTACTGGCACGTAAATTAGGCGCTCCGGGCAACCCGGAGCTGGCAATCGGTTCCGTGAGCGAGAAAGGCAAACTTTTCCTTAATAAGGATTTGGCAAGGCGGGTCGGGGCGGATGAAAATTATATTGAAGCTGAAAAGGCAAGGCAATTAGCGGAAATTAAAAATCGCGCACAACGGTTCAGGCAGATTAAAGAGAAGGTTTCCTTAAAAGGTAAAATTGTGATTGTTACTGATGACGGGGTGGCTACCGGCTCGACAATGCAAGCAGCGCTCTGGGCGAGCCGTCAGGAAAAGCCCAGGAAACTCATCGCTGCCGTTCCGATAGGGGCCAAAGAAAGCGTTGAGCCGTTGGCTAATTACGCTGATGAAGTGATAGTGTTAAGGGTGCCGGATTCTCTGGGGGCAATTGGGCAATTTTATGCTGATTTTGAGCAGATATCCGAAGAAGAAGCGGCGAAGATATTAAAAGAGGCGGTTAAGGGTAAGGAGGCGCCAGATGAGAAACGAATTGCTCAAGAAGGCAGTTGATCTGGGGCAGAGATTAGGCCGCATTTTTTTGACCACCGCGGATAATAATGGCGTACCGCACCTTAGCATTGCAACTAAAATCAGCATTAATTCTAACGTTGAACTTTCAGTAGCCGGCTGGTTTTGTCCCGGGACAGTAGCAAATTTGGAGAGTAATCCTAATATCGGGGTTACTATTTGGGATGCAGAAAGAGATATCGGTTATCAGCTGCTCGGGAAAAAAGATGCTTTACGCGAAGTGGCCATGCTTGACGGGTATGTCCCGGAGCGCGAAGGAAAATTGCATTTGCCTCAAGTAGAAAGAGAAGTGGCGGTAAAGGTAGAAAAGATCTTTGAATTTAAGCAAGTCCCCCACAACGATAGTGAGTGTAAACTTTAAATTGCTATAACTATGAAGATAGATCTTTATACATACGGTGCAATAACTGTAGATTCCAATTAGATAGGCAAATATCCATGCAAAGAGGGGGTGGGATCAAAAATGGCCAAGATACCCGAGGAAGCAAAAGAATTTCTTACCACACACCTTGCTTATGTGGCTACTGCGGATGAAAAAGGCAGGCCGAATGTAGTGCCGAAGGGGGAGATGGCAATTCTGGATACTCAGACGATAGTTTTTGCGGATTTGTATTCACATCAGACTAAAAGGAATTTAACTAAAAATCCTCACATCGCGATAACGGTGGTTAATCCGGCTGCCTACAGAGGATATCAGTTCAAGGGCAAGGCCAAGATTATCGAGCGCGGAGAAGCTTTTGACAGGATCGCTGGACAAGTAAGGGGCTATGGAGAATTGAGCCATCCAGACGCCAAGTACGCGGTTAAAGTCAGTATCAGCAAAGTCATAGACATAAGTTATGGAGATACCGGAGATAAGGAATTGCAGGAAAAATAAGAAAGCGGACAGAGCCAAGCTGGAGAGCGGGAAAGCATTCTGGCGAAGGGATGGGATTGGGGAATTAACTGAGGCTTACGTATTATATGGAAGTATTATCCAATTTTAAACCTAAGGTCGCGATTATTGGTTGCGGTAATGTGGGCATGCGTTATGCCTATGCGCTGATCATGCAGGGGTTAGCCCGCAGCATTGTTATCACTGATATAGATTCCCAGCGCCTGGAAGGCGAAGTAATGGATCTCTCGCACGGCGCGCCGTACATCTCGCCAGTTGAAATTATTGCCGGGGGCTATCCCGAGATAGAAGGCTCGGATCTTGTGGTAATCACTGCCGGCAAGAAGCAAAAGCCCGGTCAGGCCAGGATTGAGTTGGCCAAAGATAATGTAGAGATCTATCGCCAGATTATACCGCAAATTATCAAATATGCTCCTTCGGCGATTCTTTTGGTGGTTACCAATCCTGTAGATGTGCTTTCCTTTGCGGCCTACAAATTTTCTTCTAAACCGGCGAATGAAGTGATCGGGTCGGGTACAGTTTTGGATACCGCGCGCTTCAGATTTCTTTTAGCCAAACACTGTAAAATCGATCCCCGCAATGTCCATGCCTATATTCTGGGCGAACACGGTGATAGCGAATTCGCGGTATGGAGTAATGCCATGATCGGAGGGGTATTATTTAAAAGTTACTGCTCAGTATGCAGCAATAATCCCCAGGGCTGCCACGAAGAAGAACTAGAAAAGATTTTTACGGAAGTAAAGGATTCTGCTTACAAAATTATCGAAAGGAAGGCCGAAACTTCTTACGGCATCGGCTTATCTTTAGTAAGGATAACCCAGGCAATTTTGCACGATGAAAATGCCGTGTTGCCTGTATCGAGCCTGATCGGAGATTACTTAGGGATACAAGATACCTATTTGAGCCTTCCCGCAATACTTAACAGGAACGGCGTGAGAGAAATTTTGAAGCTTGAGCTTTCTGCGCAAGAAGAAAGACAGCTCAACAATTCCGCAGAGGCGATTAAAGAGGTTATAAAGAAAACAGGATTGTAAAGGCGGCGGCCGCGAAGGAGGGGTTATGTCTAAAGGCAGAAGGGCGTTCGGGATAAAAAAGAAAAAATACTGCGACTTCCATCATTGCAAGAAAAAAAAGAAATTATAGGAAGGAGGATTGTATGGCCTTAATGGAGATTAGCGTTGTGCCGATAGGCACGTGTTCCACCTCGATAAGCAAATATGTCGCTGCGAGCGAAAAGGCGCTCAAAAAAGATAGCTCGGTCAAGCGGCAGATTACGGCAATGAGCACGATTGTGGAGGCAGGTTCGGTAGCGAAGCTCTTTGCGGTGGCTAAGAAGATGCACGAGAAGGCCCTGGCAGCGGGCGCCAAGAGGGTCATTACCAATATCGTGCTTGATGACAGACGCGATAAAAAGGCAAGCAGCGAAACTAAAGTAGCCTCAGTAATGAACAAGATCTAACTGTAAATAAAGATACGGAATTGCTGCCGGAAGAGAAGGGAAATTTAAACTTTTGCCGATTTTGTGGTATAATCTTAGCGGGCGCCGCTATGCGGGATGAGCCAGGATAAAAGGAGGATATGTTGGCAAGAGATAATTATTCATATAAAAAGTATCAGAAAGAATTGGCCAGGAAAAAGAAGGCAGAGGAAAAAAAACAAAGAAAACTGGATAAAAAAGCGATTGCCGCCGCGCCTGAATCCGGTCAGGCCCCCGTTGACCAGGGCGTCTCAGGATAAATAAATAGTTGCAATCTTTTTTAAAAGCCCTATAATCACAGCTCAAGGTTGAATCATCGGCAGAGAGACACCCGGCCTTATTGGCCGGTGTTCGCTATCGCGAAGGAGGAAACATGGGGTATCAGGGCAGTGGTGGATTTGGCGCTCCGCGGGAGATGCACAAGGCAGTTTGCTCGGAGTGCAAGAAAGAGTGCGAAGTTCCGTTTAAGCCCAGAGACGATCGTCCGATATACTGCAAGGATTGTTATTCCAAGCGCAAGAACGAAGGCCGTTAAAAGAAGAGATGAGGGGAGGATGGTTTCTTCTGCCTGAAACCATCCTCCGCATTTAACGCATAAAAAGGATGAAGGATAGGCCCGCCTTAACCCCGCCCAAGTAGAAAAAAGTCAAGAAAAAGCAGCTCCAGCCGATTCACAAGTCAGACGCATTTCTGTATAATAATCATACAAATGGGCGCAAAGGATGCTGTAATCAACAGGATATTTTCAGAGACTGCCGCAAGGTTTGCGCAAAAAACCGCCCTGCAGATTAAAAGGGGGGATTTCTGGCAGCGCTTTAGCTACAGGGATGTAGAAGAGGCAAGCCAGAAGGTAGCGGCGTATTTAATCAGGGAAGGCTTTAAATCGGGCGATGCCGCGGCGCTGATTTCGGAAAATTGTCCTGAGTGGGCGGTTGTTTATCTGGGGATTACGCGCGCAGGGCTGGTCTGCGTTCCGCTTGACCCCCAGTTGAGCCTCTCCGAGATAAGCAACCTCGTTACGGACAGCAAGGCAAAGATAATTTTTTGCTCAAGAGAGCTTTTAACCGGAAAACTGCGAGACGCCTGCGCCGGAATTTCGTTGCGGTGTTTTATGCTTGAGGAAATGGAGTCGGTATTGCGTTCGTTAACTACGGAAGGTATTTCCTGGCCGCGGGTTTCCGCGGAAGATACTGCGTCGCTCATCTATACCTCAGGGACCACCGCTAAGCCCAAAGGGGTGCTGTTAAGCCACGGGAATTTCTCTTCCAATTTCTCGAGCATCCGCAAGGCAGACCTATGTTCCGAAAGCGATACGTTCCTGCTCATTCTGCCGCTTTATCATTCATACGCATTTATGGCTTCATTACTTGTGCCCCTGCTTACGGGCGCGACAGTGACTTTTTGCCCCAGCCTTAAGCCGCAGGATATAAATGCCGCCATTAAAGAAACCGGGGTGACTATATTAATCGGTGTGCCGCGATTTTTCCAGATGCTGTATAAGCGGATTTCCGAGCGCGTTGGGCAAGCGCCTTTAATACTGCGTCCTTTAATAACTCCTTTTATGCGTTTGAGCTTACGCAGGCTCATGGGAGGCCTGCGGCTTTCTGTCTGCGGAGGGGCGAGGCTTGAGCCGAAAATAGGCAGAGGCCTGCTGGATTTTGGGTTGAAGGTCGTTGAGGGGTATGGTCTGACCGAGGCCTCGCCGGTAGTAAGCTTGAACCATCCGGAAAAAATAAAATTCGGCTCAGCCGGCAGGCCCCTGCCGGATGTCTTTGTCAAAATTGATCACCCGGATAGCGCAGGGGCTGGCCGCATTTTGGTCAAGGGCCCGAATGTGATGAGCGGCTATCATAACAATGCGCAGTTGACGAAAGAAACGATAAAAGACGGCTGGCTCTATACCAGCGATATCGGTCACATCGATAAAGAAGGTTATTTATTCCTGACCGGCAGGCAGGAGGAGATATTGGTATTGAGTTCGGGGAAAAATATTTATCCGGAAGAGTTAGAGGAGTATTACGGGCAGAGCCCTTATATAAAGGAGCTCTGCATTTTGCTCAGGCAGGATACGGTTTTCAGACAGAGCAGGGATCTACTCTACGCGGTGGTTGTCCCGGATTTTGAATATTTTTCCAGGCAAAGAGAGGCTAATCTTCGCGAGAGGATACGTTGGGATTTGGATACCTTAGGCAGGAAGCTGCCTCCTTACAAACGTATCATGGGGATAATCCTGACCAAGAAGGAGCTTGCGCGCACGGCTCTGCATAAGATTAAGCGCTTTACCGTGATGCAGGAATACCTGCGTAAGGGCGAAGCGGAAATCAAGGAAGAGGCGAAGGCCTCGACCGAAGAAGAACGCCGGATTCTCGAGGGGGAGACTGCCGCGAAAATATTCGATTATATCGCAAAGGAAACGGCAAGGCCGGTGCGTCTGGACAGCCACTTGGAAATAGACTTGGGGATTGATTCGCTGGCGAGGGTGGAGATGGGAGCGGGCCTTGAGGCCTTGCTGGGAATAGGCATACCGGATGAGATGCTCTATTCGGTATCTACCGTCAAAGACGTAGTTATCGGCCTCCAGGAATTGCTTAAAGAGAGAGGAGGCTTGGTTTTGGGAAAAAATGCGGCAAGGGACTGGCAGGAAATTTTATCCGAGCCTCCGCCCGGCCCGGTGCTCGGCAAAATAAAATTACGTTTCGGCTTGAGCGAGCGAATGCTCACCCTGCTTTTCAAATCTGCCATTTTCTCTTTTCTTTTCAGGCTGTGCTGGTCCTTGAGGGCGCAGGGGCGGGAGAATTTGCCGGAGCAAGGTCCGTACTTAATCTGTCCGAACCACGCCAGTTATCTGGACGGCCTATTTGTTTTTACCAGCCTCCCCTTTAAAATAGCCATGAGCACTTATTTTTTGGGCTATCAACGTATCTTTGAGCACCCTTTATTTGTTTGGGCGAATAAAATCTGCCGTCTCATCTCGGTAGACGCCAGCTCTCGCCTTGCCGAAGCAATGCGGGCGGTTTCCTTTTGCCTGTCGAAAGGGAAGATAGTCTGCATTTTCCCGGAAGGCATGCGTTCGATTGACTCCGAAGTGAATGATTTTAAGAAAGGCGCGGGCATACTGATGAAGGAGCTCGATATACCGGCCATACCGGTGTACATCAGCGGTTCTCACTATTCTTGGCCGAGGGGAAGCCGCGTGCCGCGGCCTTATCCTGTAAGGGTAATATTCGGCAAGCCTCTTAGATGGCGGCAGCTGGGGAACACCTACGACGAGATTGCCGAGGGGCTGAGGCAGGAGGTTATGAAACTGGCCGTGAAAAAAGTCAAAAAAAGTAGAAAATAGAAACCTCCAAGGCCTGACCCAGATTACAAAAAGAGCGTGGAAAGATTTAGTAAAGAATAACCTGAGGGGTTAGGTAAGCGCTTGCCAAATTTTTTTTTTATGTTATAGTAGGGGCGAAGATAAGGAGATTTAATCCCTTCCGCAAAATCCCAGGCCTTTAGGCCGGGGATAGGAATTTGCGGAATGTGATTTTGCTTCAGGGAGGGAGCCTCGGCCTTTAGGCCGAGGGGGCTCCACTATGGACTTCAGCGCGCTAAAGAATGATCTAAGGCAGGTTATTTTCGAAACCATGCGCATGGACTGCGATAATTATTTTGAGGCCGTGGTGCTGAAGGACGAATTGGCAAAATTAGTCAGCCGCCTGGAGCAATTTTTCGGCATTCCGGTCCTGCCTGCCAAGGGGGCGTTGAGTTTCCGGATGCAGGAGGCGGTCAAGGGTTTCGGCGGGATCATGCCGGGCCAGGTACTCTATTTCCGGGAGGGGGCAGGCCAGGTTGTCTTCGCGATGCTCTGGCCCTGGCAGGACGGCAGGCGCACCACGGTGAAAATCGTCCAACAATAACCTAATCCAAAGAGCCAGCTCGATGCCGGTTATCAAGTTCGACTTAAACAATCTGATGAGTTCTTCCGTCGGCAAAGACCATGGGGTTACTGCGGAAGAGCTCGAGGGTATTTCCGGGGTTGTCCGCCAGGCGCAGGCGCATCTGGATAAAATTGGGACTGGAATGGGCAAGGCTGCCCTGGCAGGATAAAGCCACCTTCCGCCGGGTCAAAAGCATAGCTAATGAGATCGCCAAAAAATACGCCGCGGTAATTTCCTTAGGCATCGGCGGCTCTTACCTGGGCATCCGCGCGGCGCAGGACGCGCTCGCCCCGCCTTATTACAATGAATTCGCTGCCTCGAGAAAAAAGAGGCCGCAATTTTTTTGCGAAGGCAATAACCTTGACCCCGATACCCTGCGCGCCCTGCTAAAAAATTTAAATCCCAAAAAAACTTTTCTGATCGTGATCTCCAAGTCCGGGGAAACCGCCGAGACCAAAGCCGCATTCGCGGTGGCGGAGGATTGGCTGAAGAAAGGCGCGGGAATCCGCTATGGCCGGCAGATCCTGGCGGTCACCGACCCGGAGAGCGGGGCGCTGCGCAACAGGGTGAATGCCGAGCAGAAGAGAGACAGCTTAAGTTTCCGGGGCCTGCCGTTATTAAAGGGGGTGGGCGGCAGGTTTTCCGAGTTCAATATGGGGCTTTTACATCTGGCGATCATCGGCGTAGACATCGCGGAGCTTTTTGCCGGAGCCAGAGAGATGTCCTCCAGATGCGGCGCGGCGGACCTCTCCGTTAACCCTGCCGCGATGTATGCCGCCCTGCACACCATCCTTTACCGCAAGAAAGGCAAGGCCATTGCCCTGATGATGCCTTTTTCCGAGACCTTGAAGGCCACCGCAGATTGGTACGCGCAGCTTCTGGGCGAGAGCTTAGGCAAGAAATGCGGGAGGAAAATCGCGATGAACCGGTCAGGCGAAGAGGAATGGCTTAAGGATGAAACGAATATCGTCAATGTGGGCCGCACCCCGGTTTCCTGCCGCGGCACCGGCGACCTGCATTCCATCCAGCAGAATAATATCGAGGGCGAGAATAACAAAATAACCACCTTTATCCGGGTAGAGAAATTCAGGGATGAAGTGAAGGTCCCGGGCAAAGGGGACATCCTGGCAGGCAGGACTTTTACCCGGTTGATCTGCCTGGCCCAGGAGGCCACGGAATGGGCGCTGGTCCAGGAATCGCGGCCGAACTGCACGATTATCATGCCGGAGGTTTCGCCTTATCACTGGGGCGCCTTATTGTATTTTTTTGAAATGGCTACTGCCTTCGAAGGCGAGCTCCTGGAAGTCAATGCCTATGACCAGCCGGGCGTGGAAGGATATAAGAATTACATGTATTACAGATTAGGCAGGGCCGGTATGCCAGAGGCAATTTCCCGGAAGATCGAGAATCACCCCCTGATTAAAGACCCCAAGTTTATCGTCTAAATCGGTTTTAGGTTTCGGCTACGTATCGTAAATCGTTTTCGGTTTCGTGTGTCGTCTTCTTAAACGAAACCCTTTTAGACGATTTACGATACACGATACGTAGCCGCAACCGAAACCTTTTATTACGAAAACAATTATGCTGAAGATAGGGAGTCTAAGCTTAAAATCTAACTTAATACTCTCCCCGATGGCCGGGATCAGCGACCTGCCTTTCCGCGCGCTTAACCGCCGTTTTGGGGCTGAACTGGCTTTCGTGGAGATGATCAATGCCCGCTCCGCTTCTTACAAGAACAAGAAAACCCGGCAGATGTTGAAGTCAACGGCGCAGGATCAGCCGTTGGGGGTGCAGCTTTTGGGCTGCGAGCCGAAATTTATCTCTCAGGCGCTGGAGGCCCTGCAGGGATGCAGTTTTGACATCCTTGACTTCAACGCCGCCTGCCCGGCAAAAAAAGTGGTGCGCCGGGGCGAAGGCGCGGCTTTATTGCGCGAGCCGAAAAAATTAAAGCAGATTTTGCGGTTAGTGGTAAAAAATTCCTCTCTGCCGGTGACGGTAAAAATCCGCATTGGCTGGGACAGGGATTCGATCAATGCCCGGGAGGTCGCGCTCCACGCGCAGGATTCCGGGGTGAGCGGTATATTCATCCACGGCCGGACAAAACTACAGGGTTATAGCGGGGGCGTGGATTATCAGGCCATCCGCAAAGTCAAAGAGTCGCTCGAGGTCCCGGTAATCGCCAGCGGTAATATCTTGTCCGCGGAATTGGCCGCGCGGATGCTCGGAGAAACCGGCTGCGACGGTTTAGCGGTTGCCCGGGGCGCCCTGGGGAACCCCTGGATTTTCAGAGAAATAGCGGCGCGGCTTGAAGGGGATGGGCTGCCGGGCGCGCCGGACAAAAAAGAAATCGCCCAAGTGATGGCCGGGCATCTGAAGGAGTGTGTGGATTTCTACGGCGAGAGGGTAGGGGTAGTGATCTTCCGCAAATTTTTTGCCTGGTACACCAGGGGGTTCCGTAAAGTCAGGCCTTTGCGGGAAAGGTCTTCGCGCGCGCGCACGCAGGGGGAGATGCTTTCCATTATCAGGCAGGGCTGCGGGAGCCCCAATGACTAAGCCGCGCTATGCGCCCATCCAGTACCTCAAAGGCGTCGGCCCGAAACGCTCGCTGGCCTTTGAGAAGCTCGGGATCTTTACCGTCGAAGACCTGCTTTATCATTTTCCCCGGCGTTACGAAGACCGCACAAACTTGAGCCCGATCAACAAATTGGAGGCCGGACAGGCGCGCGCGGTTAAAGGAGAGGTTTTGGCCAAAGGCGGGCATCGCTCCTGGCGCAGGAAAGGTTTCAGCATTACCGAAGCGGTGGTGGGCGACGCCAGCGGCAAGATCACCTGCGTTTGGTTCAATCAGCCTTATCTGCAGAATTATTTCCAGGTGGGAGACAGCCTGGTCCTCTTCGGTAAAGTTGAACGCTACGGCAAGAACCTGCAATTAAGCTCGCCGGAATTCGAGATCATCGGCAAGGACGGCGATGACGCGCTGGATATCGGAAGGCTGGCGTCGGTCTATTCACTGCCCGAAGGCCTGACTCAGAGGAATTTCCGGCGCCTGGTAAATTCCGCCCTCAACGAATACCTGCCGCAGATCAGTGACTGCCTTGAGTTTGGCTTGCGCTCCCGGAATAAGCTGGTTAACCTGGCGCAGGCCCTGCGCAGCATCCATTTCCCTCAAGGTCCGGAAGCGCAGGATCAGGCCTATATCAGGCTTTCCTTTGAGGAATTCTTCTTGTTTCAGCTGCCGCTGGCCCTGCGCAAGCTCAAAAAAAAAGAAAAGGCCGGCATCGCGCACAAGGTAGAAAGCCCGCTGCTGGAAGACTTTATTTCCGGCCTGCCGTTTGAGTTGACCGCCGGGCAGAAAAAGGCGATCGAAGAGATCAAGGCGGATATGGCCTGCCCCCGGAGCATGCAGCGCCTGCTGCAGGGCGATGTGGGTTCCGGTAAAACCGTGGTCGCCGCCGCCGCCGCGGTAATCGCCGTTTCCGGAGGGTATCAGGCGGCCTTTATGGCGCCGACGGAAATCCTGGCCGGGCAGCATTTCGAAAAAATCAAAAATCAAATATCAAAAATCAATCCCTCGGTTCCACTCAGGGTTGATGGTGAGCATAGTCGAACCGTCAAATATCAAAACAGAGAAATAAAAATAGAGTTGCTGACCGGCAGCATTGATAAAAAAAGCAAAATGGTAAAACTACGGCAAATAAAAAATGGAGAAATAAATTTAATCATCGGCACGCACGCGCTATTAGAGGAGAAAGCAGAATTCAAGAATCTGGGGTTGGTAGTGATCGACGAACAGCACAAATTCGGGGTGGGCCAGCGGGCCTTACTGCCCCAGAAAGGGCCCAACCCCGATATCCTGATTATGACCGCTACCCCCATTCCCCGGACCCTGGCAATCACCCTTTACGGCGACCTGGATATTTCGGTGATCAGGGAGCTGCCGCCGGGGAGGATGCCGGTGGAGACTAAGTGCCTGGAAGAAAAGGAAAGGCGGCAGGCCTACGAGATTGTAAAAGGGCAATTACGGCAGGGCAGGCAGGCCTACATCATCTATCCGGTGATCGAGGAATCTTATGCCCTGGATATCGCCGGGGCAAAAAAGATGTACGATGCCCTAAAGAAAGACGAATTCCGGGAATTTAAGCTCGGGCTGGTCCATGGGAAATTGGCGCAGGCTGAGCAGGCCCGTTTGATGCGGAAGTTTAACGACAGGGAGCTGGACGTTTTAATTTCTACCACGGTGCTGGAGGTAGGGATTGATGTTGCCAATGCCGCCTGCATGGTCATCGAGCACGCCGAGCGCTTCGGCCTGGCGCAGCTGCACCAACTGCGCGGCCGGGTGGGCAGGGGCCATGAGCAGTCTTATTGTATCCTCTTGTCCGGCGCCCGGACGCCCGGCGCGCAGGCGCGCCTGGCGGCAATGGTAAAATACAGCGACGGCTTCCGTATCGCCGAAGAGGATTTAAAAATCAGGGGGCCGGGAGAGTTTTTTGGGGAGCGCCAGCACGGGCTTTCTGAATTAAAGATCGCTAATCCACTCACCCAGATGCAGCTCCTGAAGCGCGCGCGGGAAGAGGCAATCAGGCTTTTGAACGTTGACCCCCGCCTGGAAGAGCGGCCGCACCGCCTGCTAAAGGAAAAATTATTGCAGAGGTTCCCCGAATATGAAGAATTGATGGTGGTGGGATGATGCGGATAATCACCGGTAAATATAAGGGCAGGGTGATTAAGATGCCCAAAGGCATTCGCCCCACGCAGGATAAAGTGAGAAAGGCCCTCTTTGATATTCTGGGGGATATCTCCGAAATGTCATTCCTGGAGCTTTTTGCCGGCTCCGGGGCGATTGGTATCGAGGCCTTATCCCGGGGCGCAAAAGAAGCGGAGTTTGTAGAGGAGAAGAGAGACTGCGCGCGGCAAATCGCGGCGAATCTTGCCTTCATCAAGGCAGGCGGGCGCCGGATTACGCAGTCGGATGCCCAGGAGGCAATAAAGAAGTTGAGCCGGGAGGGAAAGAGATTCGAGATTATTTTCTTAGACCCCCCTTATTGCAAGGGGCCGGTGGCGGGCGCAGTCGAACCACTGGTAAAAAAAACCTTGCGCACCCTATCCAGTTATGATATATTAGCGCCCTGTGGCTTAGCGATAGCGCAGCATTTTAAGAAAGACCTTCTCCCAGACACGCTGGGAGATTTGATTTTATTCAGGCAATCGCGTTACGGCGACACGGTACTGTCGTTTTATAGAAAATGTGCCAGATAGCGGTATACCCAGGAACTTTTGATCCGGTTACCTATGGCCACGTTGACCTGATCCGGCGGGCGCAGGAGATTTTCTCGGAAGTGATCGTGGCGGTAGCGCATAACCCTTACAAGCGGCCGCTGTTCAGCGTCAGGGAAAGGGTGGCGATGCTTGAGGAAGCTACGGCCGGATTGAGCGGGATCGAAATCTGCGGTTTTAAAGGCCTGGTGGTGGATTACGCCCGTAAAAGGCAGGCCAAGGTCTTAATCCGCGGCCTGCGCATGGTCTCTGATTTCGAATACGAATTCCAGATGGCCCTGACTAACCGGAAGCTGGCCGCGGATATCGAAACGGTCTTTCTGATGCCGCAGGAATCTTTCAGCTACCTTTCCTCCAAGTTACTTAAGGAGGCAGCCGGCTTAGGCGCGGATCTCTCGAATTTCGTTCCGCCATCCGTGGAAAAGGCGCTGAAGAGGAAGTTAGGTAAGCGTAAATGAAGATAGGCCTCAGCAGGATCCCCTTTGAAGGCTGCCGCCTGGAAGAGGAGGAGAGCGCCGCAGCTCTCGACCTGGAAACGGAGGAGGTCAAATTCAGAGGGCCGGTTAAAATCCGGGCGGATGTTTCCAAGATTACCAATGCCTTGAGCGTCAATCTGGACGTTGAGGCCTTGATGCATACCCGCTGCGGGCGCTGCCTCGAAGAGTTTGACACCCCTCTGCGTAAGAGGCTCAGCCTGAATTATTCCGTTGGCAGGCAGGAGCGGGAAATAGATTTAGGCCCGGATATCCGGGAGGAGATTATCCTGGGTTATCCGATCAAGCCTCTTTGCCGGGCTGATTGCCGGGGACTCTGTCCGGAGTGCGGCAAGAATCTGAATGAGGGTGAATGCGACTGTTGAGTTAGCTGTATGAACGAAAGGAGCGCGTAAGTGCCACTACCAAAAAAACGACATTCTAAGGCGCGGAGCAGAAGGCGGCGCACCCACTGGAAATTATCCGCTGGCAATCTCACACCCTGCCCGCAGTGTAAGCAGCCGAAATTCCCGCATCGCATCTGCGGGGTTTGCGGATATTACGCCGGCCGGCAGGTGATGGAGATCAAGGTCAAAGAGAAGAAAAAGAAGAAACAATAAGGCATTATGAAGATAATCGTTGACGCAATGGGCGGGGATCATGCCCCGCGGGTAGTTATCGAGGGCGCGATTGCCGCGGTAAAGGAATACAACGCCGAGGTTATTTTAGTCGGGGATGCGCCTCAGATTGACCAACTGCTCAAAAAATCCAGGTTCTCCGGGAGTAATATCACCGTGAGCCCTGCCGAAGAGGTGATCGGGATGTCCGAGCCGGCGGCCACCAGCGTCCGCCGGAAGAGGAACTCTTCGATCGTGGTAGGGGTTAATTTGCTGAAGGAGGGGCGGGGCGACGCCTTCTTCAGCGCCGGCAATACCGGGGCAGTGGTCTGCGCGGCGACTCTGGGTTTAGGCCTGCTGCCGGTGATCGAGCGGCCGGGGATCGCCATC
>MHHD01000004.1:0-14935 GCA_001805895.1 Omnitrophica WOR_2 bacterium RIFCSPLOWO2_12_FULL_51_8 | reverse complement strand
CCAAGCCGATGCAGTTATTGCAGTACGGGATTATGGCCGACGCCTACAGCCGCTATATCCTGAACCGCCAGAATCCGACGGTAGGGATCCTGAATATCGGGGAAGAGGAAGGCAAGGGCACTGATTTTATCAAGGAAACGCGCGAGCTGCTCCAGAATAGCAGCCTGAATTTCATCGGGAATGTCGAGGGCAAGGAATTTTTCTCCGGTAAGTGCGATATCATCCTCTGCGACGGATTCATCGGCAACATCGCCCTGAAGGTCTCCGAGAGCGCGGCGGAGGCAATGCAGGTATTCCTGAAGCGGCATATTTTGAGCAATCCTTTGAGCAAGTTAGGCCTGATATTTTTAAAACCCAGCCTGATGCGTTTCAAAAAGGAATTGGATTACGCCGAATACGGCGGAGCGCCTTTATTGGGCGTCAACGGCGTGGTGATCATCGGCCACGGCCGCTCCAATGCCAGGGCGATCAAGAATGCCATCCGGGTAGCCAAGGAAGAGATCGAGCGGAAATTCAACGAAAAGATCCTGGAGGCCCTGTCGGAGAAAACCGCCAGGCAAAAGGCATAAATGATGCTAAAGCGAGTGGGGATAATCGGGCTGGGCGAATATTTGCCGGAACGGGTCCTGACTAACGCGGATCTGGAAAAAATGGTGGAGACCTCGGATGAATGGATCACCACCCGCACCGGGATCAAGGAGCGGCGCTTGCGCGATAAAGGCGAAGCCGCTTCGGACCTGGCAATCAGGGCGGCCAGTTCGGCGCTGGAAGACGCGCATCTTGAGCCACGGGACATCGATCTGGTCATCGTTGCCACCATTACCGCGGATATGCCTTTTCCTTCGGTATCCTCCATCCTGCAGGGTGCCCTGCAGATCCCTCGCGCCGCCTGCTTTGATATTTCCGCTGCCTGCGCCGGGTTCGTTTACGCTATCACTACGGCCCAGCAGTTTATTGCCGGAGGCGATTACAAAAACGCCCTGGTGGTGGGAGCGGAAACGCTTTCGGCGGTGACGGATTGGCAGGACAGGGATACCTGCGTCCTTTTCGGAGACGGCGCAGGGGCGGCAGTGGTCTCAGAGGTAAGATCCGGAGGGATACTTTCCGCCTGCCTGGGCGCCGACGGTTCCAAGGGCAGCTTGCTGATGATCCCTGCCGGCGGTTCGCGCCAGCCGGCCTCGCACCAGACCGTTGACCAACGGGGGCATTTCATCAAGATGCAGGGCAATAAATTGTTCAAGCTGGCAGTTACCCTGATGACTGGAGCGGCGCAGGATGCCCTGAAGAAGGCGGGCCTGGAATGCAAGGACATCGATCTGGTCATCCCGCACCAGGCGAATATGCGGATCATCATGGCAATGGCGAAAAAGCTTAACCTGCCGCAGGAAAAAATTTACCTTAATATAGAGAAATACGGTAATATGTCTAGCGCCTCCACGGCTACCGCCCTCTGCGAGGCAGTCAAGGAGTCAAGGGTCAAGAAGGGCGACATTGTTCTTTTGGATGCCTTCGGGGCAGGGCTGGTTTGGGGCGCCTGTGTGATTGAGTGGTAGCCTTTTTATTTGCCGGCCAGGGCAGTCAATATATAGGTATGGGGAAGGATCTCTATGCGTCCTTCCCGGAAAGTAAAAGAGTCTTTGAAAAGGCGGATGAGGTTTTAGGTTTTTCCTTAAGCGGCCTGATCTTTGGCGGCCCCGGGGAAGCGCTGATAAACACGGTAACCTCCCAGCCGGCAATCTTGGCGGCAAGCATAGCCGCCTTTGAGGCCTTTAGGCAGCGTTCCGGAGTCAAGCCGGCATACTTAGCCGGCTTAAGCCTGGGAGAATATTCTGCGCTGATCGCCGCGGGAAGCCTGTCTTTCGAGGCCGGATTGAGGCTGGTGAGGAAAAGGGCAGAGATTATGGAAGAGGCCGCTCACCGCCATCCCGGTGGAATGGCAGCGGTGCTGGATCTGCCCATAGGGCAATTAAGAGATATCTGCCTGAAAGCCGGAGCGGAAATCGCCAATATCAACGCCCCTGGCCAGGTGGTAATTTCCGGGAAAAAAGAGGCGGTGGGAAAGGCCAGTGTCCTGGCTCAAGAGGCCGGGGCAAAGCGGGTCATCGCATTAGAGGTCAGCGGCGGGTTCCATTCTTCCCTGATGTTAGAGGCCTCGGCGGAATTCAAGCCGGTCCTGGAGAGCGCGGAAATTTCCCCGGCCGTGATCCCGGTAGTCAGTAATTATACCGCCCGGCCGCAATACCAGCCGGCAGAAATCAGAGAAAACCTGGCCTATCAGATTCATTCCCCGGTGAGATGGGAAGAATCGATGAGATTCATCTTATCCTGCGGGGTAAGCGATTTTATCGAATTTGGCCCGGGCAGGATCCTGAATGGGTTGCTGCGCAGGATCGATCCTTCAGCGCAAGTAATAAGCATAGAGAAGAAAGAAGACATCCTTAACAAAGAAGGTAAAGATGCGGCTGAAAGATAAGGTAGCTTTGATTACCGGAGGCGGCCGGGGTATCGGCAGGGCGATTGCGATGTATTTCGCCAGGGAAGGCGCGGACATCGCGGCGGCTGACGTGAATTTAGCCGATGCCGAGAATACCTGCCGCGAAATTGAGGCCCTGGGAAGAAAATCTTTGGCCTTGGAGGTAGACGTTACCGACTACGGCAAAGTCGAAGACGGGGTAAACAAAATTCTTGACAAATGGGGAAAGGTTGATATATTAGTTAACAATGCCGGGGTGACCAAAGACAATCTTTTGGTGCGGATGAGCCAGGCAGAGTGGGATACGGTCCTGGCGGTCAATCTTAAAGGGACCTTTAACTGCATCAGGGCGGTATCCCGTCAGATGATCAAGCAGCGCGGCGGCAGGGTTATCAACATTGCTTCTATTATTGGTTTAATCGGCAACCCCGGACAGGCGAATTATGCCGCTTCCAAGGCGGGAATCATCGCTTTGACAAAATCAGCGGCAAAGGAATTGGCCTCGCGCAATATCAACGTGAATGCCGTGGCCCCGGGATTTATCCAGACCGAGATGACCGCTAATCTCCCTGAAGAGTTAAAGAGCAGGATGAAACAAAACATTCCAGCGGGCAGATTCGGCAGTCCGGATGACGTAGCGGCCGCCTGTTTATTTCTGGCGGCCGATGAGTCCGGATATATTACCGGCCAGACAATCGTCGTGGATGGCGGGATGGTGTAGCATTGAGACACTGAAAAACTTTTCAGTGTCTCAATGATAAAAGGAGGAAAAGAATGGCAGTGCAAGATAAGGTGAAATCAATCATCGCTGAGCAACTGGGGGTAAAGCCGGAGGAAGTCACGCCGCAGGCCTCCTTTGTGGATGACCTGGGCGCGGATTCCCTGGACACCGTTGAGTTAGTTATGGCCCTTGAGGAGGAGTTCGGGATCGAAATCCCCGATGAGGACGCGGAAAAGATTGCTACCGTCGGCGATGCCGTTAAGTATATCGAAGATAAAACAGCTAATAAATAGTTGTTTTAACATAAATTACTTTTAGGACCAATTACCCCGCCACAAAATTTTTGGCGGGGTAATTATTAGAGGAAGATGTCAGAAAATAGAGTAGTAGTTACAGGTCTGGGGGTAGTTTCGGCGGTAGGCAATGACTTGCCCAGCTTCTGGAAGTCTCTGACCGAGGGCAGGGGCGGCATCGGCCCGCTCACCACTTTTGACGCCTGTAAATTCGATTCCCGCATTGCCGGCGAAGTAAAGGGCTTCCAGCCGCAGGCCTATGGCCTTACCAGCAAAGACCTCAAGCGGATGGATAAATTCGTGCAGTACGCCGTGGCTGGCGCGCATCAGGCAATCAGGGATGCCGGCCTGGACCTGGAAAAGGCCAACCGCCTGCGCGGGGGAGTCTTGATCGGCTCCGGGATCGGCAGCCTGCATACCATCGAAAAGGAATTCCAGGTTTATCTGGAAAAAGGACCGGCTAAATTATCGCCCTTCCTCATCCCGATGCTGATCGTGAATGAGGCCAGCGGACAGGTAGCGATAACCTTCGGCCTGAAGGGACCTAATTCCTGCGTGGCCACTGCCTGCGCCTCGGGGTCGCATGCCATCGGAGACGCCTTTAAAATCCTGGAGCGCGGGGACGCGGATTTCATGGTCTGTGGCGGGACGGAAAGCTGCATCACCTACCTGGGCGTGGGAGGGTTTTGCGCCTTAAAAGGACTCTCTACCAGAAACAGCGCGCCGGAAAAGGCGAGCAGGCCTTTTGACCTTGAGCGCGACGGTTTTGTGATCGCCGAGGGATGCGGCCTGGTAGTGCTGGAGACTTTAGAGTATGCCAGGAAGCGCGGGGCGCGCATTTACGCCGAGATCACCGGCTACGGGATGTCCTGCGACGCCTACCATATCACCGCGCCTGACCCCGAGGGAGAGGGCGCGGCCCGGGCGATAAGAGAGGCATTGGGAGACGCCAGAATTAACCCCGAAGAGGTGGATTACATCAATGCCCACGGCACCTCCACCAAGCTCAATGATAAGATTGAAACCTTGGCGATCAAAAAGGCCCTGGGGGCGCATGCCAGGAAAGTAATGGTTTCTTCTACTAAGTCTATGACTGGCCATCTCCTGGGCGCTGCTGGAGGGGTAGAGTTTGCGGCCTGTTGTTTGAGCATAAGAGATGGCGTTATCCCGCCCACTATAAATTACGAATACCCCGACCCTGATTGCGACCTGGATTACGTGCCTAATACTGCCCGCAGGGCCAAAGTAGAAGTCTGCCTTTCTAATTCCTTGGGGTTCGGCGGGCACAATGCGGCCCTCATTGTCAGAAGATTCAGGTAATTGAAGGATGCGCACAATTGTTTTCGTAATAAAAGGTTTCGGTTGCGGCTACGTATCGTAAATCGTCTTCGGTTACGTGTGTCGTCTTCTTAAACGAAACCCCTTTGAACGATTTACGATAGACGATACGTAGCCGAAACCTAAAACCGATTTAGACGATAAACGTTAAACAGATGGGTTATACCATTGCCGAAAAAATACTAATGGCGCATTCCGGCCTTAAAGACATAAGGCCGGGCGAGTTTATTGAAGCCGGCCTTGATCTGGCCCTGGGGAACGATATTACCGCGCCTATCGCCATAGAAGAGTTCCGGCGCGCAGGTTTCAGGCGGGTCTTCGCCAAAAACAAGATTGTGCTGGTGCCGGACCATTTTGCCCCGGCCAAAGACTTAAAGTCGGCAAATCAGTGCAAGATGCTGGCGGATTTTGCCCGCGAGCAGAAGATCAGGAATTATTTTGAAGTGGGATGCATGGGTATTGAGCATGCGCTCCTGCCTGAAAAAAAATTAGTTTTGCCCGGGGATTTAATTATCGGCGCAGATTCGCATACCTGCACTTACGGGGCGCTGGGCGCTTACGCTACCGGAGTCGGCTCCACAGATTTAGCCAGGGCCTTTATTGACGGAAAATGCTGGTTCAGGGTGCCCGCCTCGGTGAAATTCATTTATCGCGGGAAGCCGGCGAAATGGGTAGGCGGCAAAGACCTGATTTTATTTACCATCGGCCGGATCGGCGTGGACGGGGCCTTGTATAAGGCGATGGAATTCAGCGGCCCGGTGATCCGCAGGCTGGGGATGGACGATAGATTCGCGATGTCCAATATGGCCATTGAAGCCGGGGCGCGCGCCGGGATCATCGAACCGGATGAGATTACCTTAAGATACATCCGGCCGGCCCCGAGAAAATACAAGGTCTACCGCAGCGACGAGAAAGCGGCCTACGAGAAAATTTACGAATACGACATTTCCGAATTAGAGCCGCAGGTGGCCTGTCCGCACCTGCCTTCCAACGTCAAGCCGGTCAGCGCGCTAAAAAGCATCGCTCTCGACCAGGTAGTGATCGGCTCCTGCACCAACGGCAGGATTTCTGATTTAAGGGCGGCGGGGAAGATCTTAAAAGGCAAAAAAATTAAAGCCGGGCTCAAACTGATCGTGATCCCGGCGACGCAGAAGATTTATCTGGAGGCAGTACGGGAGGGCCTGGCAGAAATTTTTGTCAAGGCAGGCGGGGTGTTTTCTACCCCGACTTGCGGCCCCTGCTTAGGCGGGCATATGGGGATCCTCACCGAGGGCGAAACGGCGCTCTCTACCACCAACCGTAATTTCATAGGCAGGATGGGCAGCCCAGAGTCTTTTGTTTACCTTTCCGGGCCGGCGGTAGCGGCCGCCTCGGCAATAACGGGCAGGATTACTCATCCAGATTCATTATAGCGTAGAGCGTTTAGCGTTTAGCGTATAGCGTATAGAATTGATGAAAACAAAAAGCTTTAAAGATCTGATAGTTTGGCAGAAATCTTATCGGCTTGTAAAGGATATCTATAAAATAACCACAGGTTTTCCAAAAGTTGAAATGTACGGTTTATCTCAACAGATGAGACGATGTGCTGTTTCGATACCGTCTAATATAGCTGAGGGATATGGAAGGCAATATGACAAGGAATATAAGCAGTTCTTATCTATGGCATACGGTTCGCTATGCGAATTGGAGACTCAATATTTATTAGCTTTAGATTTAAGCTATATTACTAAGAATGAAACAATAGAAGGCCTGCTAATTGAAGTAGGACGCATGCTTTATCGCATGCTTAATCCTATACGCTAAACGCTATCCGCTATACGCTAATGATTATCAAAGGCAAGGCGCATAAATTCGGCGACAATATCAATACCGACGATATTATTTCGGCAAAGTACCTGGTTTCTACCGACGCTAAGGAGTTAGGCCGCCACTGTATGGAGACAATCGCGCCGGATTTCATAAATAAGGTCTCTCCCGGGGATATTATCGTGGCGGGGAAGAATTTCGGCTGCGGTTCATCGCGGGAACATGCGCCATTAGCGATCAAGGGGAGCGGGATTGCGGCGGTGGTGGGGATTAGTTTTGCCGCTATCTTCTTCCGTAACGCCATCAATATCGGCCTCCCTTTCTTAGAGACAGATGACGTAGGCAAGATAAAAGACGGCGATGAATTGCAAATAGACTTAAGTAATGGTATAATAAAAAATATTACCCAGGCTCAAACCTACAAAACAGAGCCGTTCCCGGAATTTTTGCAAGCGATAGTCAGGCAGGGGGGATTGTTGAATCTGCTCCGGGCTGCTAAAAGACCCGGCCATAAATGATTGGCCGGTGTTCATTAACTATGAAGGAGGCGGTATGATTGAGGCGCAAAAGCACCACATCGAAATCCTCTGCAGCGACGGCGTAATCATCAAAAGCCTACTTAATGTGTTTGGAGAAAGAAGGCTGGTAGAAACCCTGAACAGCTCCGCGGAGCAATTTTTGCTGTTAAACGAAGTGGAAATCAGTTACCCGGAAGAGGTGCGGTCTTTCAAGTTGACCAACCGGATCATTGATAAGAAAGACAGTATAATTTTGAACAAATCGGAAATTAAGTGGGTGGAGCGGATCGAAGAGCGGAAATGAAGACTTATAGAATCGCGGTCATCCCCGGAGACGGCACCGGGCCGGAGGTAGTGCGGGAAGGCCTGAAGGTCCTGGATGCCGCTGCGGAGAAGTTCAAGTTTGCCTGCGAAAAAAAGATATTTGATTTCAGCGGGGAGAGGTATTTAAAGACCGGCAGGCTGCTGGAAGAGGGGGATGCCGCCGAGTTAAAACGATATTCGGCGATCTATCTGGGCGCAGTAGGGCACCCGGGAGTGAAGCCGGGGATTTTGGAGGCCGGGGTATTGCTGAAACTGCGTTTTGCCCTGGATCAGTATATCAATCTGCGGCCGATAAAACTTTATAATCCGGATTTTTGCCCTTTAAAGGGCAAAAATCCGGAAGATATCGATTTTGTGGTAGTAAGGGAAAATTCCGAAGGCCTCTATAAAGGAATGGGCGAATTTAAGGATAAAGGCACTCAGGATGAGGTGGCGATTCAGGTTTCTTACAATACCCGTAAGGCCGTAGAGCGCTGTATCCGTTTTGCCTTTGAGTATTGCAGGAAACGCAATAAGAAGAAAAAGCTCACCCTTTGTGGCAAGACCAATGTCCTGACCTATGCCTGGGATTTATGGCAGCGCGCCTTTTATGCAGTGGCCAAAGAATACCCGGATATTCAGACAGATTACGCCCATGTCGATGCTACGACGATGTGGTTCCTGAAAAACCCGGAGTGGTTTGACGTGATTGTCACCGACAACATGTTCGGCGATATCATTACTGATCTGGGGGCGATGATCCAGGGTGGGATGGGGATTGCCGCCGGCGGAAATATCAATCCCCAAGGCGTTTCTATGTTTGAGCCCATCGGCGGAAGCGCGCCTAAGTACACCGGCCAAAACGTCATTAACCCTCTGGCTGCTATTTGTGCTGTAGGTATGATGTTGGAGAATCTGGGTGAGGTAAAGGCAGCCGAGGCAGTAGAGAACGCAGTGATTAAGGTCGTGCAGACAAAATTGAAGTCGCTGGCAGCAGGAAAAATGGGGTACTCTACCAGCGAAGTGGGCGACCTTGTCGTAGACTACATAGATTAGTATTGTAACAGGGATGTCCCCGCTAAGAGATTAGGAGGGAACTATGGATAGAAAAAGGCCGGTAGGGATTATAATTCTAAGTATGCTTCTTATAACAGTATGACATCCATCAAAGAAATAGAAAAATTGCTTTCAAATCATAAGCAGGATATACAGGGTGAATTTAAGGTCAAAGAGATAGGGATTTTTGGCTCTTGGGTAAGGGGAGAGCAGAAAAAGAGGAGCGATATAGATATACTTGTAGATTTTGATGAGATACCAAGTTTTCTTAAGTTTATGGCGTTAGAGGAATTTTTAAGTGAGATTCTGGGGAAAAGAGTGGATTTGGTAATGAAAAGCGCCTTGAAACCTGTGATTGGCAGGCGTATATCAAGTGGGGTTAACTACGTAATCACCGAAAATATTTTATTTGGACAATGAAAAAATATAATGTTGCGGTTATTGGCGTGGGAGCTGTCGGCATCGAGATGCTGCGGGTATTGCGGCAGCGGAATTTTCCCGTAGGGAGCTTGCGCGTATTTGCCCGCTCGGCCCGGGATATCGAAGTGGACGGCCGGAAATACGCGGTGCAGCCGATCGCCCCGCAGGGCTTTGACGGCATCGAGATCGCCTTATTTGCCGGCACCGAAGGAGAAAAAGGCGCGGCAGTGGCTTATGCCCCGGAGGCAGTAAAGAGAGGGGCAGTGGTGATTGATAACGGCGCGGATTTCCGCATGGATCCCAAAGTGCCTCTGGTGGTCCCGGAAGTCAACCCCGGAGACGTAAAAAAACATAAAGGAATTATCGCCAACCCCAATTGTTCAACCATCCAGATGGCCGTTGCCCTCTGGCCGATTTATAAAAAGGCAGGCATCAAAAGGATCATAGTGACTACCCTGCAGGCTGCTTCTGGGGCAGGGAGGGGTGCGGTGGAACAGCTGTGGCGAGAGACGGAAGAGATAGCTTCAAGGGGTCATGGGTCAGAATCTGATATCTCTAATCTGTCATCTAAACGAGCGCTGCCGCAGCAGTTAAGTTTTAACGTATTCCCGCATATCGGCGGTTTCGCGGAGGGCGAATTTACCAGCGAAGAGGGGAAGTTAGTCAGGGAAACCCATAAGATTATGCACGACGATAAAATAAAAATTTCCGCCACTACCGTGCGGGTCCCGGTAAGGACCGGGCATTCCGAGTCTGTCTACATTGAGACCGCAAAGCCCATCTCGGCGCAAAAGGCGCGGGCAATATTAAGCCAGGCCACCGGTGTCATCGTCGTTGACGACCCTAAAAATAACCTCTACCCCATGCCCAAAGACGTAGAGGGTAAAGACGAGGTTTTTATCGGCCGCATCCGCCAAGATTGCTTTGTCAAACACGGCTTATGGCTGTGGGTGGTGGCGGATAACCTGCGCAAGGGGGCAGCCACTAACGCGGTACAGATCGCTGAATGCGTTATTGCTCTTTAAAATAAATTTATGATTACACAGATTAATAATCTATGTAATCTATACCCAAATCTGTGTAATCTTTTTGATCTTGTTTAATGCGTAATATTAAACTGGAAATAGAATATGACGGCGCTGCCTACTGCGGATGGCAAATACAGAATTATCAGCCATCAATCCAGAAAACAATAGAAGCAGCCCTCCGTAAAATCCTGCAAGAAAAAGTTAAACTGATTGCCTCAGGCCGCACTGATGCCGGCGTGCATGCATTGTTTCAGGTCGCCAATTTCACGACCGGCTCAGCAATCCCGGCGGAAAAATTACAGAGGGCCCTTAACGCGGTATTGCCAGATGATATTGTGATTACCCGGGCCAAAGAGGCAGGACTTGATTTCCACAGCCGTTTTTCTGCCCGCTCCAAAGCCTATCAATACCTGATATTAAACCAAAGATACCCGTCGGCATTTTTAAGGAATCGGGCATATTTTTATCCTTATCCTTTATCTATTCAACTCATGCGCCAGGCGGCGCGCTATCTGCAAGGCAGGCACGACTTCCGTTCGTTCTGCGCCAGCCATTCGGGCGCAAAAAATACCATCAAGAAAATTAAAAAAATTTCTGTTTCAACTATACGCTATCCGCTATACGCTAAACGCTATAGATTGATCGCAGTCGAAATAGAGGCAGACGGCTTTCTTTACAATATGGCCAGGAATATTGTCGGCACGCTCTTGGAAGTCGGCCGCAAGAAAATAGGAAGCGGCTCATTAAAAAAGATTCTCCTGACTAAGGATAGAAGCTCAGCCGGCCCCACTGCCCCGGCTAACGGGTTGTATCTGATCAGGGTTAATTATTAAGTAATGTTTTCGCAAAAAATATTTGACTTGGGTTAAAATTGTGTTATACTTTTACCCCTTATGAGAAAAACCTACGTAGCCAAAAAAGAGGATATCAAACGGCAATGGTATCTGGTGGACGCTAATGGTAAGATACTGGGCCGGCTGGCGGCTAAGGTAGCCGGGGTTTTAAGGGGCAAGCACAAACCGATATTCACCCCGCATCTGGATACCGGAGACGGGGTGATTGTGATTAATGCCGCAAAAATCCGGGTTACCGGCAGGAAGCTTCGGCAGAAGCTCTACCGGCGGTATTCAGGTTACCCGGGCGGCTTAAGGGAAGTGGCTTTAGAGACTATGCTTGCTAAGCATCCGGAAACAGTGATCAGGTTAGCGGTGCAGCGGATGCTTCCCGCGGGCCCATTGGGCAGGGATTTGATCAAAAAATTAAAGGTGTATTCCGATGATAAACACCGGCACGCGGCGCAGAGCCCGGCCGTTCTGGAGATAAAATAAATGGAAGCGGCCAATAAATATTCGGCATTAGGCAGGCGCAAGGAATCAGTGGCCAGGGTGGAAATTATTCCCGGCAAAGGCGGATTCACGATTAACGGCCGGCCCATCGAACGGTATTTCCTGCGCGAGACCGACAGGATTGTGGTAAAACAGCCGCTGGCGGCAACCGGTAATAGCGATAAATTCGACATAATTGCTAAAATCAGCGGCGGAGGCCTTACCGGACAGGCAGGCGCCTTGAGGCTGGGTATTTCCCGCGCCCTGCTAATCGCGGAGCCCGGGCTTAAGGACCTGCTGCGCAAGCAGGGTTACTTAACCCGCGATCCCCGCGCCAAGGAGCGCAAGAAATACGGCCAAAAAGGAGCGCGTAAACGCTTCCAGTGGACTAAGAGATAAATCACAGATTACACAGATTAAAAGATATAGATTACACAGATTTTAGAAATTTTAGAAACCTATAGTTATCCTTAGGTCCCGCTTAGTGAGGCGGGACTTTTTTATTTACCGACGAGAAAAAGCTTGACGCAGCATATTTTTTAGCTTAAACTGGATATATTATATGAGGGCTATACGATATGGTTAACGTAGGAATCATCGGCGCGACCGGCTATGCCGGCGAAGAATTGATCGGCATCCTGCTTAAACACCCGGGAGCGCGCCTTGCGGATATTTCCGCAAAGATAGATCAGCCGCGGCCGATAGGCAAGTTCTTTCCCAAGTTTGCTGGCAGGATTGATCTGGTCTGCGCCGAGCCCGATATAAAGAAGATCAATAATACCTGCGACCTGGTATTTTTGGCCCTGCCGCATACGGTCTCCCTGCGGATCGCCCCGAAATTATTGAGCGCGGGCAAGCGGGTAATTGATCTGAGCGCGGATTATCGGTTAAAAGACGCCAAGGTCTATGAGAAATTCTATCAGCTCAAGCATACGGATAGCGGGCGCCTGAGCGAAGCGGTTTACGGGCTGCCGGAAATCTACCGCGCCAAAATCAAAAGCGCCCGGCTGGTGGCTAACCCCGGCTGTTATCCGACGGCAGGCATCCTGGCCTTGTCGCCGCTATTGGCTTTAGGCCTGGCGGAAACCGGCGCGGTGATCATTGACGCCAAATCCGGAGTAACCGGCGCAGGGAGAAAACTGGCGGAAGGTTTTTTGTTCTCGGAAATAAATGAGGATTTCAGGGCCTACAAAGTAAATTTCCATCAGCACGCGCCGGAGATCGACCAGGAACTTTCCAAATTAGCGGGCAAAAAAATAAAGGTGACTTTTGTGCCGCACTTATTGCCGTTAAGCCGGGGGATTTTAGAGACGATCTATGTAAAGAGAGCGCAAAGCGCACCCTTCGGCGGCGTCCCTCGGCAAGCTCGGGGCTCTGCTCGGGGCAAGCAGCGTAAAGCGCAAAACTTAATAAAGTTATATAAAAGATTCTATCAGAAAGAGCCGTTTGTGAGGATCCGGGAAGAGGGCGACTTCCCGCGGATCAAGGATGTCGCAGGAACCAATTTTTGCGATATCGGCATAAAAGATTGCGGCGACAGCGTCATCATCATCGCGGCGATCGATAACCTGCTTAAGGGGGCGGCAGGCCAGGCAGTGCAGAATATGAATATTATGTGCGGCTTCCCTGAAGAAACAGCATTATTATAATGAAGGTATATAAAAAGGCAATATTGCCGCCGGGATTTAAGGCAAACGGGATTGCCTGCGGATTAAAGAAATCCGGCAGGCTCGATTTAGCCTTATTTTATTCCGAGGCGCCGGCGAAAGCAGCCTGCCTGTTTACCGTGAATAAAATACAGGCGGCGCCGATCAAGGTAAATAGAAAATTTCTGCGCAAAGGCAGGGATTTCCGGGCGGTTATCGCCAACAGCGGCAATGCCAACTGTTTTACCGGGCCCCAGGGCCTCAGGGACGCGGAAGATACCGCGGTTATTTTGGCTAAGCTGCTGGGAATCAAAAAAGAGAAAATCCTTTTAGCCTCCACCGGCATTATCGGTAAAAAAATGGCCATGCGGAAGATTAGGCAAGGTCTGCCGCAGTTAGTTTCCGGCTTGTCAAGGCAGGGGATTGCCGCGGCTGCCCGGGCGATCTTTACCACCGATACCTTTAGCAAAGAGGCAACGGCGAAAATCAGCATCGGCGGAAAGCCGGTCTTGGTCTGCGGGGTGGCCAAGGGCGCCGGGATGATCGCTCCGGATATGGTTTATCCCGAGCGCAGCCGAGGGGCGACAATGCTTTGTTTTATTTTTACCGATGCCAATATCTCAAGCGGCGCGCTTAAGCGGGCGCTGGAGGCGGCGGCGAGGCAGTCTTTTCACTGCATTACGGTAGACGGCTGCATGAGCACTAACGATTCGGTGATGCTTTTAGCCAACGGCGCGGCCAAAAATACCTTGATTAATGGTAAAGGAAAAAATTTCGCTTTATTTTCCGAGGCGTTAGAAAAGGTCAGCCTTGCTCTGGCGAAAATGATCGTCTCCGACGCTGAAGGCGCCAGCAAGTTCATCCAGGTTAAAGTGGCACAGGCGCCTAATTTTGCCGAAGCCAGGAAAGCGGCGCTGGCAATTGCCAATTCCAACCTTTTTAAAACCGCCGTTTACGGAGAAAACCCTAACTTCGGCCGGATTGCCGCCGCGGTGGGCGCAAGCGGCATCAGGGTGTCCGAGGAAAATCTAAAGATCAAGCTGGGCCCCCTGAAGAGGAAAATAATCGATGTTACAGTAAGCCTTGGCCAAGGGGATTTTTCCTGCACGGTGTATACGGCGGATCTGGCCCCGAGGTACATTAAGATAAACGCGGAGTATAGTTAAGTGGAAGAAGCGATCAAGAAGGCGGATGTCCTGATTGAGGCGCTGCCGTATATAAAGAGGTTCCACAAGAAGGTCATCGTCATCAAATACGGCGGCAGCATCCTGGGAGAAGAAAAAATCCGCAGGGGGGTGCTGGAAGACATCGTCTTCCTTAATTTTACCGGCCTGAGGGCCGTCCTGGTCCACGGCGGGGGCCCGAACATCAGCGGCCGCATGCGCTCTGCCGGAAGAAAAACCGATTTCGTGGACGGCATGCGCGTGACTGACGAGGCGACCTTAAAGATAGTGGAAGAAGAATTGCAGAGCTTAAACGACCAGATCGTGCGCGAGTTGGATCAGCTGGGCGCGCCCGCCGCTGGCTTGAACGGCAAAGATGACATCGTAAAAGTGGAGAAGAAAAAGGCAAAGATTGACCTGGGTTTAGTCGGCCAGATCACCGAGATAGGGCGGGAGCCGATACTGGAGGCCTTAAAGAAAGACAGGGTAGCGGTAATCCTGCCGATGGGCGTCGGCAAGGACAAAAAAACTTATAATGTCAATGCCGATGAGGCCGCCGCACAGATCGCCGCCAGGTTAGAGGCGGAAAAATTAGTTTTGCTCACTAACGTTAAGGGGATCATGCGTAACGCGGATGAGCCGGGTTCTTTTATTTCCACCCTGACCACCAAAGAGGCAAAGGCCCTGATGGAGAATAAAATCATCCAGCAGGGGATGATCCCTAAGGTCAAGGCCTGTATCGATGCCCTGGGCGCAGGGGTGAAGAAAACCCATATCATCGACGCGCGCACCCCGCACGGCCTGCTGCTGGAAATATTTACCGATAAGGGGATAGGCACGGAGAT
>MHHD01000003.1 GCA_001805895.1 Omnitrophica WOR_2 bacterium RIFCSPLOWO2_12_FULL_51_8 | reverse complement strand
AAATGCATCTCTATCTTTTTGATCCCGTCTCCGCAACAGGCCTCGCAGCGGCCGCCCTTAACATTAAAGGAAAACCTGCCCGGTTTATAGCCGCGCTGGCGCGCCTCGGGCAGACGGGCAAAAATATCCCTGATCCGGGAAAAGACGCCGGTATAAGTCGCCGGGTTAGAGCGCGGGGTGCGGCCGATCGGCGACTGGTCCACCACGATTACCTTATCCAACTGCTCTATGCCGGTAATCTGGCGGAACTTTCCCGGCTTTTCTTTGGCCCCGGAAAGCTTCCGGGAGAGGGCGCGGTAGAGAATTTCGTTAACCAACGTAGATTTGCCTGAACCGGAAACCCCGGTGACGCAGATAAATACGCCCAGCGGGAATTTTACATCGATATTCTTAAGGTTATGCTCTGCCGCCCCCCTGATCTCCAGACTCTTCCTCCCCTCCCAGCTGTTTCTCTGCGGGACAGGGCAAATCTTTAACTCCCCGCGCAGGTATTTTGCGGTAAGGGATCCCGGGCAGCGCAATAACTCTTCTTTGCTACCGGAGAAAATCACTTCTCCGCCTGACCTGCCTGCCCCCGGCCCTAAATCCACGATGTAATCCGCGGAAAGTATGGTAGAGGCATCATGCTCTACCACGACTAAGGTGTTGCCTAAGTCGCGCAGGCTTTTTAAGGTAGCGAGTAATTTCGCGTTATCCCGCTGGTGCAGGCCGATAGAGGGCTCATCCAAAACATACAATACGCCGACGAGGCCGGAACCCACCTGCGTGGCCAAGCGGATGCGCTGAGCCTCGCCGCCGGAGAGCGTCGAGCTTTTGCGGTCAAGGGTAAGGTAATCCAGGCCCACGTCGACGCAGAACTTAAGCTTCTGGGCAATCTCCTTCAAGGCCTGATGGGCAATAAGTCTTTCCTTAGCGCTTAACTCGATCTTGGTAAAAAATTGCCGCGCCTCTTTAATGGAAAGCTGAGCAACTTCCCAGATATTCATTCCTGCCACCTTTATTGCCAAGCTTTCTTTTTTCAACCTTGAGCCTTTGCAGGATGGGCAAGGCAGGCTGGACATAAAACGGGAAATTTCCTCTTTCAGGTAATCGCTCTCAGTCTGACGGAACAATCTTTCTAAATGCGGGATCACCCCTTCGAACGGTTTTCCGCCGGCATGCTCCCGGGTGCCGTAGAGAACGGCCTCTTGCACAGCCCGGCTCAGGCTTTTAAACGGCTCATCCAGATCAAACTTAATCTGCCGCGCCAGTTCCCGGATCAGCCAGCGGTAATAAAGGATGTAGCCGCGGCCTCCCCTTTTCCAGGGCGCCAGCGCCCCGTCATTGATGGATTTATTTTTATCCGGCACTACCAGGTCAGGGTCAAATTCAAGTTTTATCCCCAAACCGTTACATTCCGGGCAGGCTCCGTAAGGAGAATTGAAAGAAAAAATACGCGGCTCTACCTCCGCGTAGCTTATGCCACATTTTAGGCAGGCATAATGCTCGCTAAAAGTCATTTCACTGGGCGCGGCGTGCTGTGTGTTAGACGTTTCTGACCCACGACCCACGACCCACGACCCACGACAAGAGACTATTATGGTTCCTTTGCCGACTTTGAGCGCAGTTTCTATTGAATCGGTAAGGCGTTTTTTTGCCTCCGGTTTCACGGCCAGCCGATCCACCACCACCTCGATATGATGGGTCTTGTATTTTACCAGCCTGACCCCTTCGACGGACAGCTCATAATCTTTCCCGTCCACCCGGCAGCGCGCGAACCCGGCCTTCAGCATTGAGCGGAAGATTTCGCGGTATTCGCCTTTCCTGCCCCTGACCACCGGGGCCAGGACCTGGATATCTGTGCCGGCCGGCAAGGCCAGAACGCGCTCCACGATTTCCTGGGCGCTCTGCCTCTCGATCGGCTCGCCGCATTGATGACAGTATACTTTGCCGATGCGGGCAAAAAGCAATCTCAGATAGTCGTAAATTTCCGTCTGGGTGGCGGCAGTGGAACGGGGATTGCCTCCGGCAGCGCGCTGTTCGATGGCGATTGCCGGCGATAACCCGGAGATGTATTCTACATCCGGCTTCTGCAGCTGCTCCAGGAACTGGCGGGCATAGGCGGAAAGGCTCTCCACGAACCTGCGCTGGCCCTCGGCATAAATCGTATCAAAGGCTAAGCTGGACTTACCCGAGCCGGACAGGCCGGTAACCACCACTAATTTGTTGCGGGGGATTTCTAAGTTTATGTTTTTAAGGTTATGCTCTTTTGCCCCGCGGATAATGATGCGTTCAGTGTGCATTTTGGATTAACGTTTTAAGCGCCGGGTTGTGCGGATTCACCGCGTAAGCCTTTTGGTAATAAATTCTGGCCTGGGCAAAGTCTTTTTTCTGCGCGTAGAGGTCGCCTAACTGGATTAAGTTCAGCACAAAATAGGGGTTGATCTTAAAACTCTTCAACCCATAATCGATGGCCGGGTCGGCCTGACCCAGGTCTTTATAAAAAGAGCTCAGGCGATAATAAACCGTAAAGTCGCCGCCTCTTTGCGCCAGGAAATTTTTATACCTTTCCACCGCTAAAAGAGGCTGCCCCTTGACATAATAGTAATCCCCCCAGAGCAAATCCAGCCCGGGGCTTCCGGGGTGATACTCGGCATATTTTTTAATTTCCCCCGCGGCCTGATCGAATAACCCGTAGGAGAGGTATTCCCGGACCAGGTTCTGGCGGATCGGATTCCTCCCCCCGGTGTATTGCAGTATCCTTTTATGCAGGACGAGGTCATTCTTCCAGCAAAAATTATTGACGATAGTCATCATAAAATAAAACCCGAGAAAAGATAAAAGGACGGGCCGGCCAATTTTTTTCTGCGCGCCGGATAAATATGCCAGGAGAGCGAAAAACCCGGCCGAAGAAATATATACCCAGCTTTCGGCCATCAGCGCCCCGTCTAAAAGCGGGACACGGTCAAAATAAAACAGCACCGGCGCCAGCCCCAGCAGAAACCAGGAGAGGCCGAAAACCACTAGCCTATCCCTGCAGAATTTGAAAATCAGGAAAAAATATACAGCCATAAATGCCGCGGCCAATAATGCCTGCGCGCCAAAGAGGCTCTTGATAAAAGCCGTAACCCTTAAGAGGTGTAAATCCAGCGGCATCAGCAGCAAGACCGCATACCTTAAAACCAGGTTAAAAAAATTAACCAGCCGTAAAGGCAGGGAATGTATCTCCGGCGGCATCGATAAAGCGCCCGAGGTAAACACCAGGAAACGCAGGGATAAATACAGTAAATCCAGGAAGACAAAGGGCAGCAGCCAGCGATAGCGCCTTGGTTTCGGCATCTCGACGAACATAATCAAGGCTAGGAACATAAACAGGAGCATACCGTTTTCGCGGCAGAGCAGCGCTAACCCTGCCGACAGGAGGCTTAAGCAGTAAAAACGACGCAGGGAGAGCCGCAGGAATTTTATAAAACTTACGCCGGCCAGGAAGATAAAAAAAGTTACCAGCAAATCCGCCCTTCCCGAGATATAAGCGACGGCAGAAGTTTGGATGGGATGGGCTAAGAATAAGGCGCTGGCAAAAAAAGACAGGCGCCTGTCGCCGAAAAGCAGGGACAATAAAAAATACAATAAAATACCGTTGGCTAAATGGATTAGGGTATTGGCGAGGTGAAAACCCAGCGGTTCTAACCCCCAGATTTTATAATCCAGGAAATAACTCAGCATCTGCAGCGGCCGGTAATAAACCTGGTCAGCCGGCCTGGCGCTGCCGGGATTAACGTAATCGTAAATGTCTTTCTTGAAGGCCAGCGGCAGCAATTGCGGTGATTTCACTACGGGGTTATATACGACAAGCGCCTTGTCGTCAAGGACAAAATCATTATTCAGGCTGTTGAAATATGCCGCCGCGCAGATCAGGCAGAGGCTTAAAAGAAAAATTTTATTCATCTCAAAAAATGTTATTTCAAATTTTCCTGGCTTTTATAATTAACTCTGCGTTAAGAATGTAGGCGCGCCTTAAAATCTCGAATCCTGCTTGTTCTAGAAACTTTTTTAATTCTTCGTAGGTATAATGAGTGACATGCTGCTCGACATAACCCTTACTGTGAACAATGGAATATAGATATTCAAATATCCTCCACATTATTTTAGCATAATCAGGAGTGCCCAGGACCAATAAGCCGCCTTTATTTACTACTCTTGCAAGCTCGGCGATGACAGTTTTTCCCGCGATATGCTCTATAACCTGTGAACATATAACGCAGTCAAAAGACGCGTCTTTAAAAGGGAGGTTTGTGATATCGGCATTAACCAGTTTATTATGGTTCCCGGATAAAAACCTTAATTTCCCCAAAGACAAATCCAAGCCTATCGCATTTGGGCTGTCTATGATTATCTTGCTTGACCCGCACCCGACATCGAGAAAAAAACTTTTCCTGTCTACAAAACTTAAAATCGTCTTATATCTGCTTCTTTGCCAAAATTTCTGCAAGAAAATCTTGCTATAAAATGCCCTGAAGTCGTAATCGACAGAATTGATACTGTTGCGTAAAGACCATATTTTCAATAGGGTCTTAAAATAGTCTAATCCGAATCGTATTAATTTTATATGCGACCTTCCAGAACCTCTTGTCTTATAAGAAAAGGGAACCTCGATTATCCTCCATCCATTACAGTAGATTTTCAACAATAACTCCGGCAAAATATCAAAGTTGACGCTATCTGTGGAAATGCAATCTATTATTTCTTTCCTGTACATCCGGAAATTGCTGGATAAGTCTTTTATTTTAAGGGAAAGTGCAAAAGCATAGAAATTATTCAGAATCCTGCTCAAGATATATCTGAATATGTGCATCTGTGCCGAACCGCCATCGACATAGCGGGAAGCGATAATTAAATCCGCGTCAAATCTTTTACTCCACATCCTATGGACATACTTTGGCTCATGAGACAAGTCCGCGTCCATAGTAAGAATATATTTCCCTTTCGCTGCTTTGAAACCCTCCCGTAAAGCGAAACCGAAGCCTTTCCTTGACTGCGCTATTACTTTCCCCCCGAATTCCCTTGCTGCCT
>MHHD01000002.1 GCA_001805895.1 Omnitrophica WOR_2 bacterium RIFCSPLOWO2_12_FULL_51_8 | reverse complement strand
GCGGATAGCGAGCGTAGTGCCTTCATCGCGTTTTTGTCCATGCGCAGGTCCCTCAAGATTATTTTTAGTTTAGGGTTATTTTTCGCTTTACTCGCCGCCTGCCTTTGCCTGCCGGCCGCCTTCAGCAATGAAAAAATTTTAGCTGAGACCATAAAACAGCCCAATGCGGCCGGCGCGTTTTACCCGCAGGACGCGCAAGAATTATCCGCGATGATCGACGGGTTTTTAAGCTCCGCCAGCCCGCAGGCAGTTAGCGGAGACATATTTTCCATCATTGTCCCGCATGCCGGCTACGGTTTTTCCGGACCTACCGCCGCCTTTGCCTATAAGCTGATTCAGGGCAGGCCCTATAAGACCGTGGTGGTGATCGGCCCCAGCCACTATTACGGGTTTAGCGGCATTGCCCTGCCTGGGACAAGCGCCATGCGCACCCCGCTGGGCGAGGTGCCGGTGGATCAGGCATTCTGCCGGAGATTGGCACAGGCCGATTCCGATGTGGTTATTGACGGCCAGGCTTTTGAAAAGGAGCATTCGATAGAAGTGCAGCTGCCTTTTCTACAGAAGGTTTTGCCGGATTTTAAGGTTGTGCCGATAGCGATGAATAACTGCACCTTCACCGTCTGTAAGGGGTTCGCCGCCGCCCTGAAAGGGGCGATCGGCAACCGCAAGGACGTGTTGGTGGTGGCCTCCACTGATATGTACCATGGTTACGACTACGAAGAGCTGGAGCGGGTAGATGAGCTCACCCTTGCTTATCTAAAGGAGATGAACGCGGAGGGGCTCTATTATGGGCTGATGGAGAATAAGTTACAGCTCTGCGGCGGCCTGGGCGTGGTTACGGCCTTAGCCTTGTCCAAAGAATTAGGGCACAATAAACTTGTAGTTCTAAAGCATACCAATTCCGCGGTGGTCACCGGTAAAATGCAGAAAGGGGTCTGGACTGTCGGTTATGCCAGCTGCGCCATTGACAAGGAAGAGGAGAGGCCGATGTTAAATCAAGATGAGAGAAAAAAATTACTGGAAATCGCCCGGCGCTCTATTGAGTCTTATTTAAAAACCGGAAAAAAATTGGAGGTAGGGGAGGCCGACCCGGAATTAAACCAGGAAATGGGCGCCTTCGTTACTCTGCATCACCGCGGCCGGCTGCGCGGCTGCATCGGTAATCTTACGGGGACCAAGCCGCTCTACCTTACGGTTAGGGATATGGCGGTAGAAGCGGCGGCAGGCGACCCTCGTTTTGCGCCGGTAGAGGCGAAAGACTTAGCCGGTTTAGAGATTGAAATCTCTGTGCTTTCTCCGGTGCAGCGGGTTGATTCCGCGGAAAAAATCCAGTTAGGGACGCACGGGGTTTTAGTGAAAAGAGGTTTTAACAGCGGGGTCTTTCTTCCCCAGGTCGCCGGGGAAACCGGCTGGAGCAAAGAGGAATTCCTCTCTCAGCTCTGCGCCCAAAAGGCCGGCCTGCCGGCGGACTGCTGGAAGGATAAAGCCGCCGAGTTGTATATATTCACGGCGGAAGTATTTTCGGAGAAGAATATCTTTCCATAACCTTTTATAATTTGCGATATGCATAGGCTATATTGTCCGTCGGAGATTATTTCTGGAACGGCCATCATTATTAACGACAGGGCGCAGCTGCATCATCTAAAAGATGTCCTGCGGCTTAGGCCAGGGGAGAAGGTAACTGCCTCTGATTCTAAGGGCAATGGCTATCTTTGCGCGGCGAAAGAATTAGGAAGGGAGAGAATCATTCTGGAAATCATCCGGCGCCTGCCGCCGGAAAAAAAGGATTTTCGCCTGAGTATCGCTTGCGCTATTCCGCAAAATTCCCGCTTTGACGATATCGTGGATAAGCTGACGCAGTTAGGGGTGGAAAAAATCATCCCGCTGATTACCGAACGGACGATAGTCAAATTGACAGCAGAGAAAAGCAGGCAAAGGCTCGCCCGCTGGAAAAAAATCGCCCTCGCCGCCAGCCAGCAGTCCCAGCGCGGCTCGCTCCCGGTGGTTGAGCCGGTAACAGAATTCAGGCGGCTGATCGCTTGTTCCGGAGGGTACGATTTAAAGCTCATCCCGGCATTGCTTGGAAAGCGCAGGGCTTTAAAACAAATTCTCTTCCTGCGGAAGGCAAAGGATATCCTGGCGCTAATCGGCCCGGAGGGCGATTTTACCGCGCAGGAAGCGGCGTTTGCCCGGAGGGCGGGCTTTATCCCGGTTTCCTTGGGGGATAATGTGCTGCGGGTAGAGACCGCGGCAATCGCCGTTGCCAGCTATATTGCATTATCCGCGAAATAATACCTTTATCTAAACACAGATGCACACAGATAAATGAAAGGGGTTTCGTTTAAGAAGACGACGCACGAAACCGAAGACGATTTACGATACGTAGCCGAAACCTAAGACCGATTTAGACTATAAACGATGATGAAGACCATTAAATTCTATACCCTTGGCTGTAAGGTTAATCAGTATGATACTCAAGTTATGCGCGAGCAGTTCCTGGCGCGGGGATTCCGGGAGCTGACTAACGGCGCTGCGGCGCAGGTTTACCTGATTAATACCTGCACCGTTACCGGCCGCGCAGATAGCGAATCCTTAGGTTTCATCCGCCGCGCCGAAAAAGAAAATCCCCGGGCCAGGGTTATTGTTACCGGCTGCCTGGCTGAGCTGGACGCGGATAAAATTAAACACGTCTGCCCCGCGGCAGTGATCGTTAAAAAGGGTAATTGGCTAAAGCAGGGCATTTCCGGTTTTTCCGGCCATACCCGGGCATTCTTAAAGATTCAGGACGGCTGCGATAATTTTTGCGCTTATTGCAAAGTGCCGCTGGCGCGCGGCCCCTGCCGGAGCAAGCCTCTGCAGGAGATTGTCTCTGAAGCCGCGGGCCTGGCGCGGCGCGGTTTTAAAGAGATCGTCCTCTGCGGAATTTGCTTAGGCGCCTGGGGAAAGGATTTACGGCCGGCAGGGGAGTTGGCGGAGGCAATTTCTTGCTTAGAGAAGATTCCCGGGTTATTGCGCCTGCGGTTGAGCTCCATTGAGGCCGGTGACATCAGCGCTAAACTGATCGCTAAATTCAAGAATTCAAAAATTTTATGTCCGCACCTGCATATCCCTATGCAGAGCGGCGACGATGAAATTTTACAGTTGATGCTGCGCCAATACCGCCGCGCTGATTACTTGGGGCTGGCAGCTCAAATCAGGGAGGATGTCCCCGGCATTGCCATCACTACTGATTGCTTAGTCGGTTTCCCCGGGGAAGAAGAGAGGCACTTCCAGAATACTATTAGCCTGCTCCGTAAGATCATTCCCCTCAAGACGCATGTTTTCCCTTTTTCGGCCAGGCCCGGGACAAAAGCCGCGTCCCTGCCGGGGGCCGTAAGCCCGGAGGAGATCAAGATTAGGGCCTGCCGCCTGCGCGCGGTTGCCCGGGAATGCGCCTTAAAATACCAGCAGGGATTCTTAGGCAAAAAAGTGAGCGTGCTGGTGGAGCAGAGGGCAGGGGATGACCCGGCCTGTCAGGAGGGCCACAGTGACAACTATATTAAGGTAAGGATGCGGGCTAAACGCGGCCTGCGGAATCAGTTAGTGCAGGTTAAATTAAAAGAAGTCAGGGGGGATTATTGCCTGGCATAAAGAGGTTTTTGTTGACAGCCGGGTTTGGCTGTGGTAAGGTAAAACAAAAAAGCACCATAAATTAGACGAGGAGGCAGGATATGAAGTCTAAAATCTTCGCTTTTGTTTTTACATTTCTCCCCATCTCGCTGCTTGCCCAGGAGACCTTAACCATCACCACCTATTATCCTTCGCCTTACGGCAGTTACAACGAGCTCTCTACCTCTGGCAATACCTATCTGGCTACCACTGCCGCAGGCAGGGTCGGCATCGGGACTACGAGTCCGGGTAGCCCTCTTAGTGTTTATAAAACCGATGGCTATAATAGTACTGCTCCGTTGGTTAACTTAACAAATTTGGATGGTTCGGTCGGACAAGGGAATGTGTTGTATTTGCGCGGAGGAGCTGACGAAGCGACGAGCTATCTTTTGAATGCCACCGATTCCAATGGAATAAGCAAGTTATGGGTTGGAGGAGCCGGCAAAGTCGGCATCGGGACGGCGAGTCCGGTAGTAAAACTGCATGTCAGATCTGGTACTGGAAACGCCTCTGGGCAGCAGGATATTGACGACATTATTATCGAGGATGGCGGTAATGCCTTTCTAAATCTAAACAGTCAGGCAAGCGGGGCAGCTGGTGTTTGGTTTTCTGATAATCAACCTTGGCGAGGCGGAGTTTACTATAATTTTACTAATGACAAATTAGATCTTTATAGTGGAAGTTTGCCAAGACTCACCATAGACGTAAACGGCAAGGTCGGCATCGGGACGGCGAGTCCGCAGGCTAAGTTGCATATTCTCAACTCTGGTGGTCTTGGAACAAGGATTGACGGTGCTGATGATGATCCTCTGCTGGAATTCTACAATGGCGCATTTTATCGGGGCAGCTTGGTTTACACAACGAGTTTGGATGCTCTTCGATTAACTGCTGGGGCAGCACAAAATCTTCTGCTTACTGCGGCTAATAGTAACGATAAAGGGATTTTTGTAAAAACTGATGGCAGCGTCGGCATTGGGACGGCGAATCCTACTGCGAAGCTGCATGTGAGTGGAGACGTAAAGATTGAAAACAGGGGAGTTGTCTCCGGGAGAGCGCTATGCCTTAAGGCAGATAAGACCATCGGTTCCTGCTCTTCTTTGGTGCTCTCAAACGGAGATTGTACTTGTAATTAGAATCAGGCTGGTTGTAGTAAGCAAGCTTGAATTGCCGCCAGGATATGCTATACTTATAATAGAAAGGCTCTTTAAGAGGGCAGGGAGAAGTAAAACGTCATTATACTTAAATTTTAGCTGATTTTTGTTCCTCTGCGGTTAGCCTATTCTTTTAAAGAGAATAGGCTTTTTTAATGAGCCCACAACTTACGAACACGTTAGTGTTCGTAAGTTGTATGGGCGAATTAATCCCGAGCTTATCCCGCAAATTTCTAAAGAAATTTGCGGGATGTTCAAGCGAGGGATAGGGTTATTGTTAGTGAAAATTTACGCCCGAAATTTACGCTCATTTTGCTTGACAAACCCGAAAGGAGGTGATAACATAATTACTTATAAAAAGGCGACTTAGGCGCTGGGAAGACTTGCGGCCCCTTGAGCAGAAAGAAGCAATAATCATAAACATAAAGGAAAAACCGGCAAGGGGCAAGGAGAGAAGGCGCAGAGTTAATCATACCTTGGAGAGGAGGCTTTATAAGATGAAGAGACGCGGATTTACCTTGGTGGAAATTATGATCGTCGTGGCAATCATCGCGCTGCTGGCGGCTATCGCCATCCCCAACCTGATGAATGCCAGAAGGACGGCCAACGAGGCAGCGGCAAAGGCCAGTACGCGCAGTTTAGCTACCGCGGCCGAGACGTATGCAACTTCTCACAGCGGCGTATATCCTGCTGATGTGACCGAGCTGACTACCTTTATCACTTCAGCTCCCAGCTACTGCGGGCAGACAGTCCAGGGATATGCCTATTCCTGTGTTTTGGCTTCGGGAGGTTATACAGTAACTGCCACGCCTTCGAGTACGGCCACAGGGACAGTTACCTACACCGCTTCCACGGGTGGAGTGCTAACGCCGCTTTAAAATTTTTCCTGACAACTACGGATGCATAAAAGGAGGAGAAAATTTTTTCTCCTCCTTTTTTAATCCCTTCCTATGACCAAATTACGTTTATATATCTGCGCCTTCCTGCTGATTTCCTGCCTCTGCCTATTCTTTTACGCCAACAGCCTGCATAATCCTTTTATCCTGGATGACGAAGGCCTGATTACAAAAAATTCCTTTATCTTAGACTGGAAATTCTGGCCGCGCTCCTTTGGCGCGGATTTATACTCAGCCGCGTTAGCCGGTTCAAACTTTTACCGGCCGCTGCAGACACTTACCTTCATGTGGGATTACCACTTCTGGCAGTTTGACCAGTTTGGATACCATCTGACGAATATATTACTGCAGGCCCTGGCCGCGTTCCTGGTATTCTTGCTTACCTATACGCTCTCGGCCCGGCCCGCAGTCTGCTTAGCCGGCGCATTGTTGTTTGCCGTAAGCCCATTGCATACTGAGGCGGTCGCCTATATTTCGGGGAGGGCGGAGATGCTGATGGGCATCTTTGCGCTGGCTTCTTTGCTTCTTTTCATCAAAAGCGGGGAAGCCAGGGGTATCCTCAGGCAGGCATATTTTTTCTTATCGCTGGCCGCATTTGTCCTGGGTTTATTATCCAAGGAATTGGCGCTGGCCCTGCCGCTGGCGATTGCGGCATACGTATCCTATTACCGCAGGGATAAGTTTCAGCAGCGTTTTTATTTTACCAGGAATATCCTGCCGTTTGCGGCGATCGGCATAACTTACGCGGTCTTAAGGCATACGTTGTTAAGGTTTTCCACCCTTTGGCAGCCGGAGCTGGCTCAATACCCGCTTTTGTTAAGGCTGGCGGCCCTGCCGAAAGTATTTTTTACCTACCTTAAATTATTATTGCTGCCGCTGGACCTGCATATGTCCTACGCGGTGATCAAGCCGCAGGGCAGCGGGGAGGTCTTTGCCTGGCTCGCATTCGGGGCAGTCTTAGCCGCCTGTTTTTATTTCCTGATTGTAAAAAGAGAGAAAAAAAACCTCTCTTTTTTTATCTTCTGGTTTTTCCTCTTCCTGCTCCCGCAGTCCGGCATTTTCCCCATCAATGCCTTTGTGGCCGAGCATTTTATCTATTTGTCTTCGGTAAGCTTTTTTCTCCTCTTGGCCTATTTACTGCGCAGATTCCTGCGCCATAGCCTGTTTATTGTTTCGGTTTCCGGCCTCACGGTTTTCTACGGCGTATTGACAATGACCAGAAACTATGAGTGGCGCGACCCGGCCTCTTTTTACGAAGGCATATTAAAATTTTCTCCGCTAAGCGTCTTAGCGCATAACAACCTCGGCGTGCAATATGAAAAGGCGGGGCTTAATCTGCAGGCGGTCCTCGAATATAAGAAGGCAATCGAGATTAAGCCCTTGAATCTTATCGCGCATTCGAATTTAGCAAATATTTACCAGAGGACAAAGAGGTTCGTTGAGGCCGAAGAAGAGTACAAAATCCTGGAGAAAATCACTCCTTGCCAAAAAGCGGGAGAACTGCAGAATAACATCGGCACATTATACGAAAACTTAGGCCAATTCGATAAAGCAATTGCCAGGTATAAGCTTGCCCTGCTTTTAGACAGCCGGCTTTATTTTGTCCATTTTAATTTAGCCCGCGTATATTTACTTAGGGGCGAGCGGGCGCTGGCAAGGCAGGAGATAATCAGGTCTCTTTCAAGGGCCTTCTTGCTTGAAAATAAGAAGTCCCTGTATGAGAAAATCATCGAGGAATTTTTAGTCAGCCCAGGCAGCATAAATTGCGCGGTCGCCTTTTATAATGACATAGGAGTGAAATTCGCCCAGAATTCCCTCTTCGCGGAGGCCCAGCTTTCATTCAAGAGGGCCCTGGAATTGGCAGCGGATAATGCGGACGCGCATTTTAACCTGGGCCTGGTCTTCTGGAAAAAAGGCCAATCGCGGCAGGCAAAAAAAGAATTCCGGGCCGCCCTGCTCTTAAATCCCGCTCATCAGAAGGCCAGAGGCATGCTGCGCTATTTAGAATTTGCTTGCAGATAAGCTTCTTTGTGCTATAATTTTTCCATGTTTAACCGTAAGGCGAAGAGCTTTGTCACCATAATGATTGTGGTTGCGGTCACAGTCCTGCTGCTGCGCACCGCCATTACGGGGATAATGAAGTCGATTATCGACGCCAACGAATCCAGCGCCCTATCCACCCTGAAACTGATTTCCGCGGCCCTGGAAAATTACGCCAAGGATAACCGCGGGAGTTATCCGGCGAGCCTTTCGGAATTAACTAAGCCGCAGCCCCCTTATTTAGATAAAGGTTACCTTGCCCAGGCGCCGATTAAAGGTTACCAGTTCGGTTGTCATCGGCTGGAGGCGCAGGGCTACAGCTGCTTTGCCTCGCCGGCAAGATGCAAGATTACCGGCAGGGTAGCTTATACCGTGACTACCGGCGATATATTGGTCTCCGAAGAATGCGATAGAAAGGAATAAGGAGAGGTTCAAGCCGTGGAAAAACTCCGAGGGTTTTCATTGCTGGAGGTAATGCTGGGGGCAATGGTGCTGCTGGTAATAATCTGCGTGTCTCTCTTCGCCTACAGCCAGAGCATGCTCTTAAACCAGTCCAGCCGCAACTTAGGGATTGCCGCTAACGACGCGCAGCATGTGCTGGAGGAAATCAAGGCCCTGCCCTACGGCGGCATCCCGGCTTATACCCCCCCTGTATTCAACAGCCTGAACAGCGAGACGGTCTCTTTGAGCCGTATCGTGGAGCCGTATCTTACCACAGTTACCGTCAATGTCCAGTGGCAGGAGAGAGCCGTTGTCAAAAATTTTTCCCTGGCGAGCTGTTTTGCGAAAAAATAGCCCTCAGGGTCTTACCCTGTTAGAGTCGTTTTTTGCCGTCGCCATCTTAGGCGCGGTAATCGCCATTCTTTTTCTATCCTTCAGCGCGGGAGAGCTTTCTCAGGCGGCTTCCTCCGTAAAGTTAGAGCTGCAGGCCCAGGCGCGCCGCTTAAGCGACTGGATCGGCAATGACGCGCGCCAGGCAGTAAGCTGGGAAATCGCCGACGCCGGCAACAGCCCGGACAGCGCGCATATTAAGTTCAGGCAGGTAGTGGGCTGGGATACCGTGGCTAATAATTATCTCTTGAGCACTAATTATGTGGAATATGCCTATGATTCCGGGCAAGGCAGTGTTACCCGGAAAATTCTTGATCCCGGCGGCGGCGTTATTCAAAGCTGGAATTTTGATTATGTCGTCCAGCCGCCGTTTTATACCAGGGATCCTGCCAATAATCCGGTGGCCTTGAATTCCTCTGACCTGCTCACCAGCAGGCGGCTGATTACAACTATTGTTCTACAAAAGACGATCCGCGGCGGTTTGTCCACGGGCTTCTCTATGTCTAATGAGGTAAAGATAAGGAATGAATAAGCGGGGGATAATCTTAGTGGTTTCTCTGCTGGTGGTTTTGCTCCTGGCCACCCTGCTGGCGTCGCTTTATTTTCAAAGCATAAGCGAGAATCAGTTAGCCAGAAGATTCGTCAATTCTACCCGGGCCTTCTGGCTGGCAGAGGCGGGGGTTGCCAAGGCCCTGAGCGAATTATCCGGCCCCGGCTCGGTAAACGGCTCTCTGGATAATCCGGATTACACTTACTCTGCCGCGATGAGCCATCTTTCGGATAATTACTATAAGATTGAGTCCACGGGCAGCGTCTTGTCCGGCGGCGCCTTCACCAGGAAAGTAGCTGTCACCGTCAGGACCGGAGCGGTTAACCCTGAAAAATTCCAATATGGGATTGAGACGACCACGGATTTAGTGGTGAGAGGCAGCGTCGAGATCAACCCCAGCGATAGTTTTAAGGAATTTTCCACTTTAGATTTTGCCGACCTGTTCGGAATTTCCAAGGTAGATATGCGGGCCGGGGCGGCCCATCTCTATGATACGGGCAGCTTCGCCGAGCCGGTGGATCGCGTAACCTGGGTGGATGTCCCGGCGGGTGAGACATTGAGCATAGCGGGGAACCTTGCCGGCAGCGGGGTCCTGGTTATAAACGGAAACGCCCATTTTTCCGGGACGGTAAATTTTAACGGCATCATTTATGTGATCGGCGAGCTGACGATGACCGGGGACGTAGCTACGTACGGCAGCATTATGGCGGAGAGCAGCGCCACCGTTGACACCGAATTGAGGGGGAACGTAGCCATACATTACGATGTCGGGCAGATAACCAACGCGCTGAGCGAAGTAGAATTTTTGGCCAAGGAGGTAGTCTCCTGGCAGGAGCTTTATTGATACCACTTGCATCTTTTCATCTGCGATCATCTGTGCAATTAGTTGGCGGCGCAAGATGAAGATATTTTCAAAAATAAAAAATAAGGCGGGCAAAGAGAAGTTTTCGGTCGGCCTGGATATCGGCACAGCGTCGGTAAAAATGGCCAAATTAAAGCTATCCGAAAACATTCCTGAGCTTTGCGCCTTTTGCCTGGAGCCCAGCCAGCTCGACTTAGCGGGCGTCCTGAAGAAACTTAAGTCTACGTACAGCCTGGAAACGGTAAACATTTCTTTTACCGGCCCCTCCACGGTAACCCGTTATGTGAATATGCCCAAAATGGACTATGCCGAATTTAAACAAGCCTTGAAGTTTGAGGCGCAAAAATACATACCATTCTCCGCTTCTGAGGTAAATCTCGACGGCTGCATCCTCAGGGATAATCTCCCGGACAATAAGATGTTAGTTTTGATCGCCGCGGTGAAGAAGGAAGCGGTGGAACAGCGCTTGAAGTTACTGCAGGAGGCCGGCCTGAGCGCCCGCGCTATCGACATTGACGCGGTCGCCATAACCAACGGTTTTAGTTTTACTTTGGCCCAGGATGCCTCCCTGAAACAGAAAGCCTGCGCGCTGCTTGATATCGGCGCGTCCGTGGCCAGCCTGGCGGTCTTAGAGTGCGGGGCGCTTGTTTTAAGCCGGGATATCCATATCGCCGGGAATGCGATTACCCAGAAGATCATGGATATTTTCGGCGTAGATTTTAAGGCCGCTGAGCTTTTGAAGATTCGTCCCGGCGCTCAAGATGCGGCTAAGCTTAACGCGGCCCTGGAATCGGTAATGGCCAGCCTGGCCGGAGAAATCAGGACATCCTTTGATTATTACGAAAGCCAGAGCGCTTCCACAGTCTCCGGCATATTCTTAAGCGGCGGGGCCGCTGATTTTGCCGGCCTCAAGGATAATCTTGCCAATTTCCTGGGGATAGAGGTTGTGCCCCGGGATCCGCTGAAAGGACTGCGCCTGGCGGCAAATATCGCCCCTGAGGCCCTGAAGGGTATTTCCGGAAAACTGGCGGTAGCGATGGGCCTGGCGCTGCGTTCCTAACACAGATGATTGAGATAAATTTACTCCCTGAAGAATTAAAGCCCGCGGTGAAAACCGGGCTGGCCAAATTCAGCGCCGCGGGCCCAGCGGTTTTAATCTACCTGGTACCGGTAATTCTGGGGGCATTGGCGTTTTTGCACCTAAGCCTGGCCGGCCTGGCCATCGTTAAGAACAGCCAGTACGGCATCTTGAATAACCGCTGGCGGGCACTTGAGCCGCAGAGAAAGGCCCTTGAAGAATTTAACCAGGAATATGCGATATTTTCCGAAGATGCCTCGGCAATGCAGCGGATTGTCCAGCAGAAGATTGATTGGGCGCGTAAGTTAGACAGCCTGAGCTCGGCCCTTCCCCCGGGAGTATGGTTTATCTACTTAGGAATAACGGCTAAGGAATTAAACTTGCGCGGCCAGGCCATCTCCCTGCAGAAGGAAGAGATGAATTTAATCAATAAATTCATTGATAACCTCAAAGATGACGCGGATTTTTTTAAGGATTTTTCCTCGTTGAGCCTCAGTTCAGTGCAGAAGAAGGCCGTCGGCGGCTACGATATCGCGGAGTTTGCGCTGGTGGGGGTATTAAAGACAAAATGAAAATTTCTTTTTTGAAAGAGGCCTTTTCCAAATTTGCGAAGAGTATCGGGATAGACAAGAAAAAACTATTCTTGCTAATTACACTTGTTTTGATTATCGCTTATCTTGATCTTCGTTTCGTTGCCGCTATCCAGCTCAAGGTAATTTCTAAAACCGGACCGAAGATTATAAGATTACAAAATGACCTGAAACGGATCGACGTTGACCTCAAGAAAATGCGGGAGCTGAAGGAAAAGGAGGGGTATTCTGGCAGGGGCGCGGTCTCCGGGGCAAAAAAGATTATTAGTGAGGATAAAGTCGTCTTATTAATGGAGCAGATCTCCAGCGCCGCTAACAAATACGATGTCAGGGTCGCGCAGATGCGGCCGCAAAAGGAGGCGCGGGCAAAGGGCGCCAAAGACGCGAAGAAAGAGAAGTTTACACCGCTCACAATCACCCTGGATTTGGTCTGCGCCTACCACAACTTAGGCAGGTTCTTGAATGAGCTGGAGAATGCCGGTATCTTCTTAACCGCCCAGGAGATAAGGATCGATCCCCAGGCAGCGGATTACCTGCGGCAGAAGGCCTCGGTGGTATTAAGGACATATGTCAGAGAATAAATCCACCATCCAAACCTTCATATCTGGGATTTTGGCGATTTGTTCATTGCTGATTGTTCTGAATTTAGAATTCAGGATAGCAGTGTTTGCCGATGAGCAATTCGTTTACGACCCCAAGGGCAGGCGCAGCCCCTTTACCCCCTTAGTTACTCCCGACGGAAGGCTGCTGAAACTTGATAAGGAGCCAGGCGCTGTCGGGTTGACGTTGGAAGGTATTATTTTCGATAAGCGCGGGGTCTCCTATGCCATCGTCAACACAGAGGTGGTAAAAATCGGCGATTTCGTCAGCGGTTATCAGGTCCTGAGGATAGAGAAGGCCAAGGTAGTCCTGATAAAGGAAGGAGAACCTCTGGAGATAGAGTTAAAGAAGGAGGATGAATGAGTTTGACGCGAAAGGCTTTTTTTAACTTAGTTTTTATTATTATTTTTACTCCCTTTTGTTTTGCGCAAGAGCAGCAACAAGACACAAAAGCCGAAGGCGCTCAGGCCGAAGCCCCAAAGCCAGAGACTGCGATTGTGGATGACCTGAATGCGTCGGAAAATGTTACCCTTGATTTCAAGGAGGCAGACATCCGCAATGTGCTGAAAATCATTTCTTACAAAGCAGGCGTGAATATTATCACTACCCCCGAGGTAATCGGGAATGTGACCATCCGCCTGGTAGATGTGCCGTGGGAGAACGCGCTGGAAGCGATCTTAAAGACCTACGGCTTCAGCTACGAAAAACAGGGCAATATTATTCTGGTAGCCCCGATAGAAAAACTCACCGCCCAGAAAAGGCAGGAGGTTGAGCTTGCCCAGGTGCAGCCAACGTTAACCGAAGTCTTCAATTTAAAATTTATCGATGCGCTGGATGCCAAGAAGGCGCTGGAGCCGCAGCTTTCGCCAAGGGGAAAAATCACCATCCTGGAAATGACCGGCCAGGCCGGCTGGGAATTCGGCGGCGGGGCCCTGGGGGCGCGCAAGAGAAAAGAGGAAGAAAAACTGAGCCGCTCCAAAATTCTGATTGTCAGCGATATCTCCCCGGTCATGGATAAGATCAAGGATGCCATAGAGAAGATTGATGTCATGCAGAAACAGGTGATTATCGAGGCCAGGATCATGGAGGTCAGCCGCGATAAGCTGAGGGATATTGGCATTGATTACGGCACCGGCTCAGGAGGCGCGGAATCCGCCACCATCACTCCTACGCCAGCTAAAAAGAAGGGAGGCGTGGATATCTCGCAGATCGGCGGACATATTATGAACCTGGCCACCCCTTCTGTTTTCTCGCCAAAGGCAGGGATTACCGCCGCTAACACCGGCCTGCAGTTATTGTTCAAGAATTTAAGCGGCGCGCAGTTTGAGATTGTCCTGCATGCCCTGGAAGAGGACGTGCATACCAACACGTTGTCCGCCCCCAGGATTTTAGCGATGAACAATCAGGAGGCGAATATCCTCATCGGGACCCGCTATCCCATTTTAAAGAGCGAGATCACCGGCGCCGGCTCTACCGCCATCACTACGGTCACCCTGGATTATTACCAGGATATCGGGATCCAGCTTAATGTCATGCCGCAGATCGGCATCGACGATTATATTAACCTGGTAGTGCACCCGGCGGTAACTTCCTACAGTTCTAGTTCCACCATCGGCGGAACTAACGCCTACCCGATTATCGAATCCCGCGAGGCAGAGACCCGGGTGATGTTGAAGGACGGCGAGACAATGGTGATTGCCGGACTCTTAAAGGACGTGAAGTCGAAGGACACCAGCGGGATTCCTTTTCTTTCCAAGATCCCCATTGCGGGCGCGTTGTTCAGGAGGGATACTTATGATAACACGAAAATAGACCTGCTGATTTTCATCACTACTCACGTGGTCAAGGACGAATCGCTGTCCGTAGCGGAGCTGGCCAGGATGGAGAAGGAATTTGAGGAGGCGGCAAGAGAAGGAATGAACGGGAAGAATAAGAAGAGGGGAAAATAATTTTTCAGCGCTGAGACAGATGTTTAGATTAAATTTTAAATTCACGAAAAAAGGGCCGCTGCGGTATATTTCACATCTGGACCTGATGCGTTTATTGACGCGGGCGATGCGCCGCGCCGGCCTGCCGCTTAAATTCAGCGAAGGTTTCAGCCCGCATGCGAAATTAAGCCTCGGGCGGGCGTTAAAACTCGGCCTGGAGAGCGAAGACGAAGAAGGAAAAATAGCCTTGAACGGGTGGATCAGGCCGGAGGAATTCGCCCGGAAGCTAGAGCAGCAGCTTCCTGAGGGGATCGCCATCAAACAGGTTTCCTGGGAGTTAAGGGAGCACAGATAGGCACATCTGCGCAATTTTATGGCTAAAGAAATCCTGATTAACGTTGAGCCGCAGGAGAAGAGGGCGGCGGTAGTTTCCGACGGCAGGCTGGAGGAATTTTATATCGAGCGGCCGCAGGATAAAACCATCGTCGGCAATATTTACCAGGGTAAGATTGAGGCGGCGCTTCCTTCGATCGGAGCGGCCTTTGTGGATATCGGCCTGCCCAAGAAGGGTTTTCTTTATCTTTCGGAAATAGAATCCGCCTTTGAGGCGGCGGACACCCCCAGGCGGCATCAGTCGTCAGGCGAGGTAAAGAAGGGGCAGGAGGTCCTGGTGCAGGTAGTCAAGGAGTCATTCGGCACCAAGGGGCCGCGGCTTTCCACGCATATCGGTATTGCCGGGAGGTACCTGGTGCTAATGCCTTTGGATAGCCAGGTCGGTATTTCCCGCCGGATCGACAATGACGAGGAAAGAAGGCGCCTGAGGCAATTGTTCCAGGAATTAAAATTGCCTAAGGATGTGGGTTTTATCGTCCGCACCGCGGCGCTGGGCAAATCCAAGCTGGAATTAGGGCGCGACGCCCAATTCCTGTATAAACTCTGGAAGCGCCTGCAGAAGTCCCTGCAGCAGAAAAAATCTCCCGCGTTAATTTACGAAGAGTATGACCTTACCTTAAGGGTAATCCGGGATTCCTTTACCGAAGACGTCTCTAAACTGATCGTTGATTCCAAGGCCGAATTCTACCGTATCCAGCATTTTATGCGCACTTTTATGGGCTACCTGCGCAGTAAGGTGGAGTTTTACCACGGGGACAACCTATTCGAAGATAAGGATATCGAGCGCCAGATCAGCAAGATCTTCGAGAGCAAGGTTTATTTAAAATCCAAGGCCTATATCATCATTGAGCCCACCGAAGGCCTGGTGGTGATTGACGTCAACAGCGGAGGCTATAAAAAGAAGACCAATCAGGAAGAAATGGCCTTTAAGGTTAACTGCGAGGCTGCCGCGGAGATTGCCCGGCAGCTGGCCCTGCGCGACTTAGGCGGGATCATCGTGATCGACTTCATTGATATGGAAAGAGAGCCGCACCGGCGGGAGGTGCTGAATATTTTGAAAAGCGCCCTTAGCTTAGATAAGGCGAAATACGATATTTTAGGGATTTCGAAGTTCGGGGTAGTGGAAATGACCCGCGAGCGTGTCCATCAGACCGTGCAGGCGCTTTCCTTTCAGCCTTGCCCTTATTGCCAGGGCAAGGGCAGGGTAAAGTCAGCGGTAACGTTGGCTATTTACGCCTTAAAGGAGCTGAAACGTTTCTTGAAAAATAAGCCGGCAAAGACCGTCAATCTTACCTTGGCCCCGGCAGTGATAGAGGAAGTATTGAAAGATAAGGCAGGCCTGAAGGCCATTGAGTATAAGTTCAGGACTAAAGTAAACCTGATTTCTTCGCCTACCATCCATCAGGAAGAAGTCAAAATTTCCTGAAGATTTGTTATAGACCTTTCCCAATTTTGCCATAAATTTGCCTTGCCAAATAACCTTCCGCAGTATATAATATAACTTCAAAATTTAGGCGGAAATCTAACACTATCCCTCGCGTAAACGCTCGTAAATTTCTGGCGCTGGGCGCCAGAAATTTACTTCGCACGCTTCGGGATTAATTCGCGCATTAACTTACGAACACTATCGTGTTCGTAAGTTAAACGCTCATTAAAAATGTATGCCATAATTGAAGTTGGAGCAAAACAGTATTATGTGGAAAAAAACGATATTATCGAGGTGGAAAGATTCTCGGCAGGCAAGGAAATTGTCCTGGACAAAGTGCTTTTGGTCTCTAATGATAAGCAGGCGGAAGTCGGCCAGCCATACCTAAAGGGAGCCAAGGTCCACGCGCTGGTTTTAGGCCATATTTTAGGGGAGAAGTCCGTTGCCTTTAAATACCGCCGGCGTAAATCTAGTCATTGGAAAAAAGGGCACCGCCAGCAGCTCGTCCGCCTTAAAATTAAGGATATAGAACTAATACAAACGAAATAAGTAGATTTACATATTGTATTACACAGATTAGCGCAGATGAGAAGATGCAAGATGATCGCAGATATAGTGTTAACTTATCTGTGATCATCTGCGGTTTTAATCTGTGTCCATCTGTGTGATTGGATTAACCTAAGTGTTTATCGACCAGGCAAAGATATCTGTGAAGGGCGGCCATGGCGGCAGGGGGGCGAAGAGTTTCTACCGCGATAAATTCACCCGCCGGGGGATTGCCGACGGCGGCGGCGGCGGCCCGGGGGCAGATATCGTCATCCGGGCGGACAGGAACCTCTGCACCCTCCTGGATTTTAAATATAACCGGCATTTCGTTGGCGCGCACGGCTCAGGCAAGAATAAGAAAGGCAGAGCTGCGCCCAACGTGGTTATCCGTGTCCCCTGCGGCACGATCGTCGAGGATTTGGGTACGAAATGCCGTTTACGCGACTTAAAGGCGGACGGCGAAGAATTCATCGCTGCCCGCGGCGGCAAAGGGGGGGTAGGCAACCAGAAACTGCGCCAGGCCTCGGAAGGCGGGCCCGGCGAGGAACGGGAGCTGCTCTTAGACTTAAAATTGATCGCCGACGCGGCCGTGGTGGGTTTTCCCAACGTCGGAAAATCTACTTTGGTTTCCGCGGTATCAGGCGCCCATCCGAAGATCGCCGGTTACCCCTTTACTACTACTACCTGTATCCTGGGCGTAGTGAGATTCGGGGACAAGAGTTTTACTATCGCCGATATCCCGGGCCTGATCAAGGGTTCGGCAAAGGGGAGGGGTTTAGGGGACCGCTTCTTGAGGCACATCGAGCGCGCCAAGATCCTGGTGCACCTGCTGGATATTTCTGCCTCCGAAGGCAGAGGACCGTGGGAGGATTACCGGGCGCTCAATCAGGAATTAAAAGACTACAGCCCGGAGGTTTACCGGAAACCCCAGATCATCGCCGCTAATAAGATGGATCTGGAGGGCGCAAAAGAGAACCTGCTGAGATTCAGCAGGCAAGTAAGAAAAAAAGTCTATTCCCTATCCGCCTTAAAAAAAGAAGGCCTGGAGGAGTTAATTGAAGCAATCGCCGAAAGAGTATAAAAGGATAGTCATAAAAATAGGCTCAAGCCTGCTCTTTGGCCGTAAGGATAAGCTGAATAGCGGCCTAATCCGGGGCATCGTCTCTCAGGTCGCAGAATTGATCCAGGCCGGCAAAGAGGCCGTGCTGGTTTCTTCAGGCGCGATTGCCATGGGGATGTCCATATTGAAATTAGATTCACGGCCAAAAGATCTATGCCTTTTGCAGGCAGCGGCAGCCACGGGGCAGCCTGAGTTGATGGGAGTCTGGCGCAGGGCATTTAGAGAAAAAAAATTAAACTGCGCGCAGGTCCTGCTTACCTGGGAAGACCTGGCTGACCGGCGGCGCTATCTCAATGCGAAAAACACCTTGCTTACCCTGTTGAGGCAGGTAAGTATACCGGTGATTAACGAAAACGATACCGTTTCCACTGCCGAGATCAAATTCGGGGATAATGACCGGCTCTCGGCGCTGGTGGCAGGTTTAGTCCGCGCCGATCTGCTGATTATACTTTCGGATGTAGAAGGGCTCTGGGATAGCAATAAAAAAATTATTCCGCTCATAGACGAGATTACTCCGCGGATCAGGGGGCTGGCCTGCCCGAGCGATAAAAAGGCCTGCGTGGGCGGTATGGTTACAAAGCTGGAGGCGGCGAAAATCGTGATGGATGCCGGGCTGCCCTGCGTAGTCGCCTGCGGGAGCAGGAAGGATATCATCCTTTCGCTCGTCCGCAGGCCCGGCGAGGCGGGAACCCTCTTTGTCCCCCGTAAGGCGCTCAGCGCCAGAGACCATTGGATCGCCTTTGGCACCAAGCCGCGCGGCAAGATCGTCGTTGATGACGGGGCAAAACAGGCGCTCCTCGCCAAGAAGAGCCTGCTTTCGGTAGGGGTGGTTGGGCTAGAGGGGAGTTTCGCCAAGGCAGAGGTGGTAGGCCTGGGGGATTTAAAAGGCAATGAATTTGCCCGGGGGAAAATACGTATCTCCTGCGCCGAACTGGAGAAGATCAAAGGGAAAAGAAGCGATAAAGAAGTGATCCACCGTGACGATATCGTGATCCTTTAGGAGCTTAGATATGCGGCTGCAAGACGAATTGGTAAAATTAGCTAAGGGCGCTCAAGCGGCCTGCGCGCCGATGCGGGAAGCCACCGCGGCAGTAAAAAACAAAGCGCTCTGTTCAATGAGCGAAGAAATTTTGCGCCGGAAGGCGGTTATCCTTAAGGCAAATCTTAAAGACCTTGCCGCTGCCAGGAGGCGTTCTTTAAGCCCTGCCTTGATTGACCGCCTGATTTTGGATGGGGGGCGCGTCAGGGCGATGGCAGACTGCCTGCGGGAAGTGGCCGGGCTTGCCGACCCCGTAGGGGAAGTGGTTAAGGAAATCCGCCGGCCAAACGGCCTTTTGATCAAAAAGGTGCGGGTGCCCATCGGCGTGATCGCGATTATTTACGAGTCGCGGCCGAATGTGGCTGCGGATTGTATCGGCCTGTGTTTTAAAAGCGGCAACAGCGTCATCCTGCGCGGCGGAAGCGAGGCCATGCATTCCAGCCTCGCCATCACTCGTATCCTGCAGGGGGTAATCAGGCACAACCGCCTGCCTGCGGGGTTAATCAACATAGTCGCTACGCCCCGGCGGCAGGCAGTGGATATTTTGCTGAAATTGGATGATTATATAGATTTGGTAATCCCGCGGGGAGGAGAAGGCCTGATCCGCAAAGTGGAGAGTTTATCGCGTATCCCGGTGATCAAACATTATAAAGGGGTCTGTCATACCTATGTGGACGAGTGGGCAGATTTGAACATGGCGCAAAAAATCTGTTTTAACGCCAAGGTGCAGCGCCCGGGGGTATGCAATGCCATGGAGAGCATGCTGGTGCACCGGAAGGCGGCCGCCAGGTTCCTGCCGGGTATGCTCAGGGAATTCAAGGCGGCCGGGGTCAAGGTCCGCGGCTGCCCCCTGACTTATAGGATCTCCCGGGGCGCGGTCCTAATGGCCAGGGATAAGGATTATTACACGGAATACCTCGGCCTTGCCCTTTCGGTGAAAGTCGTGGATAACGTAGATGCGGCCATTCGGCATATCAACCTTTACGGCACGCACCACTCCGATACGATTGTCAGCGAGAACGGCG
>MHHD01000001.1:4359-6652 GCA_001805895.1 Omnitrophica WOR_2 bacterium RIFCSPLOWO2_12_FULL_51_8 | reverse complement strand
TACACGAAAAAGGAGCTGATCCAAAAGGCCTCCGACAGCGGTTTCACCATTCGCGATCTCTTCTATTTCAACTTTGCATCACTCTTCGGCTGGTACGTGAATGGAAACATCCTGAAAAAAGGAACGGTGGCCGAAGGCGTTCTGGGATTTTTTGACAAAATGGTTCCGATCCTCCGTTTCTGTGAAAGGAAACTCCTCAGAAAAAAAATGGGGATCTCCCTGATTGCCGTCTTGGAAAAGAACTGACAGGGAGCAACTCACCGCCCTGCCGACCAACTGCTCAGTCACATGTTTAAGAGGATTCTTCTGAATGTCTGCTTCTTTTTCATCTTCACGGAGATTCTCCTCCGTTTGGTCTGGTCCAATCCTTACGTCCTGCCTGCCGAAAAGGCCTACATCCACCAACCGAACCAGCATTTGACATTTCACCATCTGGACGCCCTCTATGACGGGGCTCCTGATCCGGTGGTGTTCAACACCTCGAATCTTGGATACATTCTGGCCGTAAAAACAAAAGAGGGAGCAGACAAAATTGGGGACAGAAACTATGCCGTGGCACTTGGCGGCTCAACAACGGAGAGTGGAACGGTCCATGAGAATCTCCGTTGGCCAGATCGCCTTTCCCTTCCGGTTTTCAATTACGGCAAAAGCCGAATGTATTCCTACAATACCTATTTCAACCTGATCCATCTCCTGGAGGAACAGCAATTACATCCCCGCTTTATCCTGGTCATGGACGGCATCAACAATTTGAGCCGTTTCATCAACCGGGGGATTCAGGCCTTTGACGTTGAAAAGTTCCATTACTCTCTCTCCAGCCCCCTGGTTGATTTTGTGACCCAGCATGTCTACACGGCATCCTTTCTCTGGAAACTCCCGCGGCATAGCAACATGATCCGGTTCTACGAATTCCTGGTACGGAGCAACAGAAAACTACCTCTGCTGGAGGAAACAGAATATTCGGAGTGGCTTCAGAAAAATAAAGCGCCGATGAGGGAAGCCCTTTTCTCCATCTATCAGGCTATGGGGAATGTGGCGAAGGAGCACGGAATTCCTCTTGTTGTATTAACCCAACCCCATTCCTACAGAAACGATTACCAGCCATACCGGGACAATGACCTCCGGGTATTCCCCGTTATTGACGGCCAAAGACTCGGCGTCGAGCAGTCGCGGTCCTTGATGGCTGTCAGCAATCAAATCCTTCTCGAAGTGGCTGGTGAATTGGAAATCCCGGTGATTGACGCGGCCTCCTGCTTCGATCTGACGGACGTGAGCCCCCTCATCTACGACGCATGGCATTTTACCGAAAAAGGAAGTGCTCATTTTGCGCAGTGCGTGAACCGTGAGTTGGCGAGGCAAAATCTCCTGTGAATATTCTGGGAATCTCTGCCTTCTATCACGACTCGGCCGCGGCGCTCCTGAGGGATGGCAAGCTGGTCGCGGCGGCCCAGGAGGAGCGTTTTACCCGAAAGAAACACGACGAAAGGTTTCCCTCCCACTCCGTCCGGTTTTGCCTGGAGCAGGGAGGCCTTTCCCTGCAGGACCTGGAGGCGATCATCTTCTATGAAAAGCCGTTTCTGAAGTTCGAGAGGCTACTGCACACCTACCTCGCCTATGCCCCTTTTGGATTTAAATCTTTTTATAAGGCTATGAAGTCTTGGATGGGTGGAAAACTGTTCTTGAGGGATCAGATACGAAAGGAACTCGCTTGCCTGCAGGGAATTCCTTTAGCTCTCATCGATTCCTCAAAACCTAAAATCCTTTTCTCAGAGCATCATGAGTCCCATGGCGCCTCGGCCTTTTTCCCATCCACATTTTCATCGGCGGCTGTTTTGACCATGGATGGAGTGGGGGAATGGGCAACAACCAGCATAGGAATTGGGAAGGACTCGAAATATGAGATCCTGAAAGAAATACATTTTCCGCATTCTTTAGGGCTTTCGTATACGGCGTTTACGTATTACCTAGGATTCAAGGTAAATAGTGGCGAATATAAGGTGATGGGACTAGCGCCCTACGGGACTCCTCGTTATGCATCCATCATCCGAGAGCATCTCATCGAACTTAGAGACGATGGTTCTTTCTGCCTTAACATGGATTATTTCAACTACGCCGTGGGTTTGACTATGACCCATCAAAGGTTCCACCGGCTCTTCGAACTGCCCCCTCGAAAGCCGGAGTCTGAAATCACTCAGAAACATATGGATATTGCCGCCTCCATTCAAGACGTCCTTGAAGAAGCGATGCTACGGCTCGCCCAAGTAGCTCATCGAGTGACGGGCGAGGAAAAATT
>MHHD01000001.1:2942-4280 GCA_001805895.1 Omnitrophica WOR_2 bacterium RIFCSPLOWO2_12_FULL_51_8 | reverse complement strand
AAAAGAATCTGGATACAACCCGCCGCAGGCGATGCGGGAGGCGCCGTTGGAGCCGCCTATATTGCCTGGCATCATTACTTTGGAAAAGAGAGAACAATCTCCGGCCAAGACAAAATGCGCGGAGCCTTTCTCGGACCGGCGTTCTCAGAACAATCGCTGGAGAGTTTCCTCAAAAGCCATGGCATCCCCTATGAACGCCTGAATGACGAGAACCTCTTCCAAAGAGTGGTTCGGGTTCTTGAGGAAGGGGCTGTGGTAGGTTGGTTCCAAGGGGCCATGGAATTCGGCCCACGTGCCCTCGGAAATCGTTCTATCTTAGGCAACCCGTGTCGCGACGAAACACAATCCGTCATGAATTTGAAGATAAAGTTTAGGGAGTCCTTCCGACCTTTCGCTCCAGCCATTATGGAAGAGGATCTTTCAGAATTTTTCGAACTGGGGGTTCAATCACCCTATATGCTTCTGGTGGCCCCTGTCGTTCAGAAGAGGCGAACCAATGGATACGATGCCTCTCATCTTTTGGGATTAGACAGGCTCCATCAGAAGAGAAGCGATATTCCTGCCGTGACTCATGTGGATTATTCGGCAAGGGTTCAAACGGTTTCAAAGCAGGAGAATGCCCGCTTTCATCAGCTTCTGGATCGCTTTAAACAAAAGACCGGTTATCCACTGCTGGTAAACACCTCATTCAACGTGAGGGGAGAACCGATCGTTTGCTCTCCCGAGGATGCTTATCGTTGTTTTATGAAAACCCAGATGGAATATCTAGTCCTTGGAAACTTTCTTCTGAAAAAAACCGATCAAAACAATGTAAATTTTACAGCCGCGAAAGAAGAGCTTCTTTCTTTGGATTGATATGGAAATCTTAGAACTTAAAAAACTAACGCTTATCTTTGTCCTCATAACCTTATTTTGGGCGTCATGGCATCTGTTCAAAGGAAACACAGTTTGGGCATCCACTTTTCTCGCATTGGCTTTTATTTTCATATTTCTATGGTTTTTCTATCACGATCCTCTGCTCTTTTTTTTCCGGTTCTTACTGAAAGTCGGAAAGATGATAGGGGAAGTGATTCATTTTCTGATGATCTTTACGATCTACTTTCTCTGCCTTTGCCCCCTTTCGTTTTTATCGAAATTATGCGGCAAGAAATGGTTGCCGCTGGCGGGAAAATGGATCATTCAAGACAAACAACCGACTTCAGACATTTCCTCTTATGAAAAAACATTTTGAGAAAACGATCGGGACAGCGGTTCAGGAATTCTACAATCGGACGCCATTCCCCGATTATGAACTCAACCGGTTCCATTCAATCACGGATCTACGAGAGGCGGCCTGGC
>MHHD01000001.1:0-2922 GCA_001805895.1 Omnitrophica WOR_2 bacterium RIFCSPLOWO2_12_FULL_51_8 | reverse complement strand
CGGCTGCGGCACCGGCCAGCTATCGGCCCTTCTCTCCCTAAGAAGGCCGAAGGTACTTGGCTTAGATTTTTCAGACTCCTCTTTATCAAAAGCGGCACAGTTGAAAGAAAAATTGCGATTGAAAACTCTGGAGCTGAGAAAGATTGATATCCTCGACAAGTCGCAGATAGACACCGTTCGGGAGAAGTCTGATTTTCTCTTATGTCTTGGTGTGTTACATCACACGGGGGACGCTTATTCGGGATTTAAGAACATTCTTTCTCTGCTTAAGCCGGGGGGGGGCTTGCCATCGGTCTTTATAATAAATACGGCCGTTCCCCCTCACGATGGCGCAGATTCCTTGCGACCAAAGTATTTCACCGCAATCCTCTTGTCAAAGATGCTTTCATTCGTATGCAGATCGAGACCACGGCCGATAAAGAGAGGGCTCGCGGTTGGTGGAATGATCAGTATCAACATCCCCATGAGACCTGCCATACCATTGGGGAGATTATGAAATGGCTCGAGGAAAATGGGATCGAATATTACCAGTCAATCCCGAAGGCCTCTTTTTGGGATTCCGAGGGATATCCCTATTTATGGAAAAAAAAGCGGACCACCCCTTCCTGGTTACAGAGGGGCCTGATCCAGTTCAAATGGATTTTTTCAACGCACATGGATGGTGGGTACTGGATAACTTTGGCTCGAAAAAAAGGAGAAAAACCATGAACAAGTCAGTGATGGAGATTTGGCTATACATCCGTGAACGAAAACAGTTTTGGCTTATTCCCTTAATTCTTGCCATAGTTCTTTGCTCCGTGTTGGTTGTCTTCTCCGAATCATCCATTCTGGCCCCATTCATCTACACGCTTTTTTAACATGGTATCCGCCGGACAGGTCATCAAGAATACAACGTTTCTGACCACCGCCTTCATTGGTCGCAAACTGCTTACCTTCGCCTATTTCATCCTCATCGCGCGCTACACCAGCGTCGAGACGACCGGCATCTACTTTCTCATGGTCTCCTTTGCCACCCTTTTTACCTCCTTGCTGGATTTCGGCCTTTCAACCACCCTGATTCGCGAGGCATCGAAGGACATCAACTCCCTCTCCCGTTACCTCCATAGTGTCCTCGGGCTCAAGCTTGTCCTCTTCCTGATCGCCATTTTGTGCGGATGGCTCCTGATCAACATGCTGGATTATCCCCTCGTAACGCGACAGTTGATCCATCTGATTATTGTCGTCATGTTTTTTCAGACTTTTTCGGACAGTTTTTACGCCTGTTTGAGGGTCCATCACCTGATGAAATATGAATTTCGGGGAATCCTTGTCGGACAATCCGTGACCCTCGTTGTCGGCGGCCTTTCCATCTGGCTTGATCGGTCTGTTCATTATTTGATCTTCGCCCTGATTGCCAACCAGGCCTTCAATTTCCTTTACGCCCTGTTTCAGGTTGTCAAAAGGCTCGGGATCAATCCGGGTCTCCGGTTTGACACAACTGTTCTCAAACCCTTCGTCTTCATTTCCCTGCCGTTCCTCGTGTCGACACTCTTTGCAAGACTTTTGTCTGCCGATACCCTTATTCTGTCCAAATTGACCAACGAGGAGATGCTGGGCTATTTCAGTATTCCTTCGACGATCGCCGGATCGCTCCAGTTTATTCCGGCGGCCCTTGTTGCCGCAACGTTTCCGGCGTTAAGCTCATTCCATGTCACGTCGCCGGAAAAACTGTCCCGGGCATTTGCCGCCACCTTTGACAGTCTGTTGACCTTTGCCGTTCCGGTTGCGGCCGGCATCATCTTTTTTTCGGCCGAGATCATTCATGTCGCCTTCGGTTCAACCTACGATCCCGCAACGCGCTGTTTGCAGGTCTTGGGGGCCTCCCTCATACCCATGTTCGTCGGCCACGGCATCGGAGGCCTTCTCGATGCCTGCAACAAACAGGTGGTCAACATGACGTTAATGGGAATATCGGCGGCCATTCACGTGGCGCTCACTATCATTTTGATCCCCTACTTCGGTGGGACCGGAGTGGCCCTGGCCGTTCTCGCTGGTCACACAATCATCCTTCTGTCGACTTTTGCGGCGGCTCTGAAGATTCTCGAAATAGGACCCAATTACTTTCTCGCCACGTCCGCCCGTGTCGGTTTCGCGGGCCTGCTGATGACCCTGTGTCTTGTCTCGCTGAAAGACCATCTGCACCTATTAATGGTGCTCCTTTTGGCAGTAGCCGTTTACCTGATCACTCTCGTCATTCTCAGGGGATTGACACGCGGGGGTTTCGATAAGCACAAGGCCTACGGGGAATGGCTGAATCTGTTCAAGAGGGCATTCGAATGACCCATTCCATCTTCCTGGAAGAACGAAAGAGCCGTGAACGTGATTACCACAACTTCATTCGAGGTACGGAGGTTCAAAGGGACCCTCCAACAAAAAAACACTACACCTCCAACGCGAAATATTATTCGGTGCACGGCCTCCAGGTGCAGGCAGTCGAACAATGGTGGTCCGAGAATCTGCCCGGCAGGACCGTCCTCGATTATTGTTGCGGCAACGGAAAATTCAGCATCGACATGGCCCATCATCAACCCGGCAGGATCGTCGGTATCGATATTTCGGACGTGTCTGTGACCAATTCCAGAAGTCTGGTGGAGCAGAACGGGTTGAGTCATCTCTGCGAGTTTCATGTGATGGATGCAGAAGAAACCGGATTTGCCGACAACACTTTTGACGTTGTCAACGAGCGCGGAGTCCTTCATCATCTTGATCTCGAACGTGCCTATGCGGAGATTGCCCGTATCCTGAAACCCGAGGGTGCCGCCATCTGTCAGGAGGCCGTTCGCCATAATCCCATTATTCAACTGTATCGCCGCATGACTCCCCATCTCCGAACAGCGTGTGAGGTGGATCACATCCTGGGGAAAAAGGAGATCAGGCTGGCCG